>DASXZC010000283.1:0-5133 GCA_036502165.1 Bryobacteraceae bacterium
ATCTGCTGCGGGCGCGCCTGCGTTCCAAATTCCCGGATTGTTCGTTCTTCTTCGAAGCCGCAAATATTACGAATCAGATCCTCAACTTCGGCTTGCCTGCTCCGGTGGATTTGCAGGTGACGGGGCGTGACGCTGATGCGAATTACAAGCTGGCGAAGAAGATCGAGAAGGAGATCGCCGCACTGCCCGGCGCCGCGGATGTGCACGTCCACCAGGTCGTCGACTATCCGGAAATTAAAGTGAACGTCGATCGTTCGAAGGCGAATCTGGTTGGCATGACTGAGCGCGATGTGACGAACAGCCTGCTGATTTCGCTCAGTTCGAGCGGGCAGGTGGCGCCGAACGAGTGGTTGAACTATGTGAACGGCGTGAATTACCAAATTGCGGTGCAGACTCCGCAGATCCGTTTGGACTCGTTTGATGCACTGCTGCGGACGCCGATTGCTCCGACCGGATCCGGGACGCCGAGTGCGGGTGGCACCGAATCGACGGGCATTGCAGACCAGAACAATTACAGTATCGGAACTACGCCGAGCCAATCGGGATCGCAGTACGGCAATCCTGGTGCGGCGTCCTCGAGGACGCAATTGCTGACGAACCTTGCGACACTGCAACGCGGCGCGTCGCCGGAGATTGTGAATCATTACGACGTGCAGCCGGTGTTCGATGTTTATGCGAACGTCGCGCGGCGCGACTTAGGTGGCATGCGCAGCGATGTCGAGAAGATCATCAAGAAGTACCGAAAGAATCTTCCGCAAGCGACCACGATTGATCTGCGCGGGCAAGCGGAAACGATGCGCCAGTCTTTCGAGCGGCTAGGCCTGGGGATGGTGTTCGCGATCGTGCTCGTCTACCTGTTGATGGTGGTGAATTTCCAGAGCTGGGTGGATCCGCTGATCATCCTCATGGCGCTGCCGGGCGCGTTCGCAGGAGTGCTGTGGATGTTGTTCGTGACGCAGACTACGCTGAGCGTTCCGAGCCTGATGGGCTCGATCATGAGCATCGGAGTCGCTACGGCGAACAGCATCCTGGTGGTGGTTTTCGCGAACGATCAACGAATTGAGAGCAAGATGGATGCGCGCGCGGCGAGCCTTTCCGCAGGTGTTACGCGATTGCGGCCCGTGTGCATGACCGCGCTCGCGATGCTGCTCGGCATGTTGCCGATGTCGCTGGCGCTCGGTGAAGGTGGCGAGCAGAACGCTCCGCTGGGGCGCGCGGTTATTGGCGGACTGATCATCGCCACGATCTCCACGCTGTTCATTGTGCCGATTACTTACTCGATGCTCCGCGGGGATGCGCCGGTCGATTACGACAAGAAGATCGAGGATGAGGAGCACGAGGGCGAGCAAGGTAAACCGGCGTAAATATGGCCGATTCCCAACACAAAACGCTGCCACCTGCCGAGGAGCCTCCGCTGCTCGAGGCTCCTGCGGAGGAGCGTTTGCGCGCGGAAATCGATGCGCTGAAGAAGCAGTTGGAGGAAGAGCGCAAGAAGAAAGATCAGCCGGAGAAGCCGAAGCCGCGCACGTTGTGGATCATCGCGGGCATCATTGTTGTGCTGCTTTTATTGGCGTTCTTCATCGGCTATCTTCCAGCGCATCGACGGAATGCACAGTTGAAAGAAGAGGCACAGGCCGAGGCCAAGGCGCTGCCCGTGGTCGCCTTCGTCAAGGCGGAAGCTGCTACGCCATCGTCGCAATTGTTGTTGCCGGGCAACATGCAGCCTGTAACGGAGGCTCCGATTCTGGCGCGCGCCGAGGGGTACCTGAAGACTCGTTATGTCGATATTGGCGACCGCGTCAAAAAGGGACAGCTTCTGGCGGAGATCGAGGCACCTGATCTCGATCAGCAGGTCGCGCAGGCGCGAGCTCAATTGATGCAGGCCAGCGCGTCGCTGCAACAATCCGTCGCGAATCTTAATCAGGGCGAAGCCAATCAGCAACTCAGTCACGTAACCGCCGTCCGCTGGGCCGCCCTGCTAAAACGCGGAGCGGTTTCGCGGCAGGAAAACGATCAATATCAGGCGCAGGACCTTGCGCAGATCGCTACGGTCAAGTCTCTTGGCCAGGCCGTTCACGCAGCGGAGCAGAACGTGTCGGCGGTTCGCGCGAATCTGGATCGGCTCGTCGAACTGCAATCCTATGAGCACGTCCGCGCGCCGTTCGATGGCGTTATTACATTGCGCAACGTCGACGTCGGGGCGTTGATTGGCACAGGAAATACGCTGCTGTTCCGCATCGCGCAGACGGGCACGCTGCGGATTTTCATCTACACGCCGCAATCCGAGGCGCCGACGATTCAACCCGGGCAGCCCGCCGATATCCACGTGAGTGAATATCCGGCGCGCACATTCCATGGTGCGATTACGAGGACGTCGGAATCGCTCGACCCGCAGAGCCGCACTCTGCTGACGGAGGTCCAGGTGGCGAATGGCGATGGCACGCTGCTGCCGGGAATGTTCGCGAATGTAACGCTTATGGCGAAGCGCGCGGATCGTCCGATGATGGTTCCGGGATCGGCGCTGCTGGTGCGGTCGAATGGGTCATTCGTCGCAGTCCTCGAGGATGCGGGCGATAACCAGGGCAAGAGCCTCGACATGCAGCGGCCGCAAAATGCGAAGGGCTCGAAGACGAAAGACGCGAAGCAGGATGGCAAGTCAAAGGGCGAAGCGAAGCCGGCGGCGGAGAGTCCTAAGCAGGAAAAGAAGCAGATCGAAGAGGATGCCAAGCTGCCCGAGTTTGTCGTCCACATCGTGCCGGTGAGCGTGGGGCGCGACTTCGGCAGTTCCATCGAGATCCTCACCGGGCTTAAGGGCGGCGAGCGCGTGGTGCAAGCTCCGACGGATGACATACAGCAGAATGCGCACGTCCGCGCGACGCTCGCGAAACCATCGGAAGCAGGTGCGAAGCAGAGCTCCAACTCTGAGCAGCTTGTGAATCAACCGGGCGCGGAGAAGGCTCCGAAACCCGCGGGACAGGGGAAACAAGATCGTGCCGCGCCTAAGTAGATCCGGCGTTTTCGTGTTGCTGTCGGGTGTGTTCATGGCCTGCGCGCGATCGCAGGGATCCGACCGCCCGCCGTCGGTGAGCGAGACCGCTGAGCCGCATCACTTCGAATGGTTTCGACGGCCGTTTCAGCCGAAGCGGGTCAGCGAAGTCGATCCGGACAACTCGCCGCGCATCGATCGGCTGATGCGCGCGGGCAATATCTATTTGTCGCTCGCGGATGCGCTGGCGCTTGCGATCGAGAACAATCTCGACCTTGCGGCTGCGCGATATCAAATTCCGATCGCGCAGACGGATACGCTGCGGGCGAAGGGCGGCGGCACGTTGCGCGGTGTGAGCCTTGGTGTATTCGACGTGCCGCAAGGGGTTGGAGGACCGGCGGGTCCACTGGTGACGGCGGCGGCTTCCGGTCCTCCTGGGACGTCGCTCGCGACGAGCATTTATGATCTGTCGCTGTTCAATCGAACTTCGTCGTCGTTGTCGCTCGATCCGAGTTCGCAGTCGTCGCCGCTGCCAGCCGCCACGGGGCCGCCGATTCCGCAATACGATCCGTCGCTGAATGGGACGCTCTCGTGGATGCGCCAGTCGATGCCGGAGCAGAGCTCTCTGGCGACGGGCACGAGCACGCTTCATGAGGATAGCCTCACTGGGTCGCTGATGCTGCAGCAGGGGTTCAGTACGGGGACGACTTATTCGCTCGGTTACAACAGCACGTCGGCGAGTTCGAACTCGATGCGCAATGCGTACGATCCTTCGACGACTGGCGGATTGGGACTGACGGTGACGCAGCCGTTGCTGCGAGGATTCGGCATCGCGGTTAATCGCCGATATATTTCAATTGCAAAGAATAATCAGAAGATTTCGGACTTAGTGTTTCGTCAGCAGGTGATCGAAGTGGTGTACGGCGTGAGCCGGCTGTATTACGATCTTGCGAGCCTGTATGTAGATTTGCGCGTGAAGCGGGAGACGCTGACGGCGGCGAAGGCGCTCTACGACAATACAAAGGCGCGGGTGGAAGAAGGAGTTCTCGCGGATGTAGAACTCACGCGGGCGAACGCGCAGGTGGCGGCGGCGAATCAGGATCTGATCAATTCCCAAGGATTATTTGATGAGCAAGAGTTGATTGTGAAGCGGCTGATCACGCGTCGCGTGCCTTCTGATTCAGGCCTTGCCGAGGCGCATATTATTCCGACTGAGACGCTGACGGTTCCTGCGGCGGACAATCTGCCGCCGTTGCCGGAATTGCTCTCTAACGCTGTGCGCCAGCGCGCGGATGTCGAGCAGGCGCGTCTGCAGTTGACGAACTCGGGTATCTCGCTGAAGGGATCGCGCAACGAGTTACTGCCGGAATTGAACGTCTTCGCGATGGCGCAGAACAGCGCGCTTTCCGGTCAACCCAATTCTCAGATGACGAGCGGATCGACGGGGGCGAGCGGCAGTACAGGGCTGACTTCGTCAATGCCGGATGCTTCGCAGACAGGGGGCTACGGCAACTTCCTCAATCAGATTGCCACCAACCGATTTCCAACGTACGAGGTGGGGATTCAGTTGAACTTGCCGATCCGAAACCGAATTGCGCAGGCCGATGTGACGCGTGACGAACTCGCTCAGCGGAGCTATCAGACTAGGCTGTTGTCGCTCGAGAATCAGGCTCAGACAGAGGCGGAGGGGGCGGTCATTGCGATCCGCCGTGCAAGAGCTTCGTATGATGCGGCGGTCACGACGCGGCAGTTGCAGGCGCAGTCGTTGGAGGTGGAACAGGCGCGTTTTGATGCGGGGGTTTCGACGGCGTTTATGGTGATTCTGTATCAGAGCTATTTGGCGCAGGCGCGGTCGACGGAGGTGATCGCGCGGGGGAATTATTTTAAGGCACGAGCTGCGCTCGACCGGGCTGTGGGGAGTAATCTCGATGTGAACCGTATCGAACTGGAGGACGCGTATAAGGGAAAGGTGCCGTAGCGGGAATTGAAAGGTTGGAGCGGGAGACCGGGTTCGAACCGGCGACGTCCAGCTTGGGAAGCTGGCATTCTACCACTGAATTACTCCCGCTTGCCTTTGCTTTTCAATGACATCCAGGACCGTGTTTCATCCTGAGCACTAAACGAACACTATTGTAGCAACAAACGCT
>DASXZC010000284.1:0-20364 GCA_036502165.1 Bryobacteraceae bacterium
CGCAGCTTGTGGTGGTTGAATCCGGCGTGGGTCGCTGGACTCTTGGGCGCGGGAGTGTCGGCGGCGGCATACCTGATTCCGGAGACGATGTACCGAGACAACTGGCGAACTCCGAAATACTTCGACGCCCATTTCCTTCAGATGACGCTGCTGTTGACTTTGATGTTCGTCCTGGGCGCCGCGTCATCGACAGTGCTCGCGCGCGGCCAACGGATCCGCGACTGGAAAGTGAACGTGCCGTGGGACTCGATCAACTGGTGGTTCCGAATCTGCGTCGGCTTGAGCATTGCCGGATATCTGGCCTGGGGCGCAGTCGCGGTCGCGCGCGGAGCAACGCTCGCGCTCGCGATGGGCGTCCTGCGCGGCGAGAAGGGCGCGGCGTCACAGATGAAGGAAGTCTATCTCGGCACCATCAGCGGCGTGACGACGCTCACGCAACTCGGAATCGTGGCGATCGTGCTCGGCGTGATGATCGGTGTCGCACAGGGATGGCGGAAAGTCCGATGGCCGATGACCGTGCTGCTCATGCTGGCGGTCGTGCGCGCGCTGATGAACAGCGAGCGGTTGGCCATCATTGAATTGGCAATTCCGTTCCTCGTGCTCGGATTGCGGCTGGCGGTATTCGAATCACCGCGGTTCACGGGACGCCTGAGGACGCTGCTTCGATTTGTCCCGCTTGCGGGCGCGGGCCTGGTGCTCGGACTGTTCTCGCTATTCGAATACTTCCGATCCTGGAGCAGCTACTACGCGGGAGGTCCGCAAGGGTTTTGGCCCTTCGCTGGGCTGCGCCTGCTTGGCTATTACGTGACGGCGCTCAACAACGGCGCATTGATGGTGGCGAGAATCGACCCGGTCTGGGCGCCTTTCGCGTCACTGCATTTCCTGTGGCGCTTCCCGGTGATCAGCAGCCTGACGCAGGCGATCTATCCGAGTCTCAAACTCGACAACATCGACTGGGATCCCTACATGCAGATCCTCGATCGCGAAGCGAACCCCGAATTCAACAATTCAAGCGCCCTGCTGCCTCCGGTGGTCGATTTCGGATTTGCCGGGGCACTGCTGTTCTGGCTCGCGGCGGGCCTCCTGTGCGGACTGCTCTACCGCTGGTATGTGGATGGAAAAATCGGCGGCCTATTGTTCTATCCGGTCTTCTTCACGGGCATCATCGAAACGACGCGAATCATGTATTGGGGCGAAGGACGGGCGGCGATTGTGTACCTCGTGCTGATTCCAATCGCCTGGATGTGTACGATCTGGGCGCGGCGCGCGCAACGCGTGGAACGGAGGTTCGAATGGCAGCAATCGCATTGAACGCCCGTTTCTATTCGCACGTTCCGACAGGCATGCAACGTTATGGAATCGAGATGGCCAAGCGCATGCCCGATCTGCTCGAAGTGCTGCGGCCATCGAGTCCACTGAAGGGTGCGGCCGGACATTTGTGGGAGCAACTGTACCTGCCAACCGTCTCAGGCAAGCGTTTGTTGTGGAGCCCGAACAACACGGGTCCGCTTGCGGTGTCGCGGCAGGTCTGCACGATCCACGACATCATTCCGGTCGAGCATCCCGAGTGGTTCAATTCACGATTCGCAGCCTGGTACAAGTATCTGCTGCCTCGTTTGACGAAACGCGTGCGGCATCTAATCGCCGTTTCGCAATTCACGAAGGAACGTTTGATCGAGTGCTTCGGAGTGAGCGCCGGAAAGATCACGGTCATCTCAAACGGCGTCGATTCGCAGTTCCACCGGCGCACGCAGGCGGAGATCGAAGCTGTACGATCCGCGCTGGGAATCAAGAGTCCGCGCTATCTGCTGTCGCTCGGGTCGCTTGAGCCGCGAAAAAACATACACCGCTTGTTGTCTGCCTGGGCCCTCGCGAAACGTGAACTACCTGAGGACTTAGGGCTCGTGGTCGTCGGCTCGAAGGGGGCGTCGCTGGTCTTCGAGGATGCCGGAATCATTGGGGCGCCCGAGGGTGTCCACTTCACTGGCTACGCGAAACAGGAACACTTGCCGGCCTTGTATTCAGGCGCACTGGGCTCGATTTATCCGTCGCTGTACGAAGGTTTCGGACTTCCCGTCTTGGAAGCGATGTCCTGCGGCACTCCGGTCATCACTTCGAATACGACCTCGCTGCCGGAGATCGCTGGAGGTGCGGCATTGTTGGTCGATCCGCTCGATGTGGACGCGATCGCAGGGGCGATGCTCCGGCTCGTCCGCCACGAGAACTTACGCGAGTCGCTGCGGGAACGATCGCTCGCGCGCGCTGCGAATCTGACGTGGGATGCGTCGGCAGCGAAGACGAGGCAGGTGCTGGTCGAGGAGCATGCGAATGCCTGATCAACGCTTGCGCATCCTCATGCTGATCACTCGCGCAGAACTCGGCGGAGGGCAGACGCACGTCGCTGATCTTCTGCGCGGACTGCGGGACGACTTCGATGTTCATCTCGCGACCGGCGAGACCGGATACTTGACGGATGTCGCTCGCGAACTCGATGTGCGGACGCACATTCTTCCCTCGCTCATCCAGCCGTTCGACGTCTGGCGCGACATGGCGGCGCTGCGGCAGTGCGTGCAACTGATCCGCGAGATCCAACCCGATTTGGTGCACGCACATACTTCAAAGGCCGGTTTCATTGGGCGCGCAGCCGCGAAGTGGACCGGCGTACCGAGCGTATATACGGCGCATACATGGTGCTTCGCCGAAGGGACATCGCCGCAATGGAGGCTCGCGGGGACTCCGCTCGAGCGTCTGGCGGCGCGCTGGTGCGGACGGATGATCAGCGTCTCTGACGCGAACCGCACGCTCGCATTGAACAACGGTGTTGCGGGCCCCGAGAAACATGTGACGATCCACAACGGCATCGCCGATCACGCGATGCGCGCGCAGCCCGAGGAGAATGCGGCGGTGCCAAGGATCATCATGGTCGCCCGATTTGCTCCGCAAAAGGCGCAGGCGCTATTGGTCGAGGCAGTGCGAACGATCGCGGACGTTCCGTTCGAACTCGTGTTCGTAGGAGACGGTCCGACGCGCGCGGCAGTCGAGAAGCAAGTCGTGGACGCAGGCCTCGACGCGCGGGTGAAGTTCCTCGGTGAGCGGCTGGAAGTACCGGAATTATTGGCGTCGGCGCATATAGCTGCGTTGTTCACGCACTGGGAAGGATTCCCGATCAGCATCCTCGAGGCAATGCGGGCAGGGCTTCCGACCGTCGTCTCTGACGTCGGCGGAGTGCGTGAGGCAATCGACGAATCGTGCGGAAGAATCATCGCGCCCGGAGACGTGGTGGCGTTCCGCGCCGCGCTCGCAGAACTGCTGCGATCGGCTGAATTACGGGGCCGCTTAGGAGCGGCGGCTCGGTCGCGTTATGAGCGCCACTTCACGGCCGATGTGATGTTGGCGAAAACGATTGAAGTCTATCGCGGGGTTGTCGCAGATCCCGCACGTGTGCTGGCGGGTAAGCGAATATCCGGAGTCGGTCAACATGAAACGTAACGAACAATTTGGGGAGTGCAGCATCACAGTTCCTGCCGGTCGCACCGCTGACCGGGCGACGGCGTTAGTGGCATTGATCGCGCGTTACACCGGCGAGAGCGAGATCGTGGTTGGAATCGACTCCGCGATGTTGCGCGTCGATGTGAGCGGAGATCCCTCGGTCGCAGAACTGCAACGCCGCATATCGGAGGGGGCGCCCACCGCCGATCAGCCTCGGATCAGATTTCGTTCGACAGACCAGACGCTTTCTTGCGAATACGACACCGCACTCTACCGGCGCGAAACGATCGAGGCTTTGCTCGAGCATTTCGAATTGGTATGCGGGGAGATCAACGTTCATCCCGAGCGCAGACTCTCCGATTTGGAATTTCTAACGCCCGCCGAGCGGCAGCGCCTGCTCGTCGACTGGAATTCGACGTCCGCTGAATATCCCCGAGAATCGTGCATCCACGAGCTGTTTGAACAGACCGCACTCAAAACGCCGGATGCGATCGCGATCGAATTCGAGAAACAGACGCTCACGTTCGGCGAGCTCGATGCGGCTGCGAATCGGCTGGCGAACTACCTAACAACGCGCGGAGCAGGACCCGGTTCGTTAGTCGGAATTTACCTCGATCGCTCGATCGAAATGGTGACCGCGCTCCTCGCGATCTTGAAGACCGGCGCTGCATACCTGCCCCTCGATCCCTCGTTTCCCAAAGCAAGACTCGAGTTCATGGCCGCCGACTCCGGCATTCGACTCCTGATCACGACAAAGCAGCTCGCTGGCGAATTGAAGACGAACGCCGAAGAGGTGCTAGTCAACGCGGAATCACGCGCGATCGAACGCACGCCCCGCGAAACGCACGCGGACTCCCTCGCTTACGTCCTCTATACATCCGGCTCGACGGGACAGCCGAAAGGTGTCGAAGTAACGCATCGCTCGGTAGTGAACCTGCTCTACGCGATGCAAGCGCACGTGCAACTGAAGTCGGACGCCGCATTGCTCGCCGTCACGACTCTCTCGTTCGACATCGCGGCGCTCGAACTATTTCTGCCGCTGATCACAGGCGCTCGCCTCGTGTTGGCCTCGCGTGAACAGGCATCCGATCCCCGAGCGTTGCGCGATTTGTTGAACGAATCCAAACCCGCTTTAATGCAAGCGACTCCCGGCACGTGGCGGATGCTGCACGAGGCTGGTTGGAGCGGCTCATCCGAATTAACGACCCTCGTCGGCGGCGAGAGAGTTAGCAGGGAATTAGCGGACCTCCTGGTCGACAAAGCCCACGCCGTATGGAATTGCTACGGCCCCACCGAGACGACCGTTTGGTCGACCATCTGCCGCCTCGAAAAAGACGGCCGCGCAATTTCAATCGGACGCCCCTTAGCGAACACGACCGTCTACGTACTCGATGCGCAACAACACCTACTACCGATCGGCGCATCGGGCGAACTGTGCATCGGAGGCGACGGCGTCGCACGCGGCTATTGGAATCGTCCGGAATTAACTGCCGAACGATTCATCGCGAATCCTTTCGGCCCCGGACGCCTCTATCGCACCGGCGACATCGTCCGCTACCTTCCCGATGGCCGCCTCGAAATCTTAGGACGCAAGGACTCGCAAGTAAAGATCCGCGGATTTCGGATCGAACTGGGCGAAGTCGAATCCGCTCTATCGGCATGTCCAGGAGTGCGGGCCGCCGCCATAACCACGCGGCCAGGAGCAGATGGCGAGCCTATCCTCGCAGGCTACTTCGTTGGGGACGAGTACGTGACGGCAACCGCCGCGAGGACCGCGATGGCGCAACGACTGCCCGCCTATATGGTCCCAACGTTCCTAATGCCATTGGCGCAGCTCCCACTAACGCCCAACGGCAAGATCGACCGCAACGCGCTCCCGGATCCTCTCTTAGCGCAAACTCGCAAGGACACCGCGCCCGCCGCCGACACTCTCGAAAATACGCTCATCGGAATCTGGGAATCCATCCTCGGAGTACGTCCCATCCGCCCCTCCGATAATTTCTTCGACCTCGGCGGACAATCGGTCCTCGCCGCGCGGATCTTCGTGCGCATGGAGACCGTCCTCCAAAAATCGCTGCCGCTCGCGACCTTGTTCCAGGCGCCCACGATCGAGAAACTGGCGGCCGTCATCCGCACAAGCGACTGGAAGCCGATGTGGTCGTCCCTCGTCCCGATCCGCCCTGCGGGCACGCGGCCGCCGTTCTTCTTCGTTCACCCAATCGGCGGGAACGTCCTCAACTTCTCAGGATTCTGTGGACATTTCGGATCCGATCAACCCATCTACGGACTGCAAGCGCGCGGACTCGACAACGAAGTCGCGCCGCACACTTCAGTCGAAGAGATGGCCGCCGATTACATCGAAAATATCCGCAGCGTGCAACCCGAAGGTCCCTACTACATCGGTGGATTTTCCGCCGGCGGAGTGGTCGCCTTCGAAATGGCGCGCCAGTTACGCGAAGTCGCTCAACCGGTCGGGATCCTTGCCCTGCTCGACACGGAAATTCTGACGCTCGTGCAAGGTCACGTCTCGCTCGCCGCGAGGCTCAACCACTGGGCGCGGATCGTGAAAGTGAACCTTCGCTATGCGTCGCGTATGAGCATCGTCGAGTATGCCGGAAAGAAATCCTTCAATCTGCGGATGCGCCGCAAACTGTTCGCCTGGGGAGTAAAGGAGCGCCTGGGCCTCGCCATCGATCCCTCGGCATTGAACGTCGAAGAGGCCTTCCTGCTTGCGTTCAAACGCTACGTGCCGCAACCCTACTACGGAAACGCCACGCTGTTCCGCGCGGGCGATGGCGCCGAGTATCTGGACGCCAAACTCGGCTGGGGCGAAATCATCCGCGGACGCCTCGACATACAGGAAGTCAGCGGCGATCACGACACGATCCTGCAAGAGCCGCATATCGGAATGCTCGCCCGCCTGCTCGAGAACTGCCTCGCGAAGGCGAACGTCGGCGAGATCGAACGTCCAGCGGCGATGACCGCCGCGGCGGGTGCAGGCAACAGGATGGCCGGATTGACTCCGGCGATCGATCTGGGGAAATCATGACACCGAATAATGTTCTGACAAGGCCGATCTTTCTACATTTCCCCAACATGCGGCCGTATACGACGATCGCGCTGCTGGTGGCCGACGTCACGGCCCTGCTGCTCGCCGTCGCGATCTCGGTCGGCGTCAAAGCGATCACCACTCACAGGACCATCGGACTCAGCGGATATATGCAGTTGTGGCCTTTCGTATTTGTGTTCCTCGTCGTCTACGCCGCCGTCGGACTCTATTCCGGACTCGGCATCGGCGCGCCCGAGGAACTGCGCCGCACGACAATCTGCTCGACGATCCTGTTCCTGTTTCTCGCCGCAACAACCGTATCGCTACGCGGTGCGAACACATACTTCACATGGACGCTGTTCCTCTCTTTGTTCCTGAGCGTAGCGTTCGTTCCACTGATGCGCGAGTGCGTGCGGCAAGTCTTCGCACACGCCTCCTGGTGGGGATTTCCGGCGGTCATTTTCGGCGCTGGTGAAGCCGGCCGCGCGGTCGTCCGCGCCGTGCTGCATGAGCCGGGGCTCGGTCTGAAACCGGTCGCCGTACTCGATGACAGCGAAGAGAATCACAGCCATATCCTCGGAGTTCCAGTGCTCGGTCCGTCAGAACTCGCCCCGCTCTTGTTCGAAGGTCAGCGCCCAGCATACGCGGTATTCGCGATGCCGGATATTCCGCAGCACCGTCTGATGTCGATCATCGAACAGTACGGCGCGAACTTCTCACACGTCCTCGTGATCCCCGAATTGCACGGATTTTCAAGCCTCGGAGTCGACTCGAAGAGCGTCGGCGGCATGATCGGCCTCGAGCTGCGTCAGCAGGTTCTGCTCTCCGACTACGGCGTGGTCAAGCGCTGTCTCGATCTGACGTTGACGACGATACTCGGAGTTCTCGTAAGCCCGCTGTTGCTGCTGATCGCCCTCTCGATCAAGCTGTACTCAAAGGGCCCAGTCTTCTACGCGCAAGAACGGATCGGCCAGAACGGCGTCCCATTCAAGGTATGGAAGTTTCGCACGATGGTGGCGGACGCCGATCAGATGCTCGAAGGTCATTTAGCCGGCCACCCAGAGCTGCGCGAGGAATGGGAGCGCGATCATAAACTGAAACACGATCCCCGCGTGACGCCCGTAGGGCGATTCCTGCGCCGCCGCAGCCTCGATGAACTGCCACAATTGTGGAACGTGTTCAAAGGCGAGATGAGCCTGGTCGGTCCCCGGCCGATCACGGATCAGGAGATCGACAAATTCGGCGACGCGTTCGACCTCTATAAGCGCGTGAAAGGCGGCATCACCGGACTCTGGCAGGTATCGGGACGCAACGACGTGACCTACGATGAGAAAGTCTATTGGGATGTCTTTTATGTGCGCAACTGGTCGGTCTGGCTGGACCTCTGCATTCTCGTCCGAACCATCGCTGTCGTGCTGTTCTCGAAGGGCGCCTATTAGAATCGCGGCACTCCTGTTGATCGCGAGCACTGCGTTCCTCGCGGCACAGACGCCGCCGCCCACGCAGATCAATATTTCCGAAGACCTGACAGCGCTCGGCATCGCCTCCCAGAACGCGATTCCCGATACGCCAGGACTCGACACGCGTCCTCTGCTCACAGCCGCCATTCAGTACGCAAGCGCGAACGGCGTCGGAACCATCATCGCGGACCCCGGTGCCTACTGGTTTCTCACTCCTCAACTCTCCGACCGCTATCTCGTGCTCAACCAGGTGTCGAATCTCACCATCGATTTCCATGGCTCCGATCTCTACCTCCAGCAGGGCTTCCTCATCGGATTCGACCTCGAAAACTGCCAGAACGTCACGCTCGAGCATTTCACAATCGACTATGTGCAACTGCCGTTCACGCAAGTCAAACTCAGCAACGTCAGCGGACGGACGCTCACGTATAGCGTCATGCCGGGCTGGCCTTCGCCGACGACGCTCGTGAGTCCAACAGGCAGCACGAACTATTGGGGACTCGTCCTGCGTGGAGGCATGGAACTGCCCAACACCAACCGCCTTCCCCTCGCTCCACCCGCGAATCCAGGGACGCTTCAAGTGCTCACTGAGGATTCGCCGTGGACGCAGCCGTCCGTCCTCAGCACCTATCAGGCCGGCGATATCGCCGTCGTGACATTGCGCGATGGCGACGCTCCGATTTTCGTCGAAGGCGGAGATGCAGTGACCCTCGAGGGGATCGACGTATACGCATCCGGAACGCTCGGCGTCCATATGGATGGCGCGAAAGATTCGATCGTCTCGCGCGTCCGTGTGATGCCTCGCCCCGGCACCGACCGGCTGATCAGCACGAACGCCGACGGGATCCATATGAGCTATATTCAGAGCAATAATCGCGTGCGATCCTGTTATATTAACCGCACAATGGATGACGGAATTGCGCTGAATTCGATGTTCCTGGCAGTCATTAATAAAGTCACCGGATCGCGCACGATCACGGCGACGCGGTACGACCAGACCACAGTGCCCAACGGAACCCTCGTCGCATTCCTCAATCCCGCCACCGGCCAAACCTACGGATCCGGCCTTCATATAGCCTCGCAGAACCCGCCCTACGGCTCCGCGCGCGATTACAATCCACAAGTGACGTACACCTTCGACGGCGACCTTCCGGCATTGCAGAACGGCTTCGGATTGATCTACGGCGACCCCGCGAACCGCGGCCGATCGACCATCGTCGAGAAGAATATCGTCGAGGACGTCCTGTTCGCCCGCGGCATATTCCTCGGCGGCGTCAGCGGAATTACCGTGCAAAATAACGTCATCCGCCGGACGAATTGCGCGGGAATTGCAGTCCATCAGGATCTCGCGGCATACCCGTCGGCCCCCAATCAGAATATCCAGATTGTCCGCAACACCGTCGACAGCGCCATCGGCCCGGCCGCCGTAGGAACCGGTGCGATCGCCGCTCTCGGCTCGATCTTCGTCCTCGCCACGGACTCCTCATTCATCCCCCTGACACTGCCAACCGCGCTCAACATCACGATCTCGAACAACTACATCAGCAACGCGGGCCGCACCGGAATCTGGGCCGGAAATATGAGCGGCGGCGCAATCCAAGGCAACACCGTGGCGAGCTTCGCACTCTATCCGCAACTCGCCGTGTGGGGCGTCACACAGACTCTCGCCAATCAACTGGCCCAGGACTTCACACAATCACTCGTGCTGCGCGCGAGCACGAACGTCAACGTCGGCCAGAATCAATGAGGAAGTCGATCGCGATAGACGTTCCAATGGTTGACCAGTTCATCGACCACCACACGTCCAACGCGGAACGCGGACTCGAGCGCAGGCAGAAACGCACTATACTTCCCGATCTTCGTTTCCGCAAGACTCTCAGCAGCGGTAATCCCCGGCCGCGGCTGCACGAAATTGCTGCCGGTTCGTAAGACCAGAACGCGTCGGATGTCCACCCGCCCCGCCTTCGCCAAAAACGTCAGCGACTGCAAGGTGCCAGTATCTTCCATCCCGCATGTGACGAAGTGTCCCTTGCCACCGGTCTGATAAGCGACCCACTCGCGAGCCCATTCGTTCATCAACGTTCCGTGCCAGAACGTGCTCGCCGACAAGGTGTCGCCTTTTAAAACGAAGGGCGGTTTCACCGCATTGGCCTCGTGGAACTGCTCCCGGAACGTCCGGATCGCCGCAGTGTCGGCGAGCGGCACACCGCGCGTCAATCGATAAGCCCAGTCGACGAGCCCCGCATCGAGATGGTACGTCTCGCCTTCATTCGGCTCCCGCAGCGGCAACTCGTACGGCTTCGATTTCCGCAGCGGAACGTAGCCGGTTTTCCAGTCCGCTGGAATTTCGCGGGCGTCAATTTCATGAGCGAGATCGCCGTCGACCACCCACTCCGCCCACGCGGCGGAACCGAGCGAGCCGCCCATTGGATCGATCCCGGCGATCCCCGCCACCACCCAATATGCGTGTGTAAAGTCAAAGCGCGGATCGAGCCCCAGCGCCATGATCGTAGCGGCCGCCTTCGCCGTGCCCACTCCCGTGACCACGCCCAGAACGCCCGCGCGAGAGTTGAACCGCAGGTCCCGATTCCCTGCGGGAAATCGAATGATTTTCTCGAGCGGCAGCCGTTCCACCCAAAACTGGAACTCCCCCGGATCATCGCCCGTATCCGCGCCCCGTTCGAACATGGTGACGACCACGACCTTCACCACAATGGGTTTGGGCGCGGCAACGCCCGCCAGGGCCGCAACCAGAAGCACAAGAAGCGCTCGGATCATTCGAATCACCATATCCTAGCATCCCGGCCTCATTTTATTCGGAATCAGATTCAGCGCACTGGGGGGCTGGTGTTCCTGTGCTGAAATCGCGTAAACTGGCCGATGAAACGGAATAGCGGACCGCCGCGTCCGCTGGTGAGTAGGCTCCCCGACCGCGTCGAATCCTGACAGTGCCCCGAAACACCTGGAACCGAGGTGGGTTTCGTACAATAAAGGTTTGTGTCGATTCGACGCTTGTCGTGTCGCACGTGGATTGAGGAAGTAGTAGAGGAAAGTGGAAGAAGTAAAACGATGAGCAAAAGAATAGCTATTTTCGGTCTGGTCGCGCTCGGAACGGCAAGCCTTACGCTCGCCGCGCCGGCCAAACCGGTGAAGCCGGGCAAAACCGCAAACAAGGCGGCCGGACTGCATGGAACCCAAGTGGCGTTCGTGCCCAACTCCTATATCGTCGAACTCAGCGGTGACGCCGCCGCCGCGGCGCTTCACAAGGTGGCGGGCGCGCAGTCGTTCGCGAAACAAGACCGCAAACTGGTCGCCACCGAGCGCGCACGCGTCGCTTCGGAACAGACGAAGATGCGCTCGACTCTCGAGCTCAAAGGCGCCCACGTCACCGGATCCGTCGACGTTGTCATGAACGCGATGTTCGTGCATTACAAAGGTACGAAGCAGGAGCTCGCTGCGCTCCCCGGAGTCAAACAGGTTTATTCAGTTCGCCGCATGAAGCGGAACCTCGACCGCGCGGTCGTGAACTACCAGGTGACCGACGTCTGGGCGGCGCTCGGCGGCAACGCCAATGCAGGCAAAAGCATGAAGATCGGCCTTCTCGATGAGGGCATCGACATGACCAGCGCGGCGTTCATCGATACCGGCTTCCAGGCGCCCGCGGGTTATCCGATTGCGGATTCCCCTGCGGATTTGTCCCTGTTGAACAACAAGGTGATCGTCGGCCGCAGCTACGCGACCATGGTCTGTTCGGATCCTGGCGTCGGGACTTGCACGGGTTTCACCGATCCTGACCCGACCATCAACGACCACTCCGGTCACGGCACGGCGACCGCATCGGCCGCGGCCGCGGTGACCAGTTCCTGCAACGAAGCGACCGCCGAATCGAACGGCGGAACTTGTCTCTACACGACGCCCATCACCGGTGCCGCTCCGGGCGCCTACCTCGGAATCTACCGGATTTGGGATACCGTCAACGACACGACCACCGATCCCGTGATCATCCAGGCGATCAACGACGCCGTAGCGGATGGCATGGACGTCATCAGCATGAGCTTCGGCTCGGTCTACGCGAGCCGGTTCGATCAGGATCCGGAATACACTCCGGTGTTGAACGCCTACAACGCGGGCGTGATCGTAGTTTGTTCCGCTGGTAATTCGGGTCCGTACTTCACATCGATCTCCTCCCCGGCAACGTATCCGATGGCAATCGCCGCCGGTGCCGCGACCAACGACCGGTCATTCGGCCCGGCCGTCTGGGGACCGTACATCGATAGCAACTATACACTCAACTCGGCCGATGGCCCGGCTCCCGACGTTCCGGTGTCTGGTCGAGTCGTCGACGCGGGCACACTCGGTGGCAATGTACTGGGCTGCAATCCGTTCCCTGCGGACAGCCTGAACGGAGCGGTCGCGTTCATCTCGCGCGGCACATGCAGCTTTGCGACGAAATTGAACAACGCACAGGCCGCCGGCGCGGTTGCGGCGATCATCTACGATACGGAAGCGAGTTCCGACAACTGTCTCGAGGCCGGATATCCGGGCATTTACTGCGCTCCGGCGATGGGGGTTGCACCCGCGACCTTGCCCGCGCAAGACACTGATTACTACACGGGCACATACATCATTGCCCAGGCGGCCTTGACGCCGTTTAACATCGTCGTTGGCTTTACCGACGCTTTCCCGGTAACCAAAAATTTGTTGACAAACTTTTCATCGGCCGGCCCCAACGTCGACCTGAGTATCAAGCCCGACGTGGTGGCGATCGGTGAAAACGTTGCGATGGCGACCCAGGAAATCTTCTACTACGGAGATTTTTATGGCTCGACCGGCGACATGTACGATCCCTCCGGATACACGGTTGCGGACGGAACGAGCTTCGCCTCCCCGTTTATCGCGGGCGTGGCCGCGGTCATCAAGAGCGCGCGTCCCGGTTTGACCCCTGACCAGTACCGCTCGCTGATCATCAACTCCGCTCGCGGCATGCTCGATCCCAACGGATTGCTGTACTCTCAGCAGCAGACCGGCGGCGGACTTCTGAACGCATTGAACGCCTACATCTCGCCGGCGACCGCCTTGCCGACGAGCCTCGGACTCGGCACCCAAACGGGCGATCCGAACGTATCGCAATCCATAACGTTGACGAATATCGGCACGACGGATGATTCGTTCACCCTCACCGCGGCTTCGGCTGACGGAATCCTGCAACCGGTTCTCCCCGGCGGAGCCGTCGCGATTCCCGCCGGACAATCGCAGGCGATTCCGATCACGTTTGCCGGAGCCGGCTTGGCCCCCGGAGCTTACCAGGGCCTGATCGTAGCCACCTCCGCCGCGACTGGCGCGCAGGTCACCGTTCCTTACTGGCTCGACGTGGCATCGAACGATCCCGTGGGTCTCTATTCGATCTGCCAGGCGGCCGGCTCATGCACCACCGATTGGGTGCGCGGCTCGACCTACCTCGGCGCATTCGACTTCCGCCTGACCGACGCCGGCGGAGCACCCATCACAGGCATCACTCCGAACGTCACCGTCCTCAGCGGAGGCGGTTCAGTAGTAGCTGTAAATCTGGCCGACGCTCCTGATGCGAATGTTACGGTAGGCGATCCGTCCGGACAATACTACGGCACGTACACATTCCAGGACATCCCCGGACTGTGGACGGTGGACGTGAAACTAGGCTCGGCGACCGGGACGAATGTGTTCCAGGTGAGTGCAGGCAATGTTACGCAAACGTTCACCGTATACGGGTGCGCGGCTATTTACATCGAGATCTACGGCTACTGCCCGTAGAGCGAACTGCAAGTCTAAAAAGAAAAGGGCGTCCTGCTTCGGCTGGACGCCCTTTTCATTTTTGAATTCCGATGGGGTCCGATACACTACAAGTCGATGGTCTCTCCAAGTGGCGTGCCACGTGAAGTTTTCACCCGGATCCATCCCGCGCTGGTTCTGTCGATAACACTGCTCTGGTGCAGCGGTGCGTTTGCGGATTGCTCAGGACGGAAGGTTGACGTGGGCGGATACGCGCTGTGGATGCAGAGCGGCGGGCTTGGATCGCCAACCATCGTCTTCGAGAGCGGCGGCGGAGAGGATTCAAGCGAATGGTCCAAGATCGAACCCATCATCCGGGAACAGGCCAAAGTGAGAACCGTAGTTTACGACCGCGCCGGTCTGGGGAAAAGCGACCCTGATCCGCGGCCCTATCGGATCGAGGACGAGAGTAAAGCATTGCGCCACGCTCTCGACCAGTGCGGCATTCACGGGCCCATCATCTTAGTGGCTCATTCCTACGGCGGATTCATCAGCGAGGTCCTCGCATCCAAAGACAAGCAAGTCAAAGGTCTCGTGTTGGTAGACGCGAACATCCCTTCCTTTTTTGACGACAACGAAGCAGCCCTCATCTCGGCTCGTTATACACCTCTGGCTAAAGAGCTAATAAAGGAAAAGCCTGGTCTCGGACGCAACCTACTCCGGCAGGATCAGGCCTACCCGGCCACCGCGCGTTTCATGCGCAACGTACGCATACCGCGGAGCCTTCAAGTAGTCGATATCACCGCGGAACGCACCTGGGTAGATGCGCCCGATGAGCTGGCAGCGATGCGCCGCGCGCATTCTGAGTTCGTAGCGGCATCACACAACCGTGTGGCAATCTTTGCCAGGGAAGTGGGCACTACATATCGCAAGATAAACCCGGCATCGTGATCGACGCCGTGCTCCAGCTCATTTCCGAAACGCGTAAACAGAATCCATTACGGTAGCTCGTTGTGGCAGCGTTGAAAGACTTTTTCAATTCGGACCGGCGGGGACGCGCTCTGCCGAATTGATTTTCGGCGAGCCCGCACGTTAGCTGCCCGTGTAGGTGCCCGTAATCGTTCCCGTAAACGTTGCCAGCGCGCTGACAAAAGTGAAGGTTCCACTCACCGAGCCTACATATGGCGCACCGTTTGGTGTAAGCGTCAGTTGCACCGAGGCAGAGGTCAGCGGGTAGCTCAGGCCAGTGCTATCGTCCATCATCGTACTTTGGACTGCCAATATCAGGTCCTGATACGTAAACGTGTTGCCTGACAGAACAATGTTCTTGAACCCGACCGTAACCGTGATGCCCTGGTATGGGTTGGCACCCACAAACGTCGTAGAAATTTCTGGATAGGCGTTTGGAGTGTACGATCCATCCGAGTACTTCTGGATATCGAACACCAATCCGAAATTCGATTGTCCCCCCGAGATGAATTGCAGGTTGCTCAAGCTGATGTCACTCAGGCTGGAGATACCGCTCCCACTCCCGGGAGTCGATCCTCCACTGCTTCCCACGATCGTCGAACCGGTTCCCGCATATACCGGGGCCGACGTAAACGAGCCGGACGGATCAAACCGCAGCGCCACCGCGGACAGGCTAGTGCTTGCAAGCTCGAGCAACCCTCGTTGCCCGTTCGTCGATGGAAACTGACCTGGCACGCTGACCGCCACGTGCCCTCCTCCCGCTAACTGGATCGGGCTTAGTTGGGAACTTGGCCCGCCTCCGCTCGGTTGAATTCCGACTGTTACTGATTCACCCACAGTGCCCGGATTCACCACCGCCAGGGACGTTACAAACCCGTTCGTATTGTCGTACGGCACTAGCACGCGGCTCGATGGCGCTGCGCCCTCTGCGGTTCCGGATTGCGTCAGCCCGTTCGACGAACGATCGGCGAAAATCGCATAAGCCACAATGCCGGAATCGCCTTGTATCTGCGCCCACCCGATTGTGGTCGAAGAGTTGGTGCCCGTCGTATGCAGAAATGTGGTTGCAGCCGGGGCGAGTTGGAGACTGCCCGACGAGTTCGCCTCCTGAAGCGGCGGATTCCACGGTTGCGTGCTGCTCCCCCCGATACCCTGATAAAAGCTAATGCTCGCATTGACCGAGTTCGCGGTCGTATTCGTCAACACGATGGTCGTCCGCCATCCTCCTCCATCGGCTATCTGAGGAATGACTAACGGTTGACCGCTTGCCATCACCGTTGTGAACGCGAATCCAGCTACGACCAGCAGTTCATTTACCATTTTTGTTTTCGGATGTTTCATTGGACGTAAACCTTAAATAGATGTGCGTCATTCCCACGGGTTGTCAGTTGTTCCTAATTTCCGAGGAACGAATAAAGGGATTTCTTATCAAAAGGATCCTCGCTTTTTGCGGTACATCCAGACTTCCACTTGAAGCTTAGGCCCGAACTATTTCTTCTGTTCCGCTTGCCAGCGTTCGCGAATTCCCTGGATTGCATTTTCCCACACAATCGAGGATCCAGGCCACAAAAGCGCCGCGGCGCCCGACGGCAGCGTGACCTTCGCCACGAACTCCGCGGTAGTCACCGCGCGTGCAATGAACTTAGCCTCATTTTAATTTTCTGTCGGTTCGCGAAACGCTGTCCGCGCGCCCAAACTGCCGGCTGCAGTTACTCCTTCTGCGAGGACCTTCCCCGCAGACGAGGCCAGGCTGGGATGGAGTTGTAGGAAAGCTTCTACCAGAAGAATTTGAGAGGTTCGGTGACTATTCATCAAAGGGGCTGCTCACGTTGAGTGTGGGCAAATTCAATCAGGCGTTTGATCTGAGCTAGGGAAAGTGAAGGCCAGTCTTCGTGAATGTCCGCAAGGCTGTTGCCCATGTCAAAGCTGTTTACAATACCGTCGGGCATAATGCGCGTGCCACGCACAATGGGCCGGCCTGAAACCTTGCCTGGAATTTGCTCAACTAGCTCGCACGCTGTCCAGTCAACGCCTGCGAGCGTCTCTAGTTTTGCCACGTGCGTTTCCTCTTCCCAATCGTAACGGCTTACCAAACCCCGGTGAGGTTTTAGCTTGAGCCTCAGTGCGACAGATTCCCCTCGATCAGTCGCCGAGCAGCGATCTCCGCGCCATCCGTGCGCATCGAGGATGCCACGGCCCGGGCGCGGACCGCCACATCCTGCTGAAGAGTGCGGCTCAACGCTTCAGTCAGCGAATCGGCAGTAGGCGCACCCGGCGCGTGCGCGATTCCAACACCGAGCTCGTGGACCCTCTTCGCCCAATAGTATTGGTCGTACATCTGAGGCACGACGACCTGCGGTGCTCCGGCCTGCGCGGCAACGGTGGTCGTGCCCGCGCCACCATGGTGCACGACCGCGGCGACTCGCTTGAAGAGCGCCTGCAGATTGACTTCGCCGACGGAAAGGCAGTCCGCTTCATTGTCCGGCAGCGTCAGCGCACCCCACCCACTGGACACAATCGCACGGCGTCCCACCGCGCGCGCCGCCTTGATGATCGCCTCGCCCACGTCCTGTGGAGCGCGCATACTCCCGAACCCGAAATAGACAGGTGGCTCGCCGGCGTCGAGGAACGACTCCAACTCCGTGGACAGTTCCCTCTGGTCCGCACGAATCCAGGCGCCCGTCTGGACGACATCCAGATCCGCAGTCTCAGTCCATGGAGCCAACACCGGGTCGGCGGCCAGCCATGGCCGATTCGTGAAAATGTGGCTCCGCACATCCGAAACAGGCGCCAAACCGGCTGCCCCGCGATGGGAGTTGATCGCCGCCGCCCAAAGGTCGTTCCAGCGTTTCGCGTCCTGAATCCACAGTGTGCGATTGTCCGCCGCCGCATCCCTCGGAGGCTGTACCCACGAAGGCAATGGCGGCGGAGCATGGTGTTCGGATGGCAGGGTTATCGGCGACCATGCAACATACACGTAGGGGATCCCCATCTGCTCCGCCACCGAGTGAAGGGCGAATTGCAGCGCCATGCCGGCGACCAACACGTCACAGCCCCGGGCGGCCTCCGTGATCGCCTGGAACTGTCCAGCGACAGTGTCCTCCATGAGCTGTCGCAATTGCTCCGGCGTTGGCGGAGTCCGCGCCGCTGATGCGCCCGGTGCCGCTGTCTGGCGCACCTCCGGCCCGACCGGAAAGAACGGAATCCCGAGAGTGCCAATCCACTCGCCGAAGTCCGGCGGCGCGCAAATTCGGACTCCCTGGCTGAGTTCCTTCAACTGCAATGCCAACGCCACGAGCGGCTGGACATCGCCACGCGATCCGATTGTCGACAGCAGGAAATTCATGGGCACTCCGATAATGCGGCCTGCATATGGAAATTCAAGCCGCATGCCCATATTACTCGGATTCGGAGCTGAGAATCAGTTGAAAGACTACGCTTTATTGACTTCTATCTGGCGTGTTTGCTATCAGTTAGACTTTAACGTCGAAGGCTTGCTAAATTAGAATAGAGGACGCAGCGCCCGGCTCCTCGTCAATCCGGTGGATCGCAAGTATGTATCCCGGCCAAAACGAAAGGACGAACTGCGATGACGAAGCCCTCCTCCGCATCAACCCGCCCCCTGGCTTTCCTAAAGCTGATGTCCCTCGCCGCGCTTCTCGGCTTATTGCTGCCAACGGTCGGTGGCTGTAGCAGCGCGAGCAACAATCCGTTGATCGGCAGTTGGAAGTTCAGCAGCACGAACAACAAATTCGGGCCTGCCGGCTGTTCATCGAAGTTTGTATTCGCGGAAAAGACGGCCACGATCAGCACTCCGCCAACCCGTGTGATCCCCGCAGGCTCGGTCCGCAGCATGGCGGTCACCTATGTCGCTTCGCCGACGCTTGTTTCCGTAATGACCAACGCGGCGGGTCATGTGAACTACAGTTTCGTCGACAAAAATCACATGTACACCGCGGATGCTTGGGGCAAGTGCAACTACGAGCGTACGAACTAGCCTGGTTTGTCTCTTTCGCCCTCCCAGCACGTCCAAAAACAATCTTTGCGCCTTTGCGCCTCTGCGTGAGACTTCCGCCTCGCCGTCCAAGAAGAGAAATCTCACGCCGAGAGCGTGAAATTTGTTAGGACTAACTACCCGCCGCCGCGTACGCCTTTCCAGCGAAAGGGACGTGCAACACCTGTCGCCCGTGCTCAGTCTGATTGGCCAACCGGTGCCGCCTTATCCGGCGGTCACATTTCCGCCTTTGCACGCGGTACCCTGGACGGAATATATATGTACAAAACCGAAGAAAAGATCCACGAAATTTTCGGCGACGACCAACCTACTGGATTCGGAACCGGCTGGTGGAGCGGCGTTCTGTCGGCGTTCTTCGGCATACTCGCCCTCGGAGCAGTGCTGTGCCTGCACTTTCCCCAGCTTTTAAGCGCGCCCGAACTGCGAGCTTACTACCCCATGGATCTCATTCGTCTCCTGATCCAGGCGGTGATCGTAGCGGCGATTGTGTTCGGAGTCATCTCCGCCATGTTGCGCAAGAAAAAGATTCTGGCACTGACAGGAATGCTGGCTGCGTTTGGCGCAACGCTGCTGGGCGGATCGACCGTACCGATCAACGGCGAACTGCACAATGGCCCGGCCATCGGCCTCGACTGGTTCCTGCTGGACTTGCTGCTCACGACCTTGATCTTTTCGCCTATCGAGGTGTTGTGGCCGGCCTATCCTAAGCAAAGCGTGTTCCGGCGGGAGTGGCTGACGGACATTGTCTACTTCCTCTCCACGCATCTGCCGACACAGATCACGACTTTTCTGATTCTGCTGCCCGCCACTCTACTCGCTGCCTCGTTGAACGCTTCGGCCGTGATTTCGACGGTCGGACGATTGCCCTGGCTGGTACAGCTTCTGCTGGCCATTCTGGTTGCAGACATCGCCGAGTATTGGATTCACCGGGCGATGCATATGGTGCCGTGGATGTGGCGCTTCCACGCCATTCACCACTCTTCGAAGGCGCTCGACTGGATCGCGGGTTCCCGTGCCCACGTGGTCGAGGACGTCGCCGTGCGCGGTTTCATCCTGATCCCGATGATGCTCATTTTTCCACGCGGGATCAACGTCGCTTATCTGTTCTTCGTCAATTTCCATGCCACTTGGGCACATTGCAATTTCGGACCAACGATTAAATGGTTGGAGCCGTTTCTCGTGCAGCCGAGATACCACCACTGGCATCACACGTCGGAGAAAGAGGCGATCGACAAAAACTTCGCCATCCACTTTCCGTGGATCGACAAATTCTTTGGAACGTATTACCTGCCGGCCGGCGACAAGTGGCCGGACACCTACGGTCTGGACAACGAAACCATACCGGACCGCTTCTGGGCGCAGTTTTTCTATCCGCTGACCAGGAAAAAGGCGCCTGCTGAAGCCCCCGTTAAAAGTTGAGTGCCTTCAAGGGAACGTCTCCGGGCAAATTCTCGCCGGCGCTGGTTGCCCGCACCAGCCCTAACGCCTTCATGACTTTCACGGTCATGAACCCGAAGTCGTATTCGGACTCATCATGGGACAGCCGCAGAAGCCGTGGCGAATGATGATGATTGTTCTGCAGGCAGGCGCTGAACGTCGCCGTCACAGGCAGCCAGTCTCCGATGTTCATCGCG
>DASXZC010000285.1:0-16505 GCA_036502165.1 Bryobacteraceae bacterium
ACTCAGCGTGGGGGTGGCGGTCGTTTTGTCGACGCGGATGGTGATCGTTCCGAAGCTATCGTTGAAAGTACTCGTGCTGTCGTGATAGGTGGCGGTAATCGTGTGATCCCCTTCCGGCAGGGCTGTAGTTGAAACCGCCGCAACGCCGTTCGAGACAGCCACGGCACTGGACGGACTGGCGCCCACAAGAGGAGCTCCATTCTCGGTGAAAGTGACTGTGCCAATCGTCGCGGCGGGCGTACTGGCGACTGTCGCCGTAAAGGTCACCGAGGTCCCCAAAGCCGCATTCGGACTCGCACTCGAGGTGACTGTGGTCGTAGTCGGATGACCGGTCGCGGCTGAAATCGTCAGACACCATCCGCCCGCGGCGTTCGCGGGAAAGCTGTTGCCGTTCGCGTCGTGCAGGAAGAGGCTCCACTGGCCGTTTGCCAGGGCGCCGTTAAACGCGGTTTCGAAGGTCGCAGATCCGACCGGAGCGGCATATTGGTAGGTTGCCGGAACTTGAGGCGCAGGGGAAGGCGGGCCCGGTGTGAACAGGCTCGGCGTCGGATTGATCGCGGTAGGCCCGTAGGTGCCCGGACTGATGGGCGCACTCTCAGCGAGTTGGGTGGATCCATCCTGAAGCGTGTAATTGCCTGTCCCGATGCTGGTCCCCGGCCCATCCCAGAAATCAAAGCCGTGGGTTCCGTCGGGCGCCACGAGGAGCATCCGAAGTCCTGCTTCGCCGGCCGATGAGAAGTTCTTGAGTGTCACTGACACCGTCGAAACCGATCCCGGAATGCTGGTGTTGATCCCATCGCCGACATCGATGACGGAAGGATACGGCGTGGTAGCCGAGTACGCACTGTTCGACAAACCGGTCGACGATACCGCGCCCGTATTGCAATACGTGGTGCCGGTATTGGTGGAATGATTCTGAACAAAAATATTGACCGGGTTGGACGTACTACCGATGAATGTCGAATCGCCGTTGTAGACGGCCGTCAGGGAATGAATGCCTTCCGTGGTGAACGTTTTTGTACAAGTCGCCTGCTGGCTGCTGTTGAGTGACTGGTTGCCCCCGGCGCAAGTGAATGAGACCCCGCCGTCAAGAAATGAGACAGCGCCCGTCGCACCGGCTTGATTCACTGTCGCGGTGAGAGTCACGCTCGAATTCGAACCACTGGTAAAGGAGGTCGTCAGGGATGGCGAAAGGCTGGTCGAGCTGGGAGTGGAAGCCGCACTGAAGCCGATGATCAGATCGAATGATGTAAATTTCACATCCGCCCCGAGACCATTCAGGTTGCCTGCGTCGTCAGCCAGGTACACTTTCCACGTTCCGACAACTGTCGCGCCATTGAAGACACCTGCCATCGTTGATGTACCGAACGGCGCGGCCGTATGGAATGAGGAAGGCCCACCGCCAGCGGAATAATTCGGGTTGTCCTCGCCGTCACGGTCGCCATCGAGCCCGCTCAGTCCACTATAGTTTCCAGGCGCAAACGTCCCGCTCGTAGTCCAGGCGTTGCTCGGCGGCGCCGGCAGGTTGGCCCCTCCGTCCGCGATCGTAATTGTCAGGTTAGTCTGCGCACTTGCCGCCGAGCCGATGCGGCTGATCACTTGCAGAATTCTTCCATCGGGGCTCTCGAGCAAGATGCCGACATCCCGCGAGGCTCCATCGCCGCCTCCGGTCGTCGAAGTATATCCGTTCAACCGCAGGCTGATCGACGAAACCGTCGAGCCGGCCGGAGCAGCGCCGCTCGGAATGACCAACGTCGCAGGAAAATTATTCGCGAAGTTTGTCGCATTGCTGGCGGTACCCAGGTTAGGCGTGACGGTGACTTCCGCGCCGTTCGTACCTCCCGGACATGTAATCGGGTTGGTGCCCGTACACGTCACAGCTTCCGCCACCCCAATTGATCCCAAATAGGCGCAAGCGCCCATGACCAGCAATCCCGAAAGGCGTCCAAAACGCATGATGTGTCTCCTAGTGCTCAACGAACGCGGCTAGGGTGTAGCCCCTATGCCCTAGTAAGGTTTTTCCTCGCGGCAAGAGCAGTGTATCACACGAACCCGCGGCTGTGAAGTCTGTAGTACGACTGTATTCGAGCTTAGTTGCCTGGGGTTCTTGTTAAAAGCGCGTGAATTCCTTCGTTAATTTCGTTCGTTCCCGGAGTATCGCTCGAACTGCCTCGCAAGCCTGCGCATTGCGCGTACTTCGCGCGCAAAAACCCCTTGCACCCTGCGTCAAACAGTGATAAATTGGCTGAGCTAGACGAAAATCCAAACAGTAAGCTGGGAGATGACAGGATATGGGCCAACCATACGTTGGGGAGTGCCGATTAGTGGGTTTCAACTTTCAGCCTGCCGGCTGGAATTTGTGTAATGGCGCCACCCTTCCGATTTCCGAGTTCAGTTCATTATTCAACCTGATCGGCACCACCTACGGGGGCGATGGTCAGACGACGTTCCTGGTACCGGATTTGCAAGGCCGCGTACCGGTTCATCAGGGAGGCGGTTTCGTAATCGGACAGAAGTCGGGAACAGAATCCGTCACACTGAGCATCAATCAAATGCCGATTCACACCCACACACCCTTTGGCGGAACGGGCGCCGGTAGTTCGAATTCGCCGGGAGGCAATCTTCCCGCGTCCAATGCGAACACATTGTTGTACGTCAGCCCCGCCGCGGTCGACACGGCGATGAACAACGCGATGATCAGTTCCTATGGCGGCAGCCAGCCGCACGAGAACGTACAGCCGTTTCTCACGATGAATTGGATTATCTCATTGTATGGCGTGTACCCCACACCGAACTAGGCTGACCCAGTTACGAGCAAAGGATAAATCATAATGAGCTTCCCTTACATCGCTGAGTTGCGATTAGTCTCTTGGAATTTTGCCGCTAAAGGCTGGGCAGCCGCGAACGGGCAGTTGTTGGCGATCCAACAGAATCAGGCTCTGTTCTCACTGCTCGGGACGACGTATGGCGGCAATGGCCAAACAAATTTTGCCCTTCCGAACCTGCAGGGCCGGGTGGCGATTCACGTGGGCGCAGGCTACGTTATGGGCCAAAATGGCGGCGAAGCCAACCACACGCTCACAACGAATGAGATGGTTCAGCACAACCATGTCATGGAAGCTGTGAACACCGGGCAGAATCAGACGAATCCCAACAACAACATGTTCGCCGTTACAACCGGCAATGCCACGATCTATGGAACGGCGGGCCCAACCGCGATGCTGCCCGCTGACGTGACGACTGTCGGCGGCAGCCAATCCCACAATAACGAACAGCCGTATCTCGTGATGAATTGGCTCATCGCGCTAACCGGTATCTTTCCGAGCCGGAATTAATCGCAGCGGATTACCTGGAGAAAGACGAAAACTTATGTCAGATCAATTTGTTGCGGAAGTACGTTGCGTTGGGTTTAATTTTGCCCCGAAAGACTGGGCGGTGTGTAACGGCCAAATACTGCCGCTCAGCCAGAATACGGCCCTCTTTTCACTTCTGGGGACGTATTACGGCGGTAACGGCACCAGCAATTTTGCGTTGCCGAATCTGCAGGCGAATGTCGCCATGGGCCAGGGGAACGGCGCCGGCCTCACCCCGCGCGTCATCGGCGAAACGGGCGGCACATCGAGCGTCACCCTGCTGCAGACGGAAATGCCCGCGCACAATCATCGTTATATGATCGACTTTGGAGATGGTCCGGCGGCGAGCGGAACACCGAACGCCCAGGCAGCGGTCTCCTTCGGCGCCCCGGCGTTCGCGAACGTCACTACACCGCTGACCGCCTTCGCCACAAATGCCCTGGCGTTCACCGGCGGCAACCAGCCGCACAACAATATGATGCCCTACCTGACGCTCAATTTCGTGATCGCTCTGGTGGGAATCTATCCGCCGCGTTCGTAATGCGGCCGGTCTGAGAAATTCAAGCCCTATCAAAGGACCAGCCGCGGGGCTGGTCCTTTTCCGTTACAACATGTCCACTCTTGCCGTTCGTCCCGCCCTTCCTCAAGACGAGATTTTTCTCTACGAGCTCTACCGCGCCATCCGCGGACCGCAGTTCGAGCAGACCGCTCTCACGCCTCCGCAACGGGAACATATGCTGCAGTTCCAGTTCCGGGCCCAATTATCGTCCTATACGCAGCAATATCCGAATTCCTGTTATCACATCGTGTTGCTCGACAGTAAACCCTGTGGGCGCCTGTGGGTCGCCCCCGGGCAGCAAGAGCTGCATCTGGTCGACATCGCGATGCACCCCAGCGTGCAGAGCAAGGGCGTCGGCACCGCGCTGGTGCAGCGTTTGCAGCAGGAGGCGCAGCAGTTGCGCGTGCCGATCACCTCGGTGGTCGACCGTTTCAACCCCGGCTCGTTCCGCTTTCACAAACGCCTGGGCTTCACGATCGTGCGGGAAGACCAAATGAATTATTTTATGGAATGGCGCGCCGCGCCGCTAGTTGGCTGACGCGGACGCCGGCTGCTGTTTGCGGATATCTTCCACCCATCCCGCCAGAACTTCCAATAATTGCGCGCGCATTTCTTCCTGCGAACGGAAATGGAAAATTCGCACGTCGGGCAATTCGGCGAGTTCTTTGCGAAACGCCAGGATTGCGGGATCGGTCTCGCGCGGGGCGTCCTTCAGAAACACCAACACTTCACGCATCGGCATGGTGTCATCGGCACGGCCGTCATACGAGAGGTAAAACATTTTGCGGCTGAGGTTCTTCGGTCCCCAGTCGTCCTGAAAGACCTGCACGTGGTACGCGCACTGCCGGATATTGTCGGCAACGGCGCTGCGATAGCTCTCGATGACCCCTTCCTCCGGCAGACCGACCGCGACCAGAAGAATCTTGTGTTCCATCGCGCGGCCTTCATTGGTCTGCCCGATCAGGGTACGGCACAATTGCTGCTCCGCACTGAGATCTCCGGGGGCGGAAATGTAGACCCGGTGCATATCGAATCCGTGTACAAGCATAGGGAAACCCCAAGCTTAAATCAGATCAGCGGCGGATGACAAGTCCTCAACTGGCCGATGCCGCCGCGCCATATGATGCCGAATTCTGGCACGCAATCTGGCCTCGCACAATCGTAATGTCGACCGGATTCAAGCCAGTCTCATACGCCAGGTCGCGGTAGTCGGACGTCTCGAGGATCAACAGGTCCGCATTCTTTCCCGGTTCGATCGATCCTGAAACGTTCCCCCGCCCCGCCGCATACGCCGCGTTCAGCGTCGCCGCCACAATCGCCTCCGACGGAGCCATCCCCAGGCTGCGGCATGCCATTTCGATCGTGATCGGCATCGAGAACGAAGGATCCGATACGCGATCATATCCGGAGGCAAGCGCGACAGCCGCTCCGCGATCGATCAATTCCCGCGCGGGTCCGAAGCCTTTGCCAGGATCGTGGAACCCGTGCGTCGGCATGAACACCGCGATCGTCCGCGAATCCGCCAAGCGTCCCAGATCAGAAGCGGGGATCTTCTCGAGATGCTCGATCGCCACCGCGTTCGATTCGAGAGCCAACCCGACTCCGCTCGACCCCGCGTGGATCTTCACGGGCAACGCCAGCGCAGCCGCCGCGTCTATGATCGCGCGCCGCTGCCGCTCACTGAATTTTCCCTCATCACATGAAACGGCAACGAACGACGCGAGATTCTTCTCGCGAATTTTAGGAAGAGTTTCCCTGACCAGATATTCGATGTACGCATCGGCGCTATCTTCCCAGGTCGCCGGAATCGCGGTGGCACCGCAATACGTGGTCACCAAATCGACGGGCTGCTCACGGGCGAGATCCGCGAGGACGCGCAGAACCTTCGTCTCCGAAGTCTCATCCAGACCCTCGCAACATTGGACGTCGAGAGCAGTTGTGCCATACCGCAGACAACGCTTCAGCGTCGCTGCGGCATCGGAGGCGAGCCTCCATGCGGGCACCTGGTGCAGACTGCGCGGCTGTCCGCCGGGCGCGGTAATGAGGCGCATATGGCAGTCGACGAAGCCCGGCATCACAACGCGTCCCCGAGCGGAAAGGCGCGGCGCATTGCGCGCGATGGCCAGATTCTCGAGCCGCCGCGTCGGGCCGACCTCGCGAACCTTGCCGTCCTCGATTAGAATAGAACCATCCTCGATGATAGAAAGATTCCGCAGTGCCGACCCTCGACGGGGGAAACTGGCTCCGCGCAGGGTCAACACCTGACGGGCGCCGTGTATCAATAAGGCTGGCACACTGTTTTTCGTCCTGACAAGATTATACGTCGATTTCCAAAGCAACGTGCCTAACATTCCGAAATTCCGGCCTCAATTGAAAACAACGCGTCCTTCTGAAAAACTTCCAAAACCGAAACGCGGCGGGAAAGACGTCGAAAAAAAGATTCCGCTCAAAACGCTGGACCGTATTCTTTCTAAGGCTGGACTCGGTTCCCGCACCGACGCCCGCTTCTGGATTAAGGTCGGACGCGTGAAAGTCAACGATAAAGTCATCAAGGATCCCGGCCACTGGATCAACCTCGATTCGGACCGCGTAGTATTCGATGGCAAGCCCGTTCAAATCGACGAAACCGCGCGAATTTACATCGTTCTCAACAAACCCAAAGGATTTCTTACCGCCTACAAAGATCCTGAAGGCCGTCCCACTGTTTATCAATTGCTCACCGGCATCAAAGAATTTCTCGTTCCCGTGGGCCGCCTCGACCTCGATACCAGCGGACTTCTTTTGATGACCAACGACACGCAGTTCGCCGAGTTCGTCACCAATCCGAAATCCAAGTCGCCCAAGACGTACCTAGTAAAAGCTTCGACGCTGCTCACCGAAGAACAGCTCGATCGTTTGCGCGCGGGCATCGATCTCGATGATGGACCGACGCGGCCCGCGGAAGTCCGCAGGCTGCGCGATTCCGGCAAATACACGCACTTCGAAGTGACCATCACCGAAGGCCGCAACCGTCAAGTCCGCAGGATGGTCGAGGCGCTCGGATCGAAGGTTCTGAAACTGGTCCGCGTCGCCGTCGGATCGCTTGAAATCGGTGGACTCGAAATCGGTAAATGGCGCAGGTTGACTTCGGAAGAAGTGGCACTCTTGAGAAATCCGGCCCAACACTCGCGAGCGCCTGTTGTGGACGCCTGATTTTTGATATGCTCTCTGCAATAACTTAGCGGGTTAGAGTCTGACCCGTCCGGCGGAATTGGAGAATTCGGTGAGTGGGGCTGCCGGGTGTTTCGGACGATATTCGCACGGATAGGAACCATGAACCAAGAACTCAAGGACATCGACTTCCAACGGTTCTGGCGCCGTTTGCAGCAACTTGGACTGAACGCGTATGAAGCACGCTCGTATCTGGTGCTGGTGGGACATCCGCGATTCAAGGCGCTTGAATTAGCCGCGCGCGCTCACGTGCCGCGGCAGAAGATCTATGAGGTACTCGACAGCCTCGTCGAAAAAGGCTTCGCGCAAGTCGTACAAGAGAAGACGAAGCTATTCTCGGCCGTTGAACCGGCAATCGCGATCCCCGCGTATCTGACCAGGCGCAGCCAGCAAATGGAACACGAGTTGACCGAGCAGGCGCGTCACGCCTCAGGCCTGGTCGACGATTTGAACGCGTCGTATTCGGAAGGCCAAGGCGGACGCGGCACGCTCGATTTTCTACGCATCGTTGGAGATCCCGCGCAGATCGCCTCGCAATACCGGCGCATGCTGGCGGAGGTGCGTGGCGAATATCTCGAATTCTCGCGGCCGCCGTACGCCGTCGATCCACTCGACGAGCAACTGGTGCGCGACTGCCGCAAGCGCGGCGTCAACTGCCGCTTGATCTATAAATCCGGAACCGTCGACGAGACTCATCGCGCTCGGCTCAATGAGTACATAGCCATCGGCGTGCACGTCCGTTTCGCCGAATCGGTTCCCATGAAACTCGCGCTGTTCGACTGCCGTCAAGGCATGATCGCGCTGCTCGATCCCGTGATCACCAAACCCTCATGGACCTCTGTCATGTTCGAACATGATGGCTTGGGAATGGCCATGAAGGGACTCTTTGAAGACTATTGGCGGCGCGCGCCCGCCCATCAGGAATTGCCCGCAGCGTGACGCCTTCGGTCTTATTATTACTGCTCATCATGACGCACAAACCACTCGTCCCGGCAGGCGGCGCCAAGCCGGTCGGCCCCTATGTTCCCGGCCTTGTCGCCGGCGATTATGTCTATGTGTCCGGCCAGGGCGCGAGCGATTCCGCGGGTCATCGCGCGACCGATATCGAATCGCAAACGCGCCAGGCCATCACGAACGTCCGCGTGATCCTCGAGGCCGGCGGACTCGGCTTGGCGGATATCGTTTCCGTCCAATTCTATTTACTGGACTTGAACAATCTTCCCGCCGCCGATCGCGTCTATCACGAAGAGTTCGGCGCAAATGATCCCCAGCGTGTGATTTTAGGAACAGCGCGGATGCCCACCGATACTCCGGTCGAGATCACGGTCGTCGCGCGGAAGCGTGGCGTGACGCCGCATCGCCAATATTTGCCGGTCAAATATGATTCGCACTACGACGACGCCCCGCCGCTGATTCAGCGCGTCGAATATCACACTGGCGCCTGGGCTCCAGGTATCGTGTCGATCGATGCATTACCGAACCACGCGAGTACGGCGGTTGTCGCAGTGACAGGTCCCGATCCTTCGGCGACGTTCTGTTCTGTGATTGCGAGCGATCCGCAGGGAACGATCGACGATCAAACCCGCGGAGTATTTCATTTGCTCGAGGCGTGCCTCGAATCAAAAGGATTTGCGCTTTCCGATATTACTGCGACGAATGTCTATCTGAATAATATGGACGATTTCGCAAAAATGAACGCCGCATATGCAACGTTCTTTCCGGATTCGAAGCCGACTCGCACAACTGTGCAGCCGGCGAAGACGGTCCCAGGCGGGAGCCTGGTCAGGATCTCCGCATTTGCCGTGCGTTGAGGACGGCACTCCTTTGATCATCGCCACTATTCGTTCACGAGCGGCGCGCGTTTGTGATAGCAATATCGTGTGGCCAATCGACGCAAATTTCTCCAATCCCTGTCTTCCCTGCCCCTCGTCGGCGGACTCTTTCCGGTAGCAGCCGCATCCGCCGCCGCTCGTCCCACGACGCCCGACTACTTCAAGGATCTCGGAGTCAAGCCCTTCATCAACGCGGCCGGAACCTACACCGCGCTGAGCGCCTCGCTGATGTCGCGCGAAACCATGCAGGCTATGGACTACGCGTCGCGCAAGTTCTATCGCCTCGGTGACGTTCAGGACGCCGTCGGCGCGCGCATCGCGTCGCTGATCGGCGCCGAAGCCGCGATGGTCACCTCCGGCGCCGCCGGAGCCATCGCCTGCGGAACCGCCGCCTGCATCACTGGCAAGGACCGAGCCGCCATCGAAAAACTTCCCGATACGACCGGACTGAAGGATCACGTGATCATCCAAAAGGGCCACCGGATCGGCTACGATCACTCCGTCCGCGCGACCGGCGCGAAGCTGATCGAGATCGAATCCATGGACGAGCTCGAACGCGCCGCCAACGATCGCACGGCCATGCTGGTCTTCTTCAATACGAAGGAGCCCGACGGCAAAATCAGCTCAGCGGATTGGGTCGCGTTCGGCAAGAAGCGCGGCATTCCGACGTTCAGCGATTGTTCCGCCGACGTGCCGCCGGTCGAGAATTTGATGAAGTTCGCGAAGTCCGGATTCGATCTCGTGACCGTATCCGGAGGCAAAGGCCTGTGCGGTCCGCAAAGCGCCGGCATGCTGTTCGGACGCAAAGATCTGATTGAAGCCGCGCGCATGAACACGTCGCCGAATTCCGACTCGATCGGCCGCGGCATGAAAGTGAATAAGGAAGAGATGCTCGGCATGCTCGTCGCGCTCGAGCAATTCCTGAAGCGCGATCACAAGGCCGAGTGGACGGAATGGGAACGGCGCATCGCAGTCATCAACAAAGCCCTCGCCGGAGTGCCGGGCATCACGAGCGAAACCTTCGTTCCGCCGATAGCCAACCACGTTCCGCACTTGCGCCTCACGTGGGACTTCCAGAAATCCGGCGTCACACCCGTTCAAATCCTGAAGCGCCTACGCGCCGGCGATCCTTCGATCGAATTGAATCCCGACACGAATGCCGAACGGCTCATCGTTGGAGTTTGGATGCTGCAACCCGGCGAAGCGGAAGTCGTCGCGAAGCAACTGAAGGCCGCATTCACGGCCTAATCGCCCCAGATCTGCTTCAAGACGCGCTGGAAATTGCCGCCCAGAATCCCTTCGATCTCCGCATCCGAATACTTGCGGCGAATGAGCCCCTCCGCCACATCGAACATCCGCTTCGGATGATTGATGCCCTCGATGTCATCCTTCTCGCGAAACTTGTACGCAGCTTTGTAGTTCGCATGTAAAGCCCTTCGTTCCGGCTCAGGCATGGCGTCGTAGCCGTGTAAATCGATATCGCTGCCGATACCGAGAAACTCCGCGCCGACCAGCTTGCGGATGTGGTCGAAATGATTCAGGTAGTCCTCGACCGTCGTCGGCTCGTCTGCCTTGACGAACATGCGGACGCCCGTGATCCCCATCACTCCGCCCTTCTCCGCGCACTTGCGGATCGCCTCGTCCGTTTTCGAACGCACATGTCCCGAGAGCGCGCGGCAGTCGATGTGCGTAAACAAAACCGGCCTCGCGGAGACATCGAGCGCATCGAGCGTCGTGCGATCGCCGCAATGCGAAACATCGACAACCATGCCGACTTGATTCATCCGTCCAACAACAGCGACGCCGTAATCGCTCAAGCCTTCATCGTGGCGCTCAGTCGATCCGTTGCCGATCATGTTGCGAGCGTTATAAGTAAGCTGCGACACACGCTGGCCAAGACGATAGAACTCGTTGATGTCATCGAGCCTGCGGAAATGCTCGGAATTCTGCAGTCCTATAATGACGCCAATCTGATTCGCCGCTTTCGCGCGGCCAATGTCGGCGGTCGTTTGGATCCGCTTGCAAGTGTTGTTGTGATACGCAAGAAAACTGTTCCACTGCGAGACGAACTTGTACGTATTGAGATACGCCTCAGGACCGCCCATGCCGATCGCGATATGGAACGCATTAATCCCCGAGTTGCGGAACTCCTGTAAATCCGCGGCGGTGAACGTCTCAGGCGCGGTCATCCAACTCGCCATTCGACTGTTGCTCAACGTGAACGGGCTGAGCATATCGATCACGGTCGAACGCTTCACCAGATCGACCGCACGCGTCGAGTAGCTCTGCTCTGCCCCGAACATCCGCACGCGTCCCAAACTGATCAGCGGAGCCGCGATAGCAGCCCTCCGCACGAATTCCCGTCTATGCATGCGACAAAGCTTATCACGACCACAGACGCCTTCGAGTGAATGTTGCATAATCGAATGGTATGACTCGACGCGATCTGATGATCCTGGCCGCCGCCGGAGTTCCCGCACTCGCTGGAGCCCCTAAAAATATCGGACGCGATCCGCGTCTCAAGACCGGATTTCGCAAGCCGGAACTGCAAAAAGGCTGGGTGTTCGTGCGCCTCGAAGGCTCGCCCGCGGAGATCGGATTCCAGCACGGATCGCTGCTGGCCGCTGAAATTCAAGACTGCCAGAAGGCCATCGCGCTCGGTCTCACACACGACGCGAAGCCCTACGAGTTCTATCGCGACGCCGTGCAGAAAATCCTGTGGCCGCGTGTCGACGAAGAATACAAGCAGGAAATTCAAGGCATCGCCGACGGCCTCGCCGCAAAGGGCATCGCGCTCGATATGTGGGACATCGCGGTCATGAACGCGTCGCTCGAACTGCCGTATTACACGGCATGGTTCGATAAGCAGAATGAAAAGAGCAAGAAGCCCACAGTAGTTGCCGAACGTTGCAGCGCGTTCGTTGCGACGGGTTCCTATACAAAGGATGGCCACATCGTCATCGGGCACAACTGCTGGTCCGACTATCTGTCGGGCGGACGCTGGAACATCATCTTTGATATCCATCCCGCAAGCGGTGAGCGCTTCATCATGGATGGCCTTCCCGGCTTGATCCATTCCGGCGACGATTACGGAGTCAACAGCGCCGGCCTCGTCATCACTGAGACGACCATTTCGCAATTCGCAGGCTTCGACACGAGCGGCATCCCCGAGTTCGTTCGCGCCCGCAAAGCGATGCAGTACGCAAAGTCGATCGACGACTTCGCGAACATCATGAAGGAAGGCAACAACGGCGGCTATGCCAACAACTGGCTCGTTGCCGACACGAAGACGGACGAGATCGCGAGCCTAGAGCTCGGGCTCAAGAACGTCACACTCGAGCGCAAGAAAGACGGCTACTTCGTCGGCTCGAATTTCCCTGCGAATCCCAAACTCATCCAGGAAGAGACCGACTACAATTCCGCCGACCTGAGCATCAGCGGCAATGCCCGCCGCGTCCGTTGGGAACAACTGATGCAGGAATACAAGGGGAAAATCGACGTCGCCGCCGGCCAGCGCTTCCTCTCCGATCACTACGATTCCTTCACGAAGAAGAACGAGCCCGGCGAGCGCAGCCTCTGCGGCCACATCGATCTTTCGCCACGCGGATTGAAGCCCTGGTCGCCGCCTTACGGTCCCTTCGGAGCCGTGCAAAACAAAGTCACCGACGCCGCGATGGCGAAGAACATGTCGTTCACCGCCCACTTCGGCCACGCCTGCGGCATCAAGTTCAAGGCCGACGAATACTTCAAAAAGCACAATGATTTCGCATGGCAGAAGGGAGTCCTCAAAGACATCCCCGCGCCCGGCTGGACGGTGGTCAAGGCGGTCTCCTAATAATGTCGGACCTCGTGATCCGTCCCTCAACCAAGATCATTATCTTTTGGGATATCGTTTCGACGCTCGTCATCATCGGCGGCGCCATCGCGGCCTACATGCTGATTCCGAAACATCAATATTGGTACCTCGGCGCGATCCCCGGCGCGATCATGTTCATCGGCACCGCATTCCGCTACATCGGAGTGCTGATGAACAAATTAACCATCACCACCGATCATCTGCGTTCAGAAAGCGGATTCGTTTCAAAGAGCACTCACACCATCGACCTTGCGAAGGTGCAGGACGTCCGCGTCGACCAAAGCGTCCGGCAGCGCGTGCTCGGCATGGGCCGCATCTCGGTCGAAACCTCCGGCGGAGCGAGCGCCATCGCGATCGATGACGTCGACAATCCGCACAAGCTCGCCGACATGATTCTCGAACGCTCGCGTCAGAGTCCGCATCATTTATGAGAACGCTGTTCGCAGTTTTGTTGATCCTCGTGCCGCTGACCGTCCTCGGTCAATCGAGCGAGGAAGGCGCAGTGCGCGCCGTTGTGCAGAAGTACGTCGATGCTCGCGAGGTCCGCGATCCGAAAGTGCTCGCAGCACTGTTTACCGAGGACGCCGACCAACTCGTCTCCGACGGCGTATGGCGCAAAGGCCGCGAGGCAGTCGTCAAAGGGACTCTCGAATCCTCAGGACGTGCGAGCGGCCATCGCACAATCGTAGTAGAGTCGGTCCGCTTCGTGACTCCCGACGTCGCGATTGCGGAAGGCCGCTACTCGATCGCCGCCGCAAATGGAGTTCCGGCGCGCAACATGTGGACGTCGATCGTTCTCACAAACAAGAACGGCTGGCGCATCGCCGGAATCCGCAACATGCTGCCCGCCGCGCGCTGAACGATGATTTACAACTACGAGCAATGGGACGTCTTCACGTCCACGCCGCTCACTGGAAATCCTCTCGCCGTTTTCCTCGACGCCCGCGGACTTTCAGATCTCCAAATGCTCGCGATCGCCCGCGAGACGAATCTTTCGGAGACGACGTTCATCTTCCCGCGCGACGCCGCGATCGAAGCGGAACGTGGCATTCGCGTGCGCATCTTCACTCGCTCGCAGGAACTCCCCTTCGCCGGCCATCCGGTCCTCGGAACGGCCATGGCTATCCGCATGCATCTCGAGAATCCCCCGGAGGTCGTCAAACTCGATCTGAACGGTGGACTCATTCCCGTGACGTTCGAAGCGACGGCCGCAGGCATCTACGGGGAGATGCTGCAGCCCGAACCAATCCTCGCCGAGGCGCATCGCGTGGCCGATATCGCTCCTTTATTGGGCCTCCCCGAATCCGACTTCGACGCCACCTATCCGATCCACAACATCTCGACCGGACGCCCGAATCTGGTGGTAATGCTGAATTCGCTCTCCGCCGTCAAACGCGCACAAGTCGACTGGAACGCCGTGCAGCATCAGCAGCGCGGCTTTTACCTGATCACGCAAGAAACCGAGCGCACGTCCTCACGTCTGCACGCTCGTAAACCCACGCCCAATGGAGATGACCCCGTCACAGGCTCCGCCGCCGGATGCGCCGCCGCGTATATGGTCGAATACCAACTTTCAAAATCCGCCGAGCGCGTCATCATTGAACAAGGCTCAGAAGTGAACCGCCCTGGCGAGTTGTATGTGAGCGCTGAGCGGAGCGGTTCAGTGATCACGAAAGTCCATGTGGGCGGCTACGCTGTTCGCGTCTTCGAAGGCCGCGCGACTCTGTGAAGCGGACTACCGCGAAAAATATCCCGTCTTCGCCCGCACCTTCAACTCCGGATTCACCGCCCGGATCTTAATCTTGTGAAACGTCCCATCATCACCACCCAACGGACCCGCCGCCGGATAATATCCGATCTGATACGACGCCCTCAAATCCTCCTCGATTTGATGAAAGAAATCTTTCATTCCTTTCTCACCCGCATCGAAATCCGCACCGCCGGTCTCGCGCCCGATTCGCTCCATCACCTTGATGCCGTATTTGTTGCGCCCGTTCAGGACGCCGTGCGACACCTCCGTATACCGCATCGCAAACAGCACCGCGTCGACCTTCTGCGCCGTCTCAATGGTCGTCATCATATCGTTCGCACTTGAATTGTCCTCGCCGTCACTGAACACGATGAGCGCCTTTCGTCCGCCCTCCGCATCGGCCAACTTCTCTGTGATGCTGTAGAAAATCGCGTCGTAAAATGCCGTCCCCAGATCGCGGCGTTCCCTCGGGCCGAGCTCCGGAATCACCTGCCCCTTCTTAAGGTGGTCGCACCGGTCGAGGCCGTCCGCCAGGTCGGTTTGGCTATGTGTGAGGTCGCTGCCGAGGCGTATGTGATTGCCGAAACATACGAGGAATGCCTGGTCGCGAGGCTTCAACACCGCGTGCAGAAAACTCTCTAGATCGTGCCGGTGCTTCTTGACGAATTTGTCCTGGCTGCCGCTGAAATCGACAATGAGGCCGAGCGTTAAAGGCAAATCCTCGCCGCGGGAAAAATGCGCGATCGTCTGCTTGATGCCATCGTCGAAGAGTTCGAAATCGTTCTTCGTGAGACCGTCGACGAGCTTCCCCGCGCCATCGCGCACGGTGAACGAAGTCGTCATCAGACGAACGTCCACATGGATCGGCGCCACTGAGGATTGCGCCAGCACTAGCATCCCCGTCAACGCGGGCAGCAGTAGGATCATAAAGAACTCCCTACGCGCGAGCGTTTCATCCGGTTCCGGTCAAGCCGCCAGTTTCTCCCAATCGGGCGCCTCGCCGAATTTCGCGCCATGGATATCGGGATGGATGCTGCGCAGTAAGCCGATCAATACCGCACCCGCCCCAACTTCGATCGTGCGTACCACTCCGAGGCTCGCCAACCGGCGGATCGTTTCCGTCCACCGAACCGGATTCGGCACCTGCTCGAACAAGCCCCGCCGTGCCTCGTCTCCCGTTGTCACCAGCGCCGCTTGCCAGTTGTTAACTAGCGGAATCTGCAGATCCGCGAAATGGGTCTCGTTCAGATCGACCGCCAAACGTTCCTGTGCCGGCTTCATCAGTTGGCAATGGAAGGGCGCGCTCACGGGCAACAGTATTGCCCGCCGAGCGCCCGCGGCTTTCGCGAGTTCGCACGCGCGGCTCACCGCTCCCGCATTGCCCGAGATCACGATCTGATCTGGAGAATTGAGATTCGCAGCCTCTACTACCTCTCCCTGCGCCGCGTCACGTAATACGGATTCCAGCTTATCCTCAGGAAGCTTCAAGAGCGCAGCCATCGCCCCCACCCCTGCGGGGACTGCCTCTTGCATATATGCCCCGCGTTTCCGCACCAACCGCACCGCATCGGAGAACGACAAGGATCCTGCGGCCACTAGTGCGGAATACTCCCCCAGGCTATGGCCCGCTACATAATCCGTGGCGATCCCTTTTTCTTGCAGGACGCGATACGCCGCCGTTGACACCGTGACCAGCGCGGGCTGCGTGAACTCCGTCAGTTTCAGTTGCTCTTCCGGACCTTCGAAGCACAGCTTGGACAAGCTAAATCCCAATGCCTGATCGGCCTCTTCGAAAGTCTGACGAGCGACCGGATACGTATCTGCCAGCGATTTGCCCATTCCTGGGAATTGCGAACCTTGACCGGGGAAGAGGAACGCTGTTTTAGCGACATTACTCGGCGTCATTCGTCCTATTGTAGTCGCTCGGAGCCCGGGCGGTAGAATC
>DASXZC010000286.1:0-6596 GCA_036502165.1 Bryobacteraceae bacterium
TTCACGATCGTGTCGAAAATATTAGAAGGTTCGCCCCCATAAATCCAGTCCCGCTGGTCTTTCTTAATCAGCGGCGGCCCGATCCCCCCGCCACCATTCGCATGACAACCAGTGCAGTTGTACCAGCCAAAGAGGCGCTGCCCTTCGGAGATCGCGTACGCATTTCCTTCATAAGGATTGGTGACGTTCTGATGAGGCGTCTGTCCGCCCGGATACAACACGCTCTCCGCGCCCGCATCACCCAGGATCCCTGAAACCGCCGGCGCCGGACGCAGTTGGCGAGTCTCCCGTTTGCATGCAATCAGTGTGAAGAGATAACAGCCAATGACGACGTACCGCATGGCGTGGCCTCCTCCTCTTCAGGCGACGGAAACGCATACTCCTTCAAAAGCGCTCGAACTGCCGGGCACTCCTTGTCGAGCACCTGTTGAATTGCGGATTGCAGCGCGACGTCCCCTTTGCGAACCGCTACGCCGATCGAGTAAGTGAACGGAACCATCCGGAACCGCGTGGGCGAAACAGGTTCAACAGCAAGGGGAATGGACGCTTTCTTCGCGAAATATCCGCCGAACGGCCCCCACACGATCGCCACATCGACTTGCCCATTTGCAACGGCATCGATCAGCCGCGCCGGCGGATCAGCTTGCCCGTAAGCGCCGTAAAGGCTGTAGCCGACAATCTGACCAGCCAACCCTTCGGCGGCCAACAAGTGCCCGGGCGGCACATAATCATCGCCGATCATATGTAGACCAATCCGCAGGTTTCTCAATCGCGAATCATATAAAGACGCGATCTTAAGTTCGGGCTTCGTGACCGTGACATAAGTCGAACGATAATAGGGCCGCGTCACGAGCGCACCTTCAACATCGATCGGAACTCCAAGAACTGCATCGCACAGTCCGACATCGAGCGAGTGTCTGAGAAACCCCCTACGCTCGGCAAACCAAACGTACTGCAAATTGACGGAAAGATCATGTGCGACAATCTGCGCGAGCTTATTCTCCAGCCCCTGCCCCGCTTCGTTTGAGAACGGCAGATTATTCGGATCCGCACAGACTCGGAACGTTCGCAGGTCCGCCGCCGTGCAGCACAACCCAGTGCTGATCAACGTCAAAGCGACGCTATGGGAGAGCGAAAACATAAAGCATGCCTCCCTTAGTTGTGTAGTTGGGCAGATCGGACATCGCATTGAGGAAGCCCAAAGCTCCCGTCCCGTCCGCCGCATTCAGCATCCCGGCGACGATCGCCCCCGCCCATCCGCCAACTCCCGAAAGAACCGCGACGTATTGCTTCCCATCCGGACCTTTATAGGTGACGGGCTGCGAAATGATGCCCGATCCGACTTTAAATTCCCATAACTTCGCGCCAGTCTTAGCATCGAGCGCCCGGAACCATCCATCCATCGTTCCGTAAAAAACGACATCGCCAGCCGTCACTACAGCTCCGCTCCACGCCGGAAAGTTTTCCTTCACGCTCCACACCGTTTTCGCCGCCACCGGATCCCACGCGCTGAACTCCCCGCGATTACCACCCGGCCCCGCGTACATCCGCACGTTCTGGCCCACGTAAGGAGTCCCCGCGATATAGTTCGCTTCTACACTCTGGGCCTCATAGCAGAGATTGTTATGCGGCACATACAGCCATCCTGTTCGCGGCGAGAATGCAGACGGCTGCCAATCCTTTCCACCAGGAGGCGCGGGGCAAATATCCTTGACCGTCTTGAGTCCTGTTGCCTTGGCCGCATTTATCTTGATCCGGCCGGTTTTCAAATCGACGCCTTCGCTCGTGTTCTGATATGCGTATGTTTCAGCGGAAATTACCTCGCCAGTCGCACGATCAATGACATACATCCGCGCATTCCGGTCAGGATGCACCAGGACTTTGCGCGGCCTTCCATTAATAGTCAAATCCAGCAGAATATTCTCATTCACGCCATCATAATCATGATCATCATGAGGATTGATCTGATATGCCCAGACAGCCTCCCCCGATTCAGGACGCCGCGCGAATATTGTGCACGTCCACTTGTTATCGCCCGGACGCTGATCGGCATTCCACGGCCCAGGATTGGACGTTCCGTAATAGATCAAGTCCAATTCCGGATCGTAGGAAATCCAACTCCAGCCTGAACCACCGCCGATCTTCCACGCCTCTCCCGCCCAGGTCTTTGTACCCAGATCAGGCGACCGATCAGCCGCATAGAATGGATGGAAATTGGGCCCAATCAGGACATCTTTATCCGGTCCTGTAGCATAAGCGCGCCACAGAATCTTGCCATTCTTCGCATCGAGTCCCGCCATCCAACCGCGAACCCCAAACTCCCCGCCGCTGTTCCCCACGACTACGACGCCCTTGGCCACGATCGGCGCCATAGTCATCGACTCGCCCTTATTGATATCGCCCAGCGCCGTATTCCAGACCTCTCTTCCGGTCGCCGCATCAATCGCGACGGAATGTAAATCGAGCGTGTTGTAGTAAATCTTTCCGTCAAAGTACGCTGCGCCGCGATTAACCACGTCGCAGCACGCAACACCCTGCGAACTCGCCGATGGCTTCGGCTTATACGTCCACTTCACAGGAGCGCCCGGTTTGGTCAAATCAAGTGCAAACAGTATATTGGGCCACGGCGTCACGATATACATCGTGTTATTAACCACCAGCGGAGCCGCCTCATGTCCGCGCGTCAGACCGGTAGAAAATGTCCACGCCAATTTCAGATTCTTGACGGTGCCGGTATTAATATCGGTCAACGTACTAAAACGAGTCGACGAATAATTCTTCGCCGGCATCGTCCATTGCCCATCGTCCGGCTCGTCTTGGATCTTCTGCCTTGGCAACTGATCTGCCGCCGTTGCGCCAAAGGCGAACAGAAGCCCACAACCGACAGTGAGGTTCACATTCATGGCTTGTTCGAATCGCCTTCCTTCTTGCTCAATGCGTCCTCCGTCAGCTTCAAACGGTATTGATTGGCGCGCTGATACTGTTGCTCCGCGCGGGCCATCAGGGCGTGATAGTCAAACCCCGCGACCCGTGGATCAATGTTCTTGCGGACGTCCAGAGTTTCCCACAGCGATCGCTTGCCCAGAATTCCCAAACTAAGCGTCTCGTAAGCTTCAAACGCCCCGAGGCCCGTCGGATCGTCATGCTTGAGCTTGAGCCTGCTCACGCGCTCAGCAATCCACCCGAGCGCATCATGCAGATCCGGACTTACCTTGCCAACCTTGTCGATTATTTCCTGGAGTGTTTTTCGATCCGCCTGAATGGGTTCAAGCAATTCACTCGCGATCTCACCCGTCGGCATGCCCTCGAATTCAGAAGCGAGCTTCTGCAGTAGCTCTACCGCGAAGCTGGATCCCGCGAGATGGTCGTGTAAGTAACTTGCCAGAGGATCATTCATAATTTCATCTGCTTTGGATCTGTAGCGATCATGCCGTCACCTCTTCTGGTTTCCTGGGTGGCTCATTCGGACCCACCACAGCTTCGACCAGGGCGGCCTTCGAAGATTGCAACGCCGCGGTCAACGCCGGCCGCACTTCACTCGGCGTCGCACACCGAAAGCCATCCGCGCCACAGGCTTTTGCGAATGCCACGAAATCGATGGGGCTCAGATCGCACCCATATGGCGGATTGCCCAACTCCTGCTGCTCGAATCGCACTTCCGAAAGACTGTTGTTCTTCAACACAACGATCTTCACCGGCAGATTGTGTTGCACGGCGGTCGTCAATTCCGCCATCAACATGGCGAAACCGCCATCACCCACAACCGCAATACTCTGTCGATTCGGATACGCGAATTGCGCTGCGATGGAAAAAGGCAGTCCCGGTGCCATGGTCGCCAGCATGCCGGGACTGGTTAAGCGCTGCCCTTCGCGCAAGCGCAAATGCCGAGCAGCAAAGAACGTATTCGCGCCGCAATCAAGCGAAATCACAGCATTCGGACTGATCAAGTCGCTCAGCGCCCGCACGACCATCTGCGGTCGCAATGGAGAACGCTCGACCTTCTCCACTTGATCGAGCAGCTTCATCCAATCGCGCATGCGCCGCTGCGCTTCAGTCAAAAAAACACGGTCGCTTTGGCGCTGCACGAGCGGCAACAACGCCTCGAGCGTCGTCTTCACGTCGCCCACCAGCCCGAGCTCCGTCGGATATCGAAGGCCGATATGATTCGCTTTGATGTCGATCTGCACGGCGCGCGCGCTTCCCTGCTTCGGGTACGAATCAATCCACGGCATCGTCGAGCCGAGAATCAGCAGCGTGTCGCAATTCTGCATGATCCACTGGCTCGGCTGCGTCCCCAGATGTCCAATTCCGCCTGTCGTGTAAGGCGAATCGTCTGGAAGGACGGCCTTGCCGAGCAGCGCTTTCGCCACCGGCGCCCCCAGCGCCTCCGCGATTTTCTGCACCTCTACGCGTGCATTCAGCGCGCCCTGCCCGGCGAGAATCGCGACTCTCTTTCCCGCGTTCAAAATACTCGCGGCCGCGCGGAGTTGCTGCGCATCCGGCGACGACGTCATCGGACTCCAGGATTCAGACGTACGCAATCCGTGGTTCTCCATCGATGGTTTATCCGCGGAAAGCTTCATCGCCTGAAGATCTTTCGGAATCGTCACATGCGTGACGCAGCGATTTCCCAACGCCGTTCGACAAGCCTGATTGACCACGATGAGCGCGTGAGCCGGTCCGCTGATTTGGACATTCAATTCCGCAACCGGCTCCATCAGCTTGACCGTGTCCACACCCTGCATGAACCGCGTGCCAATGAGATCGTGAAAGGTCGTCCCCGTGATCGCCAACACCGGCGCGCCATCATAATGCGCATCGTAGAGACCATTCATCAAATGGATGGCCCCGGGCCCGGTGGTACCCAGACACACGCCTAGTTTGCCCGTATGTTTTGCGAAACCACCGGCCATGAAAGCCGCTGCTTCCTCATGCCGCACGCCGATAAACGCGATCTCACTCTGCCGCTTGCGCAACGCCTCAATGATTGGATTGATCCCGTCACCCACCAATCCAAAAACATGCGTAACACCCCAGCGGATCAGCGTATCTACGAGGATTTCCGCAGTCGTTGGATCCCCCGCAAGCCGTCCAGAATCGCGAACAACATGGGATTCCGTTTCGCTTGACTCTCTATGCGATTGCTGCCCCGCGGCCTCCCCTGCCGCAGCGAATGCCATACCGGCCAAGGCAGTCGCGCCGAAAAACTTCCGCCGGCCGAGATCCGCCGTATCGTCTTTTTCTGGCTGCCGCATTGATGGCTTCCTCTCACTCACGGCTTAACCGGACGCTCGGGCCGTTTAAATAAACCAATCAACTCGCCTCTTGCCAACACATGGCCGCGCATCGCTTTCACGAGATCCTCTCGGCTCGCACCTGCGGGAAGATTGAGTCTCTGATCGAGCGCAAAAACTTCCAAATGATAGTGATGAGCAGGATCACCTTCCGGCGGATGTGGACCCTTGTATCCAACGCTCCCCGCGGCCGTATTCACGCCTTGCCGCAAACCCATCGGATCTTCGAGACGATCCATACTTTCGAGTCCCTCGCGCAATGCCGTAACGTTGGCCGGAATGTTCCAGACGACCCAGTGCACAACTGGCAACGGCGTCGTCTTCGCATCAGGATCCTCGAGCAGAATCGCGTACGATCGCGTACCCTGCGGTCCCGCCGTCCAGCGCACCGGCGGACTCGCGTTCTGATCGTAAGAGGAGTAAATATTCGGAATCACGCCGCCTGGTCCGAACGCAGTGGACGACACGCTCAACGTGGCGCTCGTCTCAATGCCCGGCAGACTGGAGGCCACATCAGACTTCGCACCTGTTCGCGCCTGATGCAGCATCGACTCGGCAGGAATGGCTTCAGGACGCGCATGATCGCCGCCGTCTCCCACATAACTCACGCGGTAGATTACGCCATTGCGATCGTCCGTGAACAGCAGCGAACCGTCCGCCGCTACCGCATTGCCAACTAACCGTCCATACTCGCCCTGCGGCGTGATGAATCCCGTCACAAACGGTTCCATCGATACCGGCTGGCCATTTTTGAAGTGGACGCGCACCACCTCATATCCTGCCGGCGGCTTGCTATTCCAGGAACCTCGCATCGAAACAAAAGCGTCGCCCTGATATTCCGCCGGAAACTGCGATGCGTTATAAAAGGACATCTGCATCGGCGCCGCATGCGCCTTATACCCCAAAGTCATGGGGACGTTCGTCTTTTGCAACTCTGTCTTTTGAAGTCCACCAGGCGGGTCGATGTGAGGATTGAGCTGATTGTCTCCAAATAAAAAGGGCCAGCCGTATCGCTTTCCTTTTTCTATATGGTTCAACTCCTCGGGCGGCAGATTATCACCGAGAGAATCCATTCCATTGTCGACGCCCCACAGCTCACCGGTCTGCGGCTGCCAGCCCCAAGCGACCGTATCCCTCAGACCTGACGCGAAAATCGATCGGGACTTGCCATCGAGCGACCCGCGCAGAATCGTCGCGTTCTCCGGGTTCGGCTCATTACACTCATTGCAAGTCGATCCTATAGAGATGTACATCATGTCATCCGGACCGATCTCCACCATGCGTGTATTGTGTTGACCCGCG
>DASXZC010000287.1:0-1577 GCA_036502165.1 Bryobacteraceae bacterium
TGTTGAAACATCTGTCCGACGTGCAGCTCTTCGAACCATAATCCGGGCATGGAATGTCGACTCAGCTATATTGGCGCGGGAAAAGAATTCGAAACGTCGTGCCGACGCCTTCCACCGATCTCAGCTCGATCGAGGCATCGAGCATATCGCACAGCCGCTTGACGATGGACAGGCCGATTCCCTCGCCGGTGTCCGAGGACGCCGGTTCTTGGGCACGCTGCGGCCCGGGCTTTCCTTCGAGCGCGCTCGATATGGGTTTGCCGGCATCGGAGTGAATCCCCGGGCCGGTATCCTGAATGGACAGCATCCACCGTTTCGGATCGTTCGCCTCGCTGTCGCCCCAGCGCACCGTGATCCCTCCGTCGCGCGTGAACTTGACCGCGTTCAATACCAGATTCTGGGCGATGCGACGGATCTTCACGGCATCTCCCTCGGCGGCGAAGCCCGGAGGACCCTCGCATCGTAGAAACAGGCGATGCTGCTGCGCCAGGGGGCGTATTCCCTCGCACAGTTGCTGCATGATCGGAGTCACGTCCAAGAGCTCGACGCGCCGTTGCTCGCGGCCCGCCTGTAGACGCGCCAAGCTGGTCACGTCGTCGAGTAGATGATGGAGCGAAGTGACGTTGCGCATCAAAATGCGCACGAATTCGTCGCGCGAGGGCTCGCGAAGCCCGCTATGGGTGAGCGCCACAGTCGCATTGGCGACGACGCCCAGATTTCCGCGCAGATCGTGGGCCGCCTGCCGCCAGAGCTCGCCGCGCTGTTGTTCCAGCTCGCGGATTTCCGCGAGCGCGCTCTCGAGATCCTTCACGTGGCCCGCGGCTTCCTGTTTCTGCAGCTCGAAATATTGGCCGACGCTTTCCTCGATGCCGGTGCTGCACATGGCCGCCCAGACGCGCCGGGCAGCAGCCGTCGCGGCGTGCGACAACTCGGCATGAGCTGCGGTGTACGCATCGAGTTCCGCTACCACGCACTCGTTCAATTTACCGAGCTCGCGCGTAACCTCGCGCAGGTCGTATCCCTGACGCCAGCGCTGCAGACCGTGCGCGGCGGCCGGTTGCTGGCCCGCTTCCTGAACGGTGTCGGCGGCGCTGCCGACAGGTCCGTGCAGAGCGCGCTCGAATGTCGCGAGGAGCGACGGAATGTGATCCAGCAGTTGAACACGCGGCAACGAATCGCCCGTCGTGACCTTCGGATCCCACTTAACCGCCTGTTGCCACGCTTCGAGGATGGCTTCGCGCCGGCCCCTCAGATACTGGGCCAGCACGGCGAGTTCCGCTTGAACGTCTTCCATGATGATTCCCCATTCTCTTGATGATGTGACCCCCGCAGCGGCCCAAGCGCTACGCCGGCGCGCTTCGCGGCCCCCGTTAGGGCCCACGGATTCTGGGGGGTCCCGGGGGGATTTTCAATGGCGCTTATTCGTTCAGTTGCTCCAGCGCCACGCCCCGGGTCGAGGGGCCGAAGACCCCGATGGAGACGATGCCGACGGCCATGGCAGTGCCGATAAAAAGGGCTACCGCCGGGACGCCCCCGTCCGCAAGGAGGTATCCCACGATCAGACCGGAGAAAGCCGC
>DASXZC010000288.1:0-7077 GCA_036502165.1 Bryobacteraceae bacterium
ACTGCTTGTAGCCGGAATGCGTCATCGTACTTTCGAGGTCGCCCCGCCTTCTTGGGCGGCTGATCCTGTTGAGACAAGGGGTTCACTGTTTACCTTCATTCTGTCCCCTTTCCTGTGTCTCATTTTCGGGGTTCACTACACCAAATTGACCCCTAAGCGCCAATGTGTCCCGTCGGCGCCGCTCCTGCCCACCGCGTTTAGCGCGGATCGATATCAATTGAATCAATCACTTATCGAGTTTTGCGCCTTTTGGCAGAACGGATGCTATAGTTCGTCCGTCATGAGAAATATAAGCCGTTGCGTGGCCCTTTGGTGCTGTTTAGCAGGGACTACCAACTTACTAGTGGCCCAGACCCCCAAGGCGAATCCGAAACTCTCGACCGACCTGGTCGGCCTGTTAACTGGCATCCTCGCTCCCGTCAACGTCGTCATACAGTTCCAGAATGCCCCCGGACTTTTGGACCTGGGTGAGATCCTCTCCCTGGGCGGAGTCATTCATTATCAGTACAGCTCGATCCCCGCGATTTCGGTGACCTTGCCGAACCTCGTGGTGCAGGTCCTCTCGCTGCTGCCGAACATTGCCTACATTTCTCTTGACCGTCCCGTTGCCCCTCTGCTCGATCTGACCCGGGATGCTTCGTTTGCGAACTACGCGTACCAATCCGGATACACCGGCGCCGGCGTGGGAATCGCAATCATCGACAGCGGCATTTACGCCCATCCCGATCTCGCGTCGAGGATCGTCTACCGCCAGAGCTTCGTCGGAGGAACGAACACCGACGACTACGGACATGGCACGCACGTCGCCGGTATCGCCGCGGGCAGCGGAGTCTCCTCGACCGGTCCTCAATATACGCGGACCTTCCGCGGCATCGCTCCCGGTGCGAACCTGATCGACCTGCGCGTGCTGAATGCCCAAGGATCTTCGACCGACAGCGCCGTCATTGCCGCGATCGACCAGGCCATCAATCTGAAGAACCGCTACAATATCCGGGTCATCAACCTGTCGCTCGGCAGGCCCATCTTCGAAAGCTATAATTCCGACCCGATTTGCCAAGCCGTGGCCGCCGCCTGGAAAAAAGGGATCGTGGTCGTAGTTGCCGCGGGCAACCTGGGCCGTGACGGATACTCGACGATCCTCGCGCCGGGCAACAGTCCATATGCCATCACCGTCGGCGCGATGAAGACCGAGGGAACTCCCACGACCGCCGATGATCAGGTCGCCAGCTATAGCTCGAAGGGTCCGACGTGGATCGACTTCGGAGTCAAACCGGATCTCGTGGCCCCCGGCAACCTGGTCGATTCGCTCTATGCGCCGGGCTCGACGTTGTCGAAGCAGTATCCAACGAACATTGTTCCGGTCGCTTCCTATTCGACCTCGAAGTCCGCCAGTGCGGCCGAGTACTTCCAACTGAGCGGCACCAGCATGGCGACTCCTGTCGTCAGCGGCGCCGCGGCGATTCTGTTGCAGAGCCAGCCGAGCCTCACTCCCGACGCCGTCAAGGCTCGTCTGATGAAGACCGCGGCGAAGAATTTCCCGCTGACCAGTTACGCAACCGATCCGACGACCGGCAAGGTCTATGTGGATGCGTACGACATCTTCACCGTCGGCGCCGGATATCTCAACATCGAAGCGGCCCTCAGCAATCACGACACGATCAATGGCTCCGCGCTGTCGCCGACCGTGTTGTGGAGCAATCTGCTCGACACCGCGATCCTCGTGAAGCCGGCCGGCTCCACGTGGGACAACAACCTGTGGAGCCTGACGAATGTCTGGGGTCCACAAGTCGCCTACTCGACCGTCAATTCATCGAACGCAGCATGGGGAACGTCGGCGGTCTGGGGCAGCAACGCAGCATGGGGAACGAATGCAGCATGGGGAACGAACGCCGCTTGGGGCACGAATGCCGCCTGGGGAACGAACGCAGCATGGGGCACCAACGCCGCATGGGGAACGTCCGGAGTCGGCGAGAAGTAAGTTAACTCCGCCGCTTGCTGCCGTGAAACGCCCGCAAATATTGCTTCGGAGCGTGAATCGGCGCGCCCAACGCCTGCGCCGCATGCATCGGGAAATATGGATCGCGTAGGAACTCGCGCGCCAACAGGACCAGATCCGCCTCGCCGCTTTCGATGATGGCGTTCGCTTGCGCCGGTTCCGTAATCACTCCGACCGCGCCAGTCAGAATGCCCGCCTCCGCGCGGATCTGTTTCGCGAACGGCACCTGATATCCAGGCCCGACCGGGATCTTCGCTCCGGGAGCGCTACCGCCCGATGAAGCATCGACGAGATCCACTCCGGCAGGTTTCACACGCCGCACCAGTTCGACCGAATCTTCAATCGTCCAACCGCCCGGCGTCCAATCAGTCGCCGAAATCCTGAGGAACAGTGGACGATCCGGACCCATCTCGGCGCGCACCGCCGTGATCACTTCGAGAGGCATGCGGATGCGATTGTCGAACGATCCGCCGTATTCATCCGTCCGGTGATTCGATAACGGCGACAGGAACTCGGTGATCAGGTATCCATGCGCGCCGTGGATCTCGATGACCTCGAATCCAGCGTCGATGGCGCGCCGAGTCGCCTGGACGAAGGCCTCGACGACGTCCTTGATCTCCGCCACCGTCAACTCGTGCGGCACCGGATCGCCATCGTGGAACGGAATCGGACTTGGCGCGACCACCTGCCATCCATTCGGCTCCCCCGGAGCGATCGCCTTTCCGCCATCCCAAGGCAGGTGGCAACTCGCCTTGCGCCCTGCGTGCGCCAGTTGGATCCCCGGCACCGCGCCCTGCGATTTGATGAAGGCCGTAATGCGGCGGAATGGCTCGATATGAGCGTCTGTGTAGATGCCGAGGTCGCCATAGGTGATGCGTCCTTCAGCGGTGACGGCGGTGGCTTCGGCGATGACGAGTCCGGCTCCGCCAACCGCGCGGCTGCCGAGGTGGACGAAGTGCCAATCGTTCGCAAGGCCGTCTTCGCAGGAATATTCGCACATCGGCGAAACAGCGATTCGATTAGGAAAAGTGATATTGCGAATCGTGAGGGGAGTAAATAGCGGCGCCTCGGCCGGCTCATTTTGCATACAAGGGATCGGATGATCCACGCCGCCCGAAAGGTTCGCCTACAAGTACGGATCCTGCCGGAGTTTGCCGTTCTCAATCGCGATCAGCAAGCTCTTCGGATCGTCAGCATCATGAAAAGCGATAGCATTCCAGACGAGTTTCGCATCGTTCGGATTGAGCCGGAACACCGCGACGCGATTCATCCGCGCGACGCCTCCGGTTTCATAAAAGATAATGCAGAACACCTTCGAACACGCCGACGCTCGCAACCTTCGTCCGGGCAGTGGAGGCATGACCATCACGTCTGTCGACTGCCACCTCGCCCCCGGCTCCGCCATTGAGAACGACGCCTGCCCCGTGGTCTTCGCGAACGCCGTCCGGACCGGCAACGGAATGTCAGCCGTAGCGGTGCGAATCTGAAATGCGCCGGGTACTTTCAAAGCATCCATGACGTCCGCCGGAGGACCCCCCTCGGCGCCAAAGGAAAGCGCAGGGATGAGGATCGACAGGAAGGAAGCAGTTTTCATCGGCGATAGCCTTTGTGGATATATTGTAGACTGCGGAATGGAAAAAGAAACAGCCAAAGAATCGAAAGTCACTCCAGCCAAGGGGAAAGCTCCAAGCGTCCGCACGGCCTCGAAAGAACAGTTCAAGAAGGCGCACTCGAAGACCCACGCTCAACATGCCGGCCTGTTTCGCCGGCTGGCCAAATAATCCTTCCTTCCAGTAATGCGGATTCCCCCTCAGCGGAAATCATGCGACATCTGCAGTTGCTCCCCAAACTTCAGACTCATGACGCGCGCGACTTTTAAGGACGTCGCTCCGCTCTCGTTTTGAAGCGTCCCTTCCATCAATAAGTAAGGCTCAGAAGTCAGCACGAGACGATTCTTCTCGAACAAGTCCGGATTGACGATCGCATTCGAAATACCGGTCTCATCCTCGAGGCTGAAGAACGCAAATCCTTTGGCCGTACCCGGACGCTGGCGGCAGATGACGGATCCTGCAATGCGGACGATCGAGCCATTGCGCGCATGCTTCACCGCAACCGCGCTGAGCACGCCTCGAGCTGTGAGTTCCTCGCGTCGCAATCCCATCGGATGGATGCCGATCGTCATGCCGGTGCCACGGAAATCGGCGACGATGCGTTCCTCTTGCGTCATGATTTCAAGCGGCGAAAGTTCCTGTTGTGGGTCGAGTTGCTCGAGCAGCGGCCCCGCGGGCTTCAACGCCAGTTCGCTTTGCCACAAGGCCTCGCGGCGATTCGATTGGTCGTGCTGCTCGCGGCCGATCCAATTGAAGGCTCCGATTTCGGCAAGCTGGCGGACGTCGTTGCTGCTGAGTTCCGGAACGCGGCGCGTGAGGTCTTGTATGCTGCGGAAAGGGGCGCGCTTGCGTTCGGCGACGATCGCTTCACCCGCCGTGCTGCGGAGACCGCGGACATAATTGAGGCCGAGGCGCATGCGCTTGTCCTCACTCCTCACCGTGCAGCGCCAGTCGGATTGGGTGACGTCGACGGGAAGAACATGCAGGCCGTGGCGCTGCGAATCCTTCACGATACTCGCCGGATGGTAGAAGCCCATCGGCTGATTGTTCAGCAGCGCCGCTGTGAATGCAGCAATGTAATGACAGCGCAGCCACGCACTCGCATAGGCGAGCAGCGCGAAGCTCGCGGCGTGCGATTCGGGAAATCCATAAAGCGCGAAGGACGTAATCGAATGCACGATCGTGTCCTGCGTCTCGCCGGTGATACCATTCGACTCCATCCCTCTACGCAGACGGACTTCGATATCCGACATCCGCTTCTCGGATCGCTTGAATCCCATGGCGCGGCGCAGCTCTTCGGCCTCGCCGCCGGTGAAATTCGAAACGATCATGGCCATTTTGAGCAATTGCTCTTGGAACAGCGGGACGCCTAGCGTACGCTTCAACACGTGATCGAGCGAGGGATGCAGGCTCACTGGCTCTTCGAGTCCCTGCCGGCGGCGGACGTACGGATGATAGAGTTTGCCGACGATCGGCCCCGGACGAATGATGGCAACCTGCACGACGACGTCATAAAAATTACGCGGTCGCGTCAAGGGAAGGCTCGCCATTTGCGCGCGGCTTTCCACTTGGAACAACCCGAGCGTGTCGGCCGTGCCGAGTTGCTCGTAGACTTGCGCATCGTCGTGCGGCAGATGAGCGAGGTCGACTTTCTCTTCGTATACGTTCGAGATGATTTCGATCATCTCCTCGAGCGCGGCCATCATGCCTAAGCCGAGCAGATCGACTTTGATGAGGCCCAGGTCAGCGCAATCCTCTTTATCCCATTGGATGATCACGCGTCCCGGCATCGTCGCCGGCTCGAGCGGCACGACGGAGCTGAGCGCACCCTGACAGATCACCATGCCTCCGGAATGTTGACCCAAATGGCGCGGCAGATCCTGGATGGCCTGGTACAGCTCCATGAACTTCGAGACGCGAGCGTCTTTAGGATCAAGCTCGGCGCTGCGGAACTGCCGCTCGATGCCTTCCGGCTGATCATCTTTTTCGTCTTTGAATCCCCACTTCGAAGCCACGCTCGCGAGCTTGCCCAACTCCTCCTGCGTGAAGCTCAGGACCTTGCCAACATCGCGCGCGGCACTGCGTCCGCGATACGTGATGATGTTGGCAGTCATCGCGGCGCCGTGCTTGCCGTAGCGCTCATAGACATATTGAATGACGCGTTCGCGCTGGTCGCCGCTCGGAAGATCCATGTCGATGTCGGGCCATTCGCCGCGCTCTTCAGAGAGGAATCGTTCGAAAAGAAGTTCCATCCCCACCGGATCGACAGCAGTGATGCCGAGCGAATAACAAACAGCGCTGTTGGCTGCCGAGCCGCGGCCCTGCGCGAGGATGTGTTGCTCCTTGCAGAAGCGTACGATGTCCCAAACGATCAGGAAATATCCGGCGAGATCGAGCTTCTCGATCAACTGCAGCTCGCGTTCGATCTGCAGGTGCGCGCGTTCATGATAAGGCTGGTAACGCTGGCGCGCCCCTTCATCGGTACGCTGGCGCAGGAAGGAATTCATCGTCTCGCCAGGACCAACCGGATACTGTGGAAACTGATAACCGAGATCGGCGAGCGTGTAGTTAAGGCGCGCGGAGAGCTCGGCCGTGTTCGCGATCGCTTGCGGAACATCGCGGAACAAACGCGTCATCTGCTGAGTGGACTTCAAGTATCGCTCGGCATTGCGTTCTAGCAAACGGCCCGCTTCGACGATCGGCGTCTTGTGGCGCACGCACGTCAGGACGTCCTGCAACTCGCGGCGATCAGGCGCCGCATAGGAGACTCCATTGGTCGCGATGAGGGGGACTTTCGATTGATCGAGCAGCGTCTGATTGACGGTCTCGTCTTCGCGCATATGATGGCGCTGTAACTCGGCGAAAACATTCCGCGGACCGTAAATATCGACGAGCTTCGGGATCCTCGCGGGATCGCGGGTCAGTGCGATGAGCCCCTCGGAGTACTCGCGGAATTCCGCTTCCGACGCCGCGGCCGTACCCTTGGGCGAGCGTAGCTTCATCGAAGTAATAAGACGGCACAGGTTCTGATATCCTGTGCGATTTTCGACCAGCAGCACGTGGCGTCCACTTTGCGCGGCGGTGATCTCGGCTCCAGTGTGCGCGCGTATGCCGGCCTTCCTGGCTGCCATATAAAAGCGCGGAGCGCCCGACAGATTGTCGGTGTCGAGCAAAGCCATGGCGGGCATGTTGAGCCGCGCGCAAGTGTCGATGAGGTCTTCCGGAACCGAAGCGCCTTCGAGGAAACTGAACGCGGATCGTGCGTGCAACTCGATATACATGTCAGTCAGTCGTACGTCCCTTCCACAAACCAGCGCTCGCGGGATGAATACAAACGATAGATCGCGCCGTCGTTCAAAGCGACATCCCATTCCTGCCGCGACCAATGTTCCTCATGGTTCCACCACTCACCCGAAGCTCGCCACGGGCCGGCGATTTCAACCACCGCGCCCCATACTCCACTCGCGTAAA
>DASXZC010000289.1:0-2062 GCA_036502165.1 Bryobacteraceae bacterium
TCGCCTGCGGATCGATCGAGCAAGCGCATAACGACGCTCTCGCCGTAGAGTGTCGGCAAGGTCGAAACACGCAAGTCGACCTCGCGCCCGACGCTCTTGATCTTGATACGTCCGTCCTGCGGCAGCCGCCGTTCGGCGATATTCAGCTTCGCCATCAGCTTGACGCGCGAGATGATCGCGGCCTTCAATTCCTTCGGCGGCGGATCCTGCGAATACAAAATTCCGTCGATGCGATAGCGGATCCGAAATTCCTTCTCGAACGGCTCGATGTGAATGTCGCTCGCCCGCTTCTCGACCGCTTGTGCAATCATCGCGTTGACGAGCCGGATGACCGGCGCCTCCGACGCCATGTCCCGCAGATGCTCGAGATCTTCCTGTCCTGCTTCGCCTTCAAACCCCTGCAAATCGCCGTCGCGTTGCTGCTGATCGGCGGCTTGGCCATAGTGCTTCTCGATCGCCTCGAGGATCTCATTCTCTGACGCGATCACTGGCTCGACCTTCAGGCCCGTGCATCCGTGCACAGCCGCGATGGTTTCGAAGTCCAGGGGATCGGCCATCGCCAGCCGCACGGTGTGATCGTGCAACGCGATTGGCAGCACTTTGAACTGACGCAGGAACCGGCTCGACAGTGCCTCCGTTTCCGGCGACATCGCGGGCGGCCCGTCGATCGAGATCAGCGGCACACCCAGTTGCTCAGCGAGTGCCGACAACACGTCGCGAGCCGCGACGAATCCCAAATCGACCAGGATGCGGCCGATCTTCTCGCGGCTTCCTTGCGCTCCTCGTTCCTTCTGCAGTTCGAGTGCGCGGTCGATGTCTTCGGGGGATGCGAGCTTGCGCGAGACCAGCAATTCGCCGAGTCGCATGTATTTAGTAGTCCTGGCTCTTCACCGGCGCGCCGTTGCGCTTCGCCGACTGATACACGATCTGGGTAGGAAGGCCGGCCGGATCCTCCCACGAATACCTGTACAACTGCACGCCGAGGACAACCTGCTCATCATCTTTCAAAGTCGGAAAGCGTCCCTTGACCTGCTCGAGCGTGGTGCTCATCAAATCACGTAGCTGCGGCAAGCGTTCGAGTTTGCGTTTGCGGTAATTAATCTTGGTCGCCTCCGATAGTGTCGGATTGAAGGGATTCACGCTCGGCCCGGTGACCAGATTCAACTCCGTAGTCATCACGACACCGAATCCATTGATGTAAAACGCACGCGTTCCACCAATGAGGATGAACGGATCTTCGGCCCACTTGCTCTGGATCGCCTTATCGACCATCAATTCGGATGCCGCCAAATCGCTGCGCGGCGGTATGCCAGTGGTGGCGGCGAACAGGCTCAGGCCTGCGGCGATGAGGAGTCCAAATCGCTTCATTGCTTAACCAGGCCGGCGCTCTGCACGTACATCTTCCGGGTTTCCCTTTGCAGCAATTGGTTTTGATCCACGACCAAAGCGAGCGCTTGGCGTTCCATTTCGTACTTCTTCTCCGCTGCCGCCAGTACCTGCTGGACGTTCGTGTCCTGCTTGCTTTCGATCCGCGCCACCGCCTTCGCAACCGCCGAGTCGATCCGGTTCTGGATCTCCTGCTCGCTCACCTGTGCCACCACCGCAGCCGGTGCGGGAGGCGCCTGTTGAATGACAGTCGGCGGGCGAGTGAACGCATGCACCAGAATCGCCGTCGAGAGCAAACCCGCGCCCGCGAATCCAACCCGCGGCCCCGACGCCCAGAATCGCTGCCACCATGTCGGCTCAAAGACTTTGTCGGAAACGAATGCGATCCGGCGCGGCGGTTCTTCCTCGCGCAATCCACTCAGCAGCGCCGATTGCACGAATTCCAGCCGCGCCAATTCCTCGCGGCATTCCGCGCAGCTTTTCAAATGCAATTCCGTCTCGCCGCGCGCCGCGGGCGACGCCTCATTCAGCGCAAATGCTTTAATATCGATCGCCTGACAAGCCATATTTCACCTCGTACTCAACGGTGTGAGCGTCGTTTTCAATAAATCCAGCGCCGTATACAAACGCGACTTCACCGTCGACACCGGGATCTCCAGAATCTCCGCCATCTCTT
>DASXZC010000290.1:0-4133 GCA_036502165.1 Bryobacteraceae bacterium
CATTGCGAATCGTCGTACGCCGCGATCCTCTTGTTGATCTCATAGGCGATCCGAAGGTCGCGGCCGTATTTCTTCATCCATCGGTCCTGATAGCGCTTGAGGAACTTGGCCGAATAGTCGCCACAGGCCAAGGCCTCGGAACAAACTTCTCCCGCCATTCGACCAGCGAATAGCGCCCATCGTATTCCTTCCCCCAACAGTTGAGAGGGCTGCCCGGCCGAATCTCCGGCGGCGAGGATCCCGTCACCGGCGAAAGGCTCGATCATTCCTTCGGATGGAATCAGTCCGTAGTGATACTCGATGGGCTGTGATCCCTCGAGGTTGACCCCCCAATTCGGTGCTTTCGCGATCAGCTTGTCGAGGAATCCCTCGGGGTTCAATTTCGAATCCGGATGGATGACTCCGACACCGGCACGGACGCGCTGATTCCCCCACGGACAGAACCACGCATAGCCGTTCGGCGCGATCTGGCTGCCAACGATCAGAACTACTTCGGAGCTGTCGTAGTGGGGCGCGAACAGATCATATTCCGCCCCCACTCCGAAGCGATGAGATCCGCTGGTGACCTTCGAATCCTTCACCATCGCCGCCTTGTAACCGGTCGCGTCGATGACGACCTTTGATTGAATTTCGAAGGTGCGGTTCCCCATCCGGGCCCGCACTCCTTTGACGGCACCGGAGGTATCCTTGAGAGTTTCGATGGCCGTAGTCGCCGGACGGATCGATGCCCCCGCGAGCGCGGCGCGCTCTGCGAGAAATTGAAACGTCCCACGCACGTCGATGACGCAAACGATGGGTTCCGCGTCATAGGAGAAGGCGGCCGAGTTCGACGGAGAGAAGAAGCGACACTTGGTGACCTTGTGATAGAGGCGCTCAGGAATTCCGAACTCCTGCATATCCCGAACAAAGGTACCCCCGCTAGTTCGCGTGGGAGATCCAATCTCGGAATCCTGCTCGAGGACGAGCGCCGACCAGCCACGGGAGGCAACCGCCGCGGCCGCTTCGAGGCCGGCGGGACCACCGCCGGCGATGAGTACGTCAACTTCCATCATTCAATTATCTGTTATGCCGTCCAGTCGATGCGATCAAAAATCGAGCGGAGCTTGGAGCCTCTCGGTGGAGTGATTGATTCGATAAAGCTCACGCGGCCCTCGAGATGGGCGCGGAAGTTCGCGTGGAGGTCGCGATTTTGCGTCGAGGGTCCTAAACGGACGCAGTTCGTAAGAATTGCTTTTAGTTCGTCAAAATCGGAACGGCGTATGTTGGGGTGAGTGTTGGTCACTAGGCCAGCCACTTGCTGCCTGACCCCTTGGCGCATGATCCGGGTCTTGCGATGGTGTACTTCGAACCCCGATTCCTGGACAATTGCGGCGGCGTGCAAGCTGAACCGCTCGACGCGGCGTTCGAAATCGTCGCCACCGGAAAATGCGAGATCGTCCGCATATCTGGTGTAAAGAGCTGCCGCCGATCGCGCGAGTCCGGCGAGCCGGCAGTCGAGCCTGTATGCGCAGAGGTTGGCGATCGCGGGCGAGGTCGGAGCACCTTGGGGCAAATGCGGAGTGCCGTAAATCATGCGCGCATCCGAGAGACGATTCGGGTCTCGGACGCCGCTGCTCTTCCAAATCTCGCGAGGGGTCGTGGTGGTGCATAGTCCTCCCAGCAGGTCGGCCACTGCCTCGGGATATCCCGCGGTCCGAAAAAGTGCCTGGACTCGAGCGCGCCTGATCGAGGGAAAGAAGTCCGAGAGATCCATTTTGAGGACGACTCGCTGGGCAGTGTGCGGACTGACGAATGATCGAATGGAGCGCCCCTTCCGAAATCCGTGCACCGCGTCGTGTGTAGGAATTAGATCCAGGATCCCGGCGAGGATCTTGCGCTGTATTTCCTTCAGGCGATCCTTGGGAGCTTCGATGAGCCGGATACTCCCCCAACCCTTGTCGAGAATGCGATAGTTATAGTGCCGCAACTGCTGGGCGACTCGCGGCCGCCTCAAGTAGTGCTTGAGATCTGCAAACCATTCGAGCTGATTCAGCGGCAAGTTCAACCATTCGGCGAGCTGAAGAGGAGACTCTAAAACAGGCAACGACCACTCGACTGCGGCGTCCACGGGACGCATCTCCGGAGGAGGGACCACCCACTGCTCGACCGTCAGGCGCTGGCCGTGACGAGAGATCGCCCGAGCCAAGCCGATGTCGTTCGCAAGAAACTCGACAATGGTTCGAAGTCGGGGACGTGTTGTGCCCTCGAAGCGTTCTGCATACCGGCGCGAAAGAGGTCCTATCCATCGCCAAGGGTGGCCTAAGGCAAGGATAGCCCGAGCGGCAATCGCGGTGGGCTCGATGTCACCTGCAAGGAAGGTGATGGCAAGCGCCGTGATGATCGAGTCCTCCGTCATGATGAAGCAGCGGAATCGCCCAACGAGTCTCTCTCAGCGGAAGGATTCGGTGCGCGTAGCGACACCCGCACCTACCGCGACGAACTGTAAGCCATTCACGATTCCCTGGGGTATCCCCAGAGAGGCCTCAAACTGAACGATCAAGTCCAATTCGAACCCAGCTTGAGCGATTCCGCCTCAAACCGATCATATCAGGCTGGTTGATGGAACTACGAGCTTCTTGTGACTAAGTAGATTTCCCAAGAGTACTAGAGCTATTCCGGCAGATTCGGGCGGGTACTTCAGCTATTCACTGGGTAGTAATCCTTTTTGTTCCGGCGCAACATAATAGGTGATGACGTGGGCTAACGGTCAATGCCGGCACTGCGGAAAGCCACTTTCGCGGAAAAAGAGTGAAGCAGATTACTGCTCCTCGGCGTGCACGCGGGAGTTTGCGTTCAAACAACAAGCTGAGCGCTTCGGGATGGCAGAGGGCCATCCGGATATCAACAAACACGTAACATCAGAAGTCTCAAATACAAGAAAAAGAAAAGCCAAAGTTGAGTCCGCGAGCACGGTCTTGCCGGATCCTCGCAGTACCGATGAGATGTACCGGCTGACGCGGCCTAAGCCGAGCGCGCCTGAGATTCGCCTTCGCGGGTTGTTCCCGGTGTTTACCATTGGCGACCTGGCTCTGGTTGCGCCGGTAGAACTGCCGGATGCCGTAGACTCGCGTGAGCCCTTGTCGCCTGCGATCCAGAATAAGCTTTGGCAGCTCGCGGAGCCTACAGCGGTGAATACCACTGCGCCTGCTTTTGCGGGGCTTGGCACGCGCATCGAAGAGTCCGATGGCCGTCCAGTATTCCTCGATCTCCGTAATGCCAGCAGCGCAAGTGAAGTGGCCGGTTTTGTCGAGCGGCTCGATCCCGTTCTGAGGCATACTCCGAAGCGGCGGATCGAGGTCGAGATTGGTCCATGTGGATTCAGCTGGGAGCAGCCTGAACAATTCGCCCGGCCTCGGTTCAAGGATTGTCCGGCGAGAATTTCGCGATCATGCGAGCAGTCCGAATTCCTTGGAACGGCTCGACTTGAGCTGCCTTTGGCGATTCCGCCTGCACTCGAGCAACACGATCCAATGATCGCGCCTCTTGCTCTTACGGAATTGGCCGCGCCGGCAAAGCGAATTCGCGAGGCGGGTGCCCGCATGGTGCACTCGGCGCCTCCGCGGCCGGCTCCCTACGTGGTGTCGAAGCCGGCGGTTCTTTCGCCGAACATTGCTCTCTTTGAACCGTCGTGGGTGAAGGGAAAGCCCCTGCAAATTCCAGGATTCAAGCCGGCTCCCAAAGCGGGGAAGCAGCTATGCCAGGAAATAGCGCCGTGGTTCGTGCCGGTCAGGCCGAAGCCTCCGGTGTTGTCGCTCGAGCCGTGCGAGACTCCTGCGGGATGGAAGAACCCGGCGCCCCGGTTCAGTTCCACGATGAAGCTGCCGGTCGCAACTCCGCCGCCTGGCAAAGGTGAAACGGCGAGCGAATTGTGTGCTTTGGCAGAAGCACTCGATGCCGCCGAGCCCACGCAGAGTTTCGAAGTCGACAGCAGTCCATGGCCGAAACGACGCCATATTCCGGTGATTACGCCGATCGCTGATTGGTGGCTCACCTGTTCGAATCAAGTTCGCCTGATGGTAATCGCGTTGCCGCTGTTGGTTGCGATTGCGTTGAAGCCGATGGCGCATTTGCCGAGTTCGGGAGCCCCCACAATG
>DASXZC010000291.1:0-3900 GCA_036502165.1 Bryobacteraceae bacterium
TCTATTCGCCGCAGATTGCACAGTTATTGATCGCGGCCGGCGCGGATGTGAATGCGAAAGACGAGGATGGGAATTCCCCGCTCCTCATCGCGATGCGGCGCGGATATACGGAGATGATGGCGATGCTCAAAGAGGCTGGCGCGAAGGAATAAAGCTGCTGCGACTTATCGGCCAGCCTTCGCCTTGGCGTCGCGGTACATCTTATCCGCATCTGGCTTGGAATTGACCACATAATCCCGTAGATCGGCCGGATAATTCTTCATGCGATCGGGCGCGAGCATGAATTGATAGTTCTGCATGACGTTCTGAAGGTCACTGATGGCGGTGTTGTAATCCTTCATATCGTAGGCGGTTTTCGCCCAGTGTAGATTGACCCAGAGCTGCGCGAAGTTGGCTTCATTCCACGGACATTGCGGCGTGAAAGATGCGCCACGATTGGCGTCCGGATTGATCTTCGACTCGATCTCATGGGCTCGCGCATTCCACTTCGCGATCTCCTGATGGTTCGGATACTTCTTGCTCAGATCGTCAAGCCGGCGTATCGATGAAGCGAGTTCGACCGAGATCGTTCCTTCTGGCTGATGTTGCTGGATGGCAAGTTCGACCATCATGGCGTCGAATTTCGCCCACCAATAATCCTGGTCGTTGAGGTCGCCGGTGGTCGCCTTCTTGGCCTCGTCGGCGTACAGTCCCTGGGCGCTTGCAGACGGAATCACGAGCAAAGTTCCCAGCGCAGCGGCAACCGCTGCAAGTCTTACAATTTTCATTTCTCCTCCAAGTAAATACGCTCTCGCCTGGGTGAAACTATTCTATTTGTGGCCGCCGTGGCGAAATCGTGACAATTCAAACTCAGAAAAATTTAGCGAGGGGATGCGGAACCGCGCAGAATGGCTCCGCCGCGGACGGCGGTGAGCTTGCCATCGTCAACCGCGATGCGGCCGTTGACCAGCACGTAGTCGAAACCGGCGGAGTATTGGTGAGGATTGAGAAATGTCGCCTTATCTTGCACTTTGTCAGGATCGAAAATAACGATATCCGCAGCCGCACCTTCGCGGAGTTGACCGCGATCGTGGAAGCTGAACGTGCGCGCTGGAAGTGACGTCATGCGGCGGATGGCATCCTCGAGGGTGAGGACGTGGCGCGTGCGGACGTACTCGGCGAGGACTCGCGAATTGGTTCCGTACGAGCGCGGATGCGGCATGCCTTCGCCCGGCACACGGACGCCTCCGTCACTGGCGACGGCGGTGTTCGGGTAGCGCATGATGCGGTCGACGTCCACTTCGCCCATCGAATGGTAGACCATCGAAGCTCCGCCGGCTTCCATCATGTCGAGGATGGTCTGGATCTCATGCGGCACATCCTGCGCGCGGCCCTTGAGGACGTTGATCTCGGTGATCGTCTTGCCTTCGTACTTACGGTCGGCGGCATAGGAAGCGACGGCGGCGAACGCGTAATCGGGCTGACCCTTTTTGTTCAACATGTCGTGCATATCCGTGGCGATTTTCTCGCGCGTCGCAGGATCTCGGAGGCGCTTGAGCACAGCGTCATGGCCATCGGCGAGCGCCCAACTGGGAACCAGCATACCGAGATTGGTGCTCGAGCGATCGTATGGATATTGGTCGAGCACGACATCGACGCCTTCACGGCGATACTTCTCGACCAGGGCGAGCGTCTGTTCGCTCATGCCCCACAAACTGCGCGTGTCGATTTTGAAATGCGAGAGTTCGACGCGCATCCCGGCTTCCTTGCCGACGGTCACGGCTTCCTCGATCGCCTCGATCACGTGCGGACCTTCGTCGCGCATGTGGCTCGCGTAGACTCCGCCATATTTCGCGGCGGCTTTGGCGAGCGCCACGACTTCGGCAGTGTTCGAATACGTGCCGGGGATGTAGATGAGGCCCGTCGAAAATCCGATGGCGCCTTCGCGCATCTCGCGATTGACGACGGCTTGCATGCGCTCGATTTCAGCGGGGGTGGCCAGACGATTCGCGGTGCCCATCACTTCCGAACGGACGCTGTTGTGGCCGACGAAGGAGGCCAGATTGACGCCAATTCCTTGCTTTTCGAGCTTTTGGAACCATTGGGCGAGATTGAGGCGCGAGCCTCCGCAGTTGCCGGTGATGATGGTCGTGACGCCATCGAACAGGAAATTATCGGCACGGGGAACGCGATCGATTTCACCTTCGACGTGGACGTGAACGTCAATAAATCCGGGGGCGGCGATGCGATGGGCGGCGTCGATCGAGCGGGTGGCGGACTTGTTCTCGAGGTTGCCGATGGCGGCGATCCTGCCGTTCTTGATTCCGATATCGGATTCAAACCAGGGGTTGCCGGTGCCATCGACGAGGCGGGCGTTGCGGATGAGGATGTCGTAGTCGGGCGCGGCCGCCGAAGCGGTGGCGGCGAGTAAGATGGCCGCGCAGAGGAGCTTCAAATTTCTTCGCACCATGATCTGCGCATTCTATCAGCCCCACTCAGAACATCAAAAGATTGCAACGCTAGACTGGGTCGCGAATGCAGACGACGCTCCGTGTACTCACGTTGTTCCTCTCTTGCCTCGGCATCGCCGTCGCGCAGACTGCCACCATCCGCGGCGTGGTTACGGATCAGTCCGGAGCGGTTGTTCGCGGTGCGCACGTGACGCTGGCGGGCTCGTCGGGCAAGCCGCGCACTGTGACGTCCGATGCGAACGGCGTGTATCAGTTCGCCGGTGTTGTAGCCGGAGTCTACTCGATTCAGGGTACTGCCGCGTCGCTTTCATCCGGCGCTCCAATGAAGGTGACCGCGGCGTCGGGCGTATTGCAGTTCGACTTGCAACTGATCGTTACGACTGCCACGCAGGAACTGGAAGTCAAGGATACGGCGGGCCAATCCGTCAGCGTCGATCCGGCGTCGAATGCCAACGCTCTGGTGTTGCGCGGAGAGGATCTCGACGCGCTCTCGGACGATCCGGATGATCTGGCGGCCGATTTGCAGGCGCTCGCCGGACCGGCCGCCGGACCGAGCGGAGGCTCCATTTTCATTGACGGATTCAGCGGCGGCGAGATTCCGCCGAAGGCGTCCATCCGCGAGATCCGCATCAATCAGGATCCCTTCTCGGCGGAGTACGACAAGCTCGGTTACGGACGCATCGAGATCTTCACCAAGCCCGGAACCGACAAGTATCACGGGACTGTCGACTACAATTTCGCCAACGATTTCTGGAATTCGCGCAATCCCTACTCGCAACAAAAGGCACCGCTCACCTTGAATGAATTCGAAGGCGGAATGGGCGGTCCGCTCGGCAAGCGCGCGTCTTTTCATGTCGACGCGCAGCGCAATACAGTGGATAACGGCGCGATCATCAACGCCGTCACACTCGATCCGCAAGCGCTGACCGTGCAGCCGTACGATGCGGTGTTCAAAGTGCCGCAGCGGTATTTCCGCGTGACGCCGCGAATCGACTACGGGCTGAATGATAAGAATACGCTGACGGTTCGCTATGGAGTGACGCACGGTGACATCAACGGCGCCGGCATTGGCAGTTTCGACTTGTTGACGCGCGGATATCACACGACGTTCACCAATCAATTGCTGCAGGTCAGCGAGACGGCGGTCCTGGGAACGACGGTGAACGAGACGCGGTTTCAGTACTATCACAACGGCAATCGGATGCTGGCGCTCGATGCGAGCCCGGTGATTCAGGTACTGGGGTCGTTCAACGGCGGAGGATCGCAGATCGGGCAATCGGCGGATACGCAGAACAATTATGAGCTGCAGAACTACACATCGATTCTCCACGGCACGCACGCCTTCCGCTTCGGCGTGCGGCTGCGCGGGCAGACCGACGATAACGTCGCGCCTGTGAATTTCAATGGAACCTATACGTTTGGCGGCGGTACCGGTCCGGCGCTCGATGCA
>DASXZC010000292.1:0-19612 GCA_036502165.1 Bryobacteraceae bacterium
TCCTGTGAAACCCAAGTCACAGGCTTGTTCGCCCAACCCTGCGGATACGTCCCCCCACCCCAATCACGCAAAAAATTCCGGTCATCCGCCGGATGATACTTCGCCGCATCCACGAACTTCTTGAACTGCTCGTTCGTTACCGGATACTTGTCGATATAAAACGAACGCATCTCCATGCGATGCTCATGAAACCGCCGCGCGTCCGGCTCCCACGGATACTGGACATCCACGCCGATGTCGTTCGTACCCTCGATCTCAATCCCTTCGACTTTAAAAATCCACGAAGCCGCCCCCGCAATCCGAATCATCCCCTCCGGCGCCGCCGACGAAGCGGTCGTCGCCCGGATCTCGACCATCCGCTGCGGCAGCGTCTTCCACTCATTCGAATAACTCGCCAGCGGCCGCGCAGTCATCGCCTTCATCTTCGCCATGAACTGCTTCATCGGCTCCCCAGGCTCACTCCGCGTCACCAGAATCGCCCCATACCCATGAGCCTCTAAAGCAAACGAAAGAACATCCCCGCCCATCTCCGGATCAGGCTTCAACTCGACCCCATGATAAAGATCAAAGTATCGCGCACCATCCCGGTGCGGAATGGTCATCTCACGCCCCTCGACCCCATATTCATTGCGATTGACGATCGTCCACACCATCTCATCGCCCATCGGCCACCGGCTCGCAAACACGCCATAGCGATGCATCAAATAAAACGGCTCCCAATCCGGACTCGTCAGGAAATTCGCAATCCCCCGCTCCATCGCCGAAACCCTCCGCGTCGCCTCCCCATCCCGCGGAGTCACCCCGTTCCAAATCCCCCAAATATTCTCCCAGGACTCCCAACCCTCGCCATTAAAAAACGCGTACTGCAGATTGTCCGTCTTCTCCCGATTCCACCGGTCCGAAATGTGGACCATATGCCGCGGCTCGATCCAACGATACCTGTCGACACCCGGCACAAAGCTATGCTGATCGCCGTACTGCCCCCACGTCATCAGGTTCCACGCGAGTGCCTCATCCGAAGGGCCACTCTCCGGCTCAAACACCAGCGGATGCCCCACCCTGTCCGCCGCCGCCGAGAACTCCAACGGCACACCGTCCTGCGTATCCCCATTGATCCCGTCAGCGCCGATCTCCTTCATCAACTCCGCAATCGCATCCGGCCACGCCTTCCCCGGATCCCTCGTGCCCTGATCCCACATCATCATCGGAAACAACACCCGCACTCCGCGCCGGTGAAAATCCGCGACCATCTGTTTAACGCCCTCGACCCCGCCCGGCATGCTCCGCACCATGTCCAACTGATCGCGCGCATCGATGCCCATGTTCGGATACGTCGACCAAATCAGCACAGAATCGATCCCTCCATACCTTCGCTCGACGTCATCGAGATACCGATCGACCGTATATTTTCCCGCGACCGGATCATAGAAGTACCGGTCATGCACCATCATCTGCGGCTGCATGAAACTCGAGCGAATCCACTTAGACTCCGGCCGGTCATAACGCGCCGCGTTATATCCAATGCGGATCTTCCGCTCCGCCCGCCAATGCCGTATATCCTTAAGCCACGCCTGATGCGCCGCCTCGGTGCATGGCACGAAGCCCCCCTCGCCGATCCCCTGCATCGAAAGACATCGCGGAGCAGGAATGAGCTGCCCCTTCGGCCGATAAGCCGAATCCTGAGCCAGCGCGACCAACGCAGTCGCCGCAACCATCCACAAAATTTTCATCGTCATCATTTCGCCGCCGGCTTCATCGCGCTGTCGATCACGAAGTAATCGACCGGCCCCTGCTGCGGCACGAGCTTCAAACCAAGCTGCTCCCTCAGCGCCTGGAACAGTCGCGGATGCTCCATGGTTCCTGGCGCTAAAGTCATCTGGTCAAACCCAGGCGGTAGCTCGGGCGCAAATTCCATCTTGAAATCGTAGTTACCCTTCAGCCCCGTCTTGTCGATCACCGGCCTTCCGTCCCCCCGCACGATCTGCGACAACTCCGTTGCCAAATACTCCATCGACACGCGCGTCCCGATCATTTCGCCGAGCCGATGGCTGCGAATCGGACCGTGGACAACCTCAGTCGATTCGTTGACCTGCATCTTCACGCCCGACTCATCGACCATCAAGGCATACACCGGCTCCTCGCGAGGTTCCTTGTGGAAGCGGAGCTTGAATTCATCGGCGATCAAGTTCTGAAACATAATACGCAATTCGTCAACCGAGGATTGCCTAAACGTCCTCGCATGCACATCGAACCGTTCAGTGTCGATCCACCGCGGGCCGCCCGTAATCCGTCCGTTGGGTACGTTGTACATAAAGGACATCATCAGCTTCACCGTGACATTCGTCGCCTGCCATCCTTCGAGGTTGCGCATCGCCCTGATCCCGCCGGACCAACCGTTCGGGCTCGCCGGCTTCACCGACTGCTCATCGAACGTCAGCCGCTCGGTACTCTGCGCGCCGGCCGCCGCGGCCATCAACGCCACCACGGAGATGAATCGGGAAATCACTTCGCCACCGGCTTCACCGCGCTGTCGACCACGAAGTACTCGACCGGCCCCTGCTGCGCCTCGAGCTTCAACCCAAGCTGCTCCTTGAGCGCATGGAACAGATCTGGACGTTTCATCGCTCCGCCCATCTCCGGCGCGTATTCGAGCTTGAAGTCGTAGTTATTCGCAAGCCCCGTCCTGTCGATCACCGGCCTTCCCTCGCGCTGCAGCATCTGCGTCAACGTCATCGCCAAATACTCCATCGGCACGCGCGTTCCGTCCAATTCACCGAGCCGCGGCCTGTGAATCGGGATATCGAAAATCTGCGTCGACTCGTTGACCTTCATCTTCACGCCCGCCTCATCGACCACCAACGCATACACCGGCCCCTCGCGACTTTCCTTGTGAAAGTGCAGCTTGAATTCATCGGAAATCAAATTCTGAAACATCATACGCAATTCTTCAATCGAGGACGGCTTCGCAGCCTTCGCCCGCACATCAAACCGCGCCGTGTCGATCCACTGCGGACCCGCAATCCGCCGCACGGACACTCTGTACATGACAGAGATCATCATCTTCAGCGACACATTCGTCGCCTCGTATCCCTCGCGGCCAGGCATCGGCCCGAGACTGCTCGATTGACCGAAAGGATTCCCCGGCTTCACCGACTGCTCTTTAAACGTCAGCCGTTCGCCACTCTGTCCGCCGACCGCCGCCGCCATCAACGCCGCCGCGAGACACAAGGAAACCATCTTCAACTGACCTCCACCAAAATCTTGCTAACGCTCGCCGGCTCCCTCGCCCAATCCTCCATCGCCCCCGGAGCCTCCTCCAGCCCCACCACCTTCGACACAATTTCTTCCAGTGGAAACGTCCGCTTCCGCAATACTTCAATCACCGCCGCGAAATCCGCTGCCGTCGCATTCCGCGACCCGAGAATATCAAGCTCCTTCTGCACAAACAACCGCGTGTCATACGTGACGTGTTCCTTCGCGTATCCCACATAAACCACGCGCCCCGTAAACGCCACCAACTCCACCGCGCTTCGAAACGTCTCCGGAGTCCCAATCGCCTCGATCACCACATCCGGACCGCCGCGCGTGAATTCGTGAACCCTCCCCGCGACATCCGTCTCCCCCGCGTGGATCGCGAAATCCGCCCCCGCCCTCCGCGCCAGCTCGAGCTTCCTCGCATCGACATCGACAGCCATCACGCAAGCCGCTCCCATATGCCGCGCCGCTGCAATCGCCCCCAACCCCACAGTTCCACACCCCAGCACCAACACCGTATCGGAACCTTCAATCCGCCCCCGCGCCGCCGCATGAAAGCCCACTGTCAACGGCTCGACCAAACACAACTCCCGCGCCGACAATCCATCCGCCACTAACAACTTCGTCCACGGCACCGCAATAAACTCCGTCAACGCCCCATCTCTCTGCACGCCGAGCGTCTGATTGAACTGGCACGCATGAAACCGTCCGCGCCTGCACGAAGGACACTGTCCACAGCTCGAGTACGGCGACAACGTCACCGGCGATCCCACCGCGTACCGCCCCTCTTCCGGCACCGCCGATCCGATGTCCGCCACCTCCGCCGAAATCTCATGCCCCGGAATTCGCGGATAAGTCACCAACGGATTTCGTCCCCGATAGCTATTTAAATCGGATCCGCATAATCCGACCATCCGCACTCGCAATAAAACCTCCAGCGGACCCGCCGCCGGCAACTCTTTTTTCCCAATCGCCGCATGCCCAGGCGCATCAAGGATGAGCGCGCGCATCCACGAATTGATCGATAGTGTCATAATGTTCTTAACAATGGCCGTCAGGATGAAGGATATCGCACGGGACCTCGGCGTCTCCGTTGTGACGATTTCCAAAGTACTCCGCAATCACAGCGACATCAGCACCGACACCCGCGAGCGCGTGCTCAAGCGGATGAAGGAGCTCAACTACCGCCCCAACCTCGCCGCCCGCGCGCTCATCACCGGCAAAACTCAAACCATGGGACTCGTCGTCCCCGGCCTCGTCCATTCCTTCTTCGCCCAAGTTGCGAAGGGCATCTCGTCCGTGCTGCGCGAACAATCCTACTCGCTCCTCATCACATCCTCTGAAGAGGATGTCGCCCTCGAGCAGCAGGAAATTGAACAGATGCTCGCGCACCGCGTCGACACCTTATTGATCGCCTCCATGCAATGGAGCGTCGAAACCTTCCGCCGCATCGAGGAACATCAGACGCCCTACGTCTTGGTCGATCGCCGCTTCGCCGGCCTGCACGCCCACTTCGTCGGCAGCGATGACGAAGTAATCGGCCGCATGGCCACCAATCATCTAATCGAGCAAGGCTGCGAACGCATCGCCCACATCCGCGGACGCGAAATCTCCACCGGTAATGGACGCTATGAAGGATTCCGCCAGGCCCTCGCCCAACACGGCCGCGTCGCCATGCCCGGCTACGTCCTCGCCGGACGCACCGGTGACGATGCCGGAGACATCAGCGGCTATGAGGCCATGAAACATTTGCTCGCCCTCGATCCCCATCCCGACGGAGTCGTCTGTTACAACGACCCCAACGGCATCGGAGCCATCAAGGCGATCCACGAAGCCGGTCTCCGCGTCCCCCACGACATCGCCGTCATCGGCGTCGGCAACGCGTGGAACTCGGAATCCATGCAGGTCCCCCTGTCGACAATCGATCAGAACTGCCAGGCCATCGGCGTCCAAGCCGCCCAACTCGCCTTCCGTCTGATCCGCGAAAAGGTCTCGCAGCCCTTGCGCCCGGAATCGATTCTCATTGAACCCACCCTCCTGGTTCGCGAATCCTCCCGCCGCCGCCGGTAAGACGGTTTGCACAATCCTCTCGCTTATTGCTATCCTGTGAATGCGTTCGATTCTGAACGCGATCCCAGTGGGAGACTGAAGCTCAGAGTCATCACCTCCATAAAAGGTGTGGCCCGCCGAGTGGATGGTCGTCTGCACCACGGAGGTTGAATGGCAAGAAAACAAGGCAAGAAATTTGCCGCTGCCGCCAAACAGGTTGAGCAGCGTCCTTACTCAATTGACGAGGCAATCCCCCTCGTTCAAAAAATAAAATTCGTGAAATTCGACGAGACGGTCGAAGTGCATATGCGTCTCGGTGTCGATCCCAAGCACGCCGACCAGATGGTTCGCGGAACAATCGTTCTTCCGAATGGTCTGGGCAAGCAGGTTCGGGTCCTGGTCATCGCGCAGGGCGACAAGCTGCGTGAAGCCACCGAAGCCGGCGCGGACATCGTTGGAGGCGACGAGATCGTCGCCAAGATCATGGCCGAAAGCTGGACGGATTTCGACGCCGTCATCGCCACCCCCGACATGATGCGTTCGGTCGGTAAGCTAGGTAAGGTGCTCGGGCCTCGTGGCCTTATGCCGAATCCAAAAACCGGTACCGTCACCACCAACGTCGCCGAAGCGATTCGCGAAACCAAGGCCGGCAAAGTCGAATTCCGCGTCGACAAAACCGGAGTCATCCACGCTCCTGTAGGCAAAGTCAGTTTCCAAACCGACAAGCTTCTCGAGAATGCGAAGACTCTCATCGGCGCCGTCGTCCGCGCCAAGCCCGCCGCCGCCAAGGGCAAGTACGTCCAAAGCGTCACCGTCTGCTCGACCATGGGCCCCGGCATCTCACTCGACGCCGCGACCTACAACGCGAAGGCGGTCTAAAAGGAATCAACGATGAAGAGCAAACAAGAAAAGCAAAAGGATCTCGAAGCTCTCCGCGAGGAATTTCAGAAGACCAAGAACGTCTTCCTGACCGGCTTCGAGAAGATGACCGTCGCTCAGGATCACGACCTCCGCAAGGCCATCCGCGGTGCGGGCGCCAACTATCAGGTGATCAAGAACACGATCGCCGAGAAGGCCGCCGAAGGCACCGCCGCCGGCGATCTCGTCAAGGGCATCAAGGGCATGACCTCGATGGTCTGGACCGAGTCCGACCCCGTGCAACTCGCCAAGGCGCTCACCAAGTACGCCAAGGACAATCCGGCATTCACATTCAAAGCCGGCATGGTGGAAGGCCGTGTGATCGACATCAAGGCGATCAACGATCTGGCCAACATGCCCAGCAAGGAAGAAATTTTCGCCAAACTACTGTGGCTGATTCAAGCTCCGGCTCAGCGGTTGGTGACGGCGATCAATGGCACTGGCCGCAATCTCGCGGTTGTCGTCGATCAGGGCGTGAAAGAGAACAAGTTCAAGCCTGACGAGCAGAGTTAGGCTGTTAACCGATTTGAATCCATAGGAGACTGAAATAAAATGGCGGATATCAACGCAATTGCGGAACAGATTCAAGGGCTGACGCTGCTCGAAGCTTCTCAGCTCGTCAAGTTGCTCGAAGAGAGATTGGGCGTTTCGGCGGCCGCGGCTACGGTTTCGGCCGGTGGCGGTGGCGGCGCGGCTGCCGCGGCGGCTCCGGTGGTCGAGGAAAAGACCGAATTCACCGTGGTCCTCACCGCTGCCGGCGCGAACAAGATCAACGTGATCAAGGCCGTTCGCGAAGTCACCAGCCTCGGCTTGAAAGAAGCCAAGGACCTCGTCGATGGCGCTCCCAAGCCGATCAAGGAAGGCATCACGAAGGACGAAGCCGCGGCCATCCAAAAGAAATTCACGGATGTCGGCGCTTCTGTCGAAGTAAAGTAAAACAACTTCAGCTAGATCGATCAAGCCGGACGTTCACGCGTCCGGCTTTTTCCCTTTTGGGTCTGCTATGCCCCCCACCCTCGCGGATCTCCACGCCGCCATCGTCGCCTCCCCTGAGGATGACGCTCCCCGCCTCGCCTACGCGGACGCAATCGAATCTCAGGACCCCATCCGCGCCCAATTCATCCGCCTCCAGATCGACCTCGCCCGCTGCCGCCGCGACAACGTCCCGCCCCCGACCCCGTCCTCTTACATGGATGAAGGCAACCTGATTCGCACCCACGGCGACTCCTGGGCACAAGACCTGCAAGACCTGATCCCCTGGCGCGTCTACATCCGCGGCTTCGTCGAATGGGTAAAATTCGACGCCCAACACTTCCTCGACATCGCGCCTGAACTCTACCGCCGCGCCCCGATCCTCCATCTCGAACTGCAGAACGCGAAGCCCGTCGCCGAAGCCCTCTTCGCAAGCCCGCACCTCGCCCGCATCGTCTCCATCAATCTTTGGAAGAATGACCTCGAGGATGCCGAAGCCCAAATAATCGCCCGCTCGCCTCACCTCAAACGCCTCGCCTGGCTCGACCTCGGCAACAATAAAATCGGCGGCGCTGGATTCGAATCCCTCGCCGCCTCAACCTCAATACCGCGCCTCGAATATCTCGGCTTCACCTACAACACGCTCGAAAATCCGTGTCCCAAATTCGCCGACGATTACGACACGACCTCTCTACTCGCCACCCAGCTCATGGCGAAATATGGCCACCGGGAATGGCTCGACGCCCATTCCCGCTCCATCTGGCCGCCCCACCGCCATCTCGTTTAAAACCTACTTCACGAACTTCCCACCGCGGATCGTGATCCGCTCTTCCTTCTTCGCCTCGACCTTGCTCCCCGGAATCGTGAAGCTGCAAAACGACGCGCCACACAGCCCATAAATGGTCGTATTCGCCTTGATCGTGTAGAACGAAATACTCAACTTCCCCTCGCTCTGCACTTTCAACTTATACGGCTTCGCATCCCGATTGACCACATCGGTCGCATGAGCCATCCCCGCCCCGGCCAAAGCCAGGGAAATCAACATCAACACAGAATTTCGAATCATTTGGATCTTTCCTTTCACTCCGATCAAACGCAACCTCCGCATTCTATCTGAAATCCACCCCTTCGCTCCCCGCCCCATGCTATGCTGATGCTCGAAAAGTGTTTAGCCGTCACCATCGCCAGGTTCGCGTCTTCTTTGCGCTGGCCGACATCCTCTTAGTCGCGCTCGCCTTCGAAGCCGCTTACCAGGCCCGTCTCCGCCTCAGCTTCACCGAATCCTTCGAGCGCCTCTTCGACATCCCCGTCCCCATCCACGTCCTGCTCCTCGGCTTCTCCGGACTCGTCTGGGTCGGCCTCGGCTTCTGGTTCGACGTCTATCAGAAAATTGACGACGAAACCTCGCCCGCCGTCGTCATCCGCGAAACCTCGCGCCAAACCGCTCTCGGATTCATCGCCGTCGTTTTATTCCAATATTTCCTGCGCCTCGATTTGAGCCGCCCCTTCATCGCCGGCTTCGCCCTCTTCGCCTGGGTCTTCATCTGCCTCTTCCGTCTGAACTCCGCCGGCCTCATGCGCTTCGTCCGCCGCGAATTCAGCGGACCCCACGAAATCATGGTCGTCGGCACCGGCGTCCGCGCCCTACGCCTCGCCCAATTAATTGAGGAATCGGAACACGACGGAGCCCGCCTCCGCGGCTTCATCGCCGACACCGATCATCCCGATCAGACCTCGATCCAGCTTAACGAAAGCTACCCCGTCCACCCCCTCTCCGATCTCTCCCGTCTGCTCGCGAAACAAGTGATCGACGAAGTCGTCTTCGCCGTCGACTCCGACAAGCTCGCGAGCCTCGAGGATGCCTTCCTTTACTGCGACGAGGATGGCGTCCGCACCCGCGTCGCCATCGATTTCTTCCCTCACGTCAACAGCAAGATGTACCTCGACCGCCTCGGCGAAGCGCCCCTGCTCACCTTCTCCGCGACCCCTCACGACGAAATCCGCCTCCTAGTCAAGCGCGCAACCGATTTCTGCATCGCCTTCGCCGGACTTCTGCTGCTAGCCCCGTTCATGGCCCTGACCGCTCTGATCATAAGAGTCACATCGCCCGGCCCCGCCATCTTCCGCCAGGAACGCTGCGGCCTGAACGGACGCCGCTTCACGTTCTACAAATTCCGCTCCATGTGCGACAACGCCGAAGAACTTCGCGCCTCGCTCGAAGAGCGCAATGAAAAGAAGACCGTCTTCAAAATCCAGAACGACCCGCGCCTCACCAAAGTAGGACGCTGGCTGCGCAAATTCTCCGTCGACGAGCTCCCGCAATTGTGGAACGTCCTACGCGGCGACATGTCCCTCGTCGGCCCGCGCCCGCCCCTGCCCGACGAAGTCCGCCTCTACGAACGCTGGCAGCGCCGCCGCCTCCGCATGCGCCCCGGACTCACTTGCCTCTGGGCCATCTCCGGCCGCGACTCCGTCGACTTCGAAACCTGGATGAAAATGGACATGCAGTATATTGATCAATGGTCGCTCGCCCTCGACTGGAAAATTCTCGTGCGCACCATCCCGCGTGTTCTCATGGGAAAAGGAGCTAGTTAACCCCAATGGATCTGGTACCCACCCAAGACGAAGTCCTCGCCCTGCTGCGCGAAACCGGCGCCCTTCGCACCGGGCACTTCATTTATTCAAACGGCCTCCACGCCAACGAATATCTGCAATTCGCCCTCGCCATGCGCAATTATCAGAACAACCGCACGCTCTGCGTCGGCCTGAGCCGCCTCCTACGCGCCCATCCCGAATTGCGCGCCATGATCCCTCATCTCTCCGTCGTCGCCCCCGCCACCGGTGGACTCCCCGTCGCTTACGGAGTCTGTGAAGCCCTCCACGCGCACCAGGTCTACTGGGCCGAGCATGAAGCCCCCGGCGAGCCCCTCCGTTTCCGTCAATTCCTCGAAATCGAACCCGGCGAGAAAGTCCTGCTCGTCGACGACATCCTTCGTTCCGGCCGCAAACTTTCAGAATTGAAGAAGCTCGTCGAAGACCGCGGCGGCGAAGTCGTCGCCCTCGGCGTCATGATTTACCAGCCCAATCCCGACTGCATCGATTTCGGATCCCTCCCCTTCTACTACCTCGCCGAGCTCGACGCCATTTATCATCAGGATTCCGCAAGCTGCGAACAATGCATCGCCGGCGAGCCCTCGACACAGGTATTGTTTTAGGATGCTGCGCCTCTTCCCCGCACTGTTGCTGGCCTCGGTCACGCTATTCGGAAAAGGCTACGAAGCCGGCGTCGAGCGCATCGACATCACTCCCGAACATCCCATCTGGATGTCCGGCTACGGCAGCCGCACCCATCCCTCGACCGGAGTCCGCACGCATCTCTGGGCCAAAGCCCTCGCCATCCGCGACGAGCGCAACCAAGGCGTCATCATCATTACGACGGATCTGATCGGCCTCCCGCGCTCAGTCACGGATATCGTCTCCGCACGCCTCTCCATCGATCACTCAATCCCGCGCGGCAGCATCCTGTTCAATTCCTCGCACACGCACACGGGCCCCATCGTTCGCGCGAATCTGATCACGATGTTTGACTTGAATGCCGAAGATCACGCCTACATTGAAGCCTACGCCCGCGAAGTCACCGACAAGCTCACCCAAGTCGCCGCCGCCTCCCTAGGCAAGCTCGCCCCCGCGACGCTCTCCTACTCAACCGGCGAAGCCGATTTCGCCATGAATCGCCGCGAGCCCACGCCCCACGGCGTCATCATCGGAGTCAATCCCAACGGCCCCACCGATCACAGCCTGCCAGTCCTCCGCGTGTCTTCGCTCGCAAGCGGACGCACCATCGCCATCCTCGCCGGTTACGCCTGCCACAACACGACTCTGACCGGCAGCTTCTACGAGCTCAGCGGCGACTACGCCGGCTTCGCCCAAATGGATCTCGAGAAGTCCAACCCCGGCGCGACCGCCCTCTTCCTCATGCTCTGCGGAGGCGACCAGAACCCCGAGCCCCGCGGCACCGTCGAGCTCGCCGAGCAGCACGGCCACACTTTCGCCAACACCGTGGACGCTCTCCTCAAGCGCCCCATGCAATCGGTCCATGGACCCATTAAAGTCGCCTTCGAACAAACCCGCCTCGCCTTCGCGATCCACACCCGCGAGACCTTCGATCAACAATTGACATCGAAGAACGCCTCCGAAGTCCGCCGCGCCCGCGCCATGCTCAAGCGCTACGACGCAGGCGACCCCATCCGCGACACGCCGTATCCCGTGCAAGCCATCGCCTTCGGAAAATCGCTAACGATTCTCGCCCTCGGCGGCGAAGTCGTCGTCGACTACGACCTCCGCGCCAAGAAAGAATACCCCGGCCGCAATCTCATCGTCGCCGGATATTCGAACGACGTGATGTGCTACATCCCCTCGAAACGCGTCCTCAAAGAAGGCGGCTACGAAGCCAGCGAAAGCATGATCTATTACGGCCAGCCCGGACCCTTCGCGGAAGATGTCGAAGACCGCATCTTCGACGCCATCCATCACGTCATGGCCCGCGTCTCGAAGTAGCTGTACCCTGCAATCCGCGTCCTCCGTCCAACAATAAAGATGTTTCGAGCTTTAATATTCGGAATCGCCGCCGCCACCGCCTTCGCCGGCGTCCCCATGGTCGTCAACGGCAAGGTCATGCTCGAGGATGGCTCCCGTCCTCCCATCAAAGTTTCCGTCAAATTCCATTGCGGATCGAGCCCCGCGTTCCTCGAAGTCCGCTCCGACAAGAAGGGCGAGTTCGTCTTCCAGCTCGGCGATTCTTCCTTCGCCAGCCGCGCCTTCGAGTCCTACAGCAACGCCCAAACCCGCTACTGCGAACTGACCGCCAACGCCCCCGGATATCAAACCGCAAAAGCCCCCGTCCCCATGCACGGCGGACTCCCCACTCCCGACGAAATCAAAATCGTCCTCCACGCCCTCGCCTCCGAAGGCAAGACCGTCAGCCTCTCCGACGCGCTCGCCCCCGCCGAAGCCAAGGAAGCTTTCGAAAAAGCCCGTCAGGATCCCAAGCATGCCCGCGCCGAACTCATGAAGGCCGTCGAGATTTATCCCAAATACGCCGCCGCCTGGTATGAATTAGGCAAGCTGCAAATGGACGCCTCCGAATCCGCCGCCCGCCAGTCCTTCCAGAAATCTCTCGAAGCCGATCCCAAATTCCTTCCCGCCTACGATCGCCTCTCCGTCCTCGCCCTCAATGAACATCAATGGCAGGAACTCGCCGACATCAGCGCCCGCCTCCTCGACAATGCCGGAGCCCTCGAATATCCGCAAGCCTACTACTACAATGCGCAAGCCAATCTGACGCTTAATCATCTCGACCTCGCCGAGAAGAGCGCCCGCCAGGCTCTGCTGCAGGATCCGAAGCGATTCGTCCGCGCCAATTATCTCCTCGGACTCGTCTACGCCCGCCGCGGCCAATTCGGCCCCGCCTCTGAACAACTGAAGGTCTACCTCGCATCCGCGCCCCCTGACGCCGATCCGATTAAAAAACAACTCGCCGATTTCGAAATGCGCGCCGCAAAATAAACATATACACTGTGGACAAATGAACCGTTCGATCTTCGGCGGATTCTTAATCCTCTGTGCAGCTATATGGGCCGACCAGCCGATCGTCGTCACCGGCAAGGTAATACTCGAGGACGGCTCGCGCCCGCCCATGAAGGTCTCAGTGAAGCTCCACTGTGCATCCGACCCGAATGTCCTCGAAGCTCACACCGACAAGAAAGGTGAATTCGCAATCGAGGTCGGCAACGCCTCGCTAAAGGGCAACAACGGTAATGCTCAAGTCCACTCCTGCGAAGTCACCGCCATCGTTCCCGGATATCAAACCGCCACCGCGACTGTCGCCATCCAAACGCTTCTCCCTGACACCTACGACGTCAAGCTCATTCTTCGCGCCGGGCAAAGTGCCGGAAAAACCGTCAGCCTCGCCGACTCCCTCGCCCCTCCCGATGCGAAGCAAGCTTACGATAAGGCCCGTCAGTCCCTAGCCGCCAATGATCTGAAGGACGCCCGCAAACAGCTCACCGCCGCGCTCGCCATCTACCCCAAGTACGCCTCCGCCTGGTTCGACCTGGGCCGTATTCAAATGGATGACAACCAACCCTCCGACGCCCGCCAGTCCTTCCACAAGGCGCTCGCAGCCGATCCCAAATTCCTCGCCGCCTACGATCGCCTCTGCGTCCTCGCCGTCAACGATCAGCACTGGCAGGAGCTCGCGGACGCAAGCGCCCATCTCATCGATGGCGGAGCCTTCGAATACCCGCAAGCCTACTACTTCAACGCGCGCGCCAACATGAGCCTCAACCATCTCGACCTCGCCGAGAAGAGCGCCCGCCAGGCGCTATTGCAGGATCCCAAGAAATTCGTGCGCGCTAATTACCTAATCGGACTCGTCCTCGCCCGCCGCGGCCAATTCGGACCCGCCGCCGAACAATTGAAAATCTATCTCGCCTCCAAACCCAGCGACGCCGGCCCCGTCAAAAAGCACCTCGCCGCTTTCGAAATGCGCGCCGCGAAATAAACATATACACTGTGGACAATGAACCGTTCGATCCTCGGCGGATTCTTCATCGTCTGCGCGGCCTGGGCCCAGCAGTCTCCCAATGGCGGAGGCATCGCTCCATCGAACACACCCAACTTCAACCGCACGACGACTGAACAACCCATCGACACACAGAACGCGAACCTCGCCCACCGCATCGCCTACATCAGCGGCAAAGTCGTCCTCGAGGATGGCTCCGCTCCGCCCGATCCCGCCATCATCGAACGCGTCTGCGGCGCCATCCATCGCATCGAAGCCCACACCGACACAAGAGGCCGCTTCAGTTTTCAACTAGGCAAGAACGCGCAGGACACCGAGCAGGACGTCGCTTCCGGAAACACCAGGCTTCCCGGCACGCTCGCCAGCGCGAGCCCCATTCCATCAGCCGATACCTCCGGCCTCGCCGGCTGCCAATTGCACGCCTCTCTCCCCGGCTATCAATCGAAGGCTGTCGACCTCTCCATGCACGATGGCTTCGACAGCCCCGACATCGGCATCATCGTCCTCGAGCGCCTCGCCGGACGTGAAGGCAACACCATCAGCGTGACCAATGTCGCCGCGCCGAAAGACGCGAAAAAGGCATTCACGAAAGCCCGCCAGTCGATCGCGAAAGGAGAACTCGAGGAAGCCCGCAAGGATCTCTTGAAGGCCACCGAACTCTATCCCAAATACGCCTCCGCTTGGCTCGAACTCGGCCGTCTCCAGATGGACTCTCGTGAACTCCCCGCCGCCCGCGCGTCATTTCAAAAGGCCCTCGACGCCGACCCCAAATATCTGCCTCCCTACGAGCGCCTCTCTCTAATCGCATTCGCCGAGCGCGATTGGCCCACACTCGCCCGCACCACCGGACGCCTCATCGAATTGAACGCCTACGACTATCCGCAGGCTTACTACTACAGCGCCCTCGCGTATCTGAATCTCCACCAACCCGACGCCGCCGAAAAAAGCGCCCGTCAAGCTATAAAATTGGATCCCGAAAATGCCCCGCGCATCGGGTACGTCCTCGGTCTCGCCCTCGCTCAAAAAGGAGAAATCCCCGCCGCCGCTCAACTCCTGAAAACCTATCTCGCGTCGAACATCCCTGCCAACGAAGCAGCAAAAGTCCGCGCCCAACTCGCCGAGCTCGAGCGCCAGCAAGCGAGCCGTGCATCCAAATGATCACCCGTCTCACCGGCCTCGCCCTCATCTTCGCCGCCGCCGCGTGGACCCAACCCAAAGGTCCCGGCAACACCTATCCGACGCCTCCGCCAATGAACACGTCCCGCGCGCCAGCGGATCCCCTCGCCGCCGCCCCCACATCCGCCAATCCCAAGACGCAGCTCATTCTTAGCGGAACCATCCTCCTCGAGGACGGGACGCCGCCCCCCCGAACCCGTCCGCGTCGAATACTTCTGCGGCAGCTCGAAACGCGTCGAGACCCGCACCGACAACAAAGGATATTTTGATTTCCGCGTGCAGCTCAACGTCGCCACAAACCCGCAGCATTCGCGCACCGACGAAGTCGTAGTCGAGCCCCTCGACGGATGCCAGCTCCGCGCCAGCCTTCCCGGATTCCAACCCTACCTCGCCAACGTCTCGTTTCAATCCCTCGACCGCACCGACCTCGGCCTCATCGTGCTGAAGAGCGCCGCGACCAAAGACGGCTACACAATCAGCCTCGCCAACGCGAACGCGCCTCATGACGCGCGACTCGCCTATGATCAAGCCCGCAAGCAATTATCAAAAGGGAACTCGAAAGCCGCCCGCAAAGAACTCACGAAAGCCATCACGATCTATCCCAAGTACGCCGCCGCCTGGCTCGAACTCGGCCGCATCCAAATGGACTCCGGCGATCCCTCCGCGGCCCGCCAGTCCTTTGAAAAAGCCCTCGCCGCGGACGCAAATTATCTCCCTCCCTACGAGCGCCTCGCCGTCCTCGCCCTCGACGCCGGCCAGTGGCAGGACCTCGCCGACACCACCGAGCGCCTCATCCATCTGAACGCCTACGAATATCCGGAAGCCTACTACTACAACGCCCTCGCCAATCTCGGATTACAGCATCTCGACGACGCCGCAAAGAGCGCCCGCCAGGCCCTCGAGCAGGATTCGAAACGCTTCTCCCGCGCCTATTATTTACTGGGAATGACTCTCGCCAAGCGCGGAGACTTCGCCTCTGCAGCCGCGCAATTGAAGCTCTACCTCGCCTCCCAACCGCCCCCGTCCGACTCCGCAAAAATCCAACGCCAACTCACCGCCTTCGAGCAGCAAGCCCGCCAGTGACCCTTGTGTAGCCTTTAACAAATCGTTACACTGGTCACGGCCTACGTCCAAGGCCGGAAAGGCCCCGCATGTTCCGTTTTGGACTTCTGCTCGCTCTCGCAATCGCCCCCGCGATCCTCGCGCAAACCACCCCGCCCAAAGGTGGAACGCCCCCAACCTCGCCCGGCACGACGACTACCACACCGCCCGCCATCAGCCGCCCCAGTGCCTCGCCAGGTCTCAATCGCGGCACCATTTTTATCAGCGGACGCGTCATGCTCGAGGATGGAACCGCTCCCACCGACCCCGTCGTGATTGAGAAAATCTGCGGATCCTCCCGCCGCGCCGAAGCTCACACCGACAACAAGGGCGAGTTCAGCTTTCAACTCGGCATGGGCGCCGTGAATACGGAAGCTCTATCGGATATGTCCGCCGAAACCTCGCGCCTGCCCGGCACCGGCCCAACATTCGGCAGCGCGCAGCAATCCGCGGGAGCCCCCGGCAACGCTCCCACCCGCCTCGGCGATTCTTCGAATTTGATGGGCTGCGAACTCCACGCCGTCCTCGCCGGATTCTGGTCCCGCAACGTGACTCTCGCCGCTAACAGTGGACTCGACAGCACCGACGTCGGCGTCATCATCCTCAAGCGCCTCGCTCCCGGCAACGAAGGCAGCACCGTCAGCATGACCAACGCTCTCGCCCCCAAGGACGCGAAAAAGGCCTACGACAAAGCGAAGCAGCTCATCGCCAAAGGCAAATCCACCGACGCCCGCGCGAGCCTCACCAAGGCCGTGGAAATTTATCCGAAGTACGCCTCCGCCTGGTTCGAACTCGGCGTAATCCAAATGGAAGTGGACGAGCCCGCCGCCGCCCGCGCATCATTCGCGAAGTCCCTCGAAGCAGATCCCAACTACCTGCCTCCCTACGAGCGCATCGCCGTCCTCGAATTGCGCGACAAACATTGGCGTGAACTCGCGACCACCACCGGCCGCCTGATTCAGCTCAACGCCTACGAATTCCCTCAAGCCTACTTCTACAATGCCCTCGCGCATCTCAATTTGATCGAGCCCGAACTCGCCGAGAAGAGCGCCCGTGAAGCCTTAAAGCAGGATCCTCAAAAGTTCTCCCGCGCCACCTACGTCCTCGGACTCGCCCTCGCCCAACGCGGCGACTTCGCCGGCGGCGCAGAGCAGCTCAAGGCCTACCTCCTGACGAAACCTCCCGACTCGGAACTCCCTCAGCTCCGCCAACAGCTCGCCGACATGCAGCGCCGCGCCGCCGGAACTAATCGAGACTAAAAGAATCTCCAATATTTCGCGTCAGCACGCTCGACGAATCCGCGCCCGCCGCATTCAGGAACCGTTCAATGGGCTCCCCGACTGGCTCGCGCCCAAGTGGGAATGTTTTATGATGAACCGGCATCCACGCGTTCGCTCCTGCATCGGTCCCCATGCGCCACGCCTGCTCCGGATTGCAGTGATTCGCAATCCAAGGATCATACGCCCCAATCGGAAAAATCGCCAGATCGAACGCTCTCGACGTACGCAACTTGCGGAACGAATCCGTCATCGCCGTATCGCCTCCGAACAGCACACGCATCCCCTCACCCTCGATCGTATAGCCGTTAAATCCGCGCCACACATCGGTAATCTTACGCGCCCCCCAATGCTTCACCGGGATCGCCTGAATCCGCAGCGGACCGATCTGCGCCGACTCTCCCCACCCCAACTCCGTGACGTGCGCATACCGCCGCACCCGCAATAAATCCGAAGTCCGCGTAGCAGTGACGACCTGAGTCGACTTACTCTCGAGCGCCCGCAGACTTGGAATATCGAAATGATCCATATGCGCATGCGACAACAAAATCAAATCGATTCTCGGCAAATGACTAAGCGACATTGCCGGCGGCGACAATCTCTTTGGTCCGAAGTTCGCCGCGCCCAGATAGAGTCCACACCGCTTCCCAAACACGGGATCCGTCAGCAGATGAAATCCACCGATCCGCATCAGCACCGTCGAGTGTCCAATCCAGGTGGCCTGCAGCTTCGTACGCACGTTACTCCCTCATCGATTGGATGCTCTCAGTCACACGTGGGGTTCTCGTACATCTAGAGACGCCCCCTCAGCGATCGGATGCCATCCGGAAGCGCATGATTCCAACTCCCCCAATCGTGCCCACCCCGCGCAGTATGGAACTCATGAGCAAATCCCCTGCTCTTCAACGCAACGTCGAACTCGCGGATCGGCTCAGCGAGCCCTTCCTGTTCCGCGCACCACAAATAGAGGAACGCCGCCTTCCCCGGATCCCCCGATCGCACAAGAACGAACGGATCATTCGCACGCCGCTCCGCGCCATCCTGCGGACCGAAGATCGCCGCATGATCCCTCCACTGCGATGCCCGCCGCACCGAGAACTTCCGCCTTGGCACATCGACAGCCGGACTCAATCCGCCCGCGAACACAAACCTCCCCGGATGCCGCAACGCGAGACTGATCGCCCCGAAGCCTCCCATCGAAAAGCCAATGATCGCTCTTCGTCTTGCAGTATGAAAACGACTCTCCACATCGCTCGCAAGATCCTCGACGACATAATCCTCAAACCGGTCTCGCGGACGCGCGACAGCATTTGCGTAATACGAATATTCGCCCTCCGGCATCACCAGAATCCACCGGTCGCGATCGCAGAACGCCGCGACATCCGAGTAGTTCGACCAATCCCGGAAGTTGCCGCCCGCGCCATGCAACAGATACACGACAGGCAGCGCCTCGCCCGCCTTCAGATCCCGTGGAACATACACGCGATACGTCATGTCCCGCCCCAGCGCGGACGAATGAAACACCACATCCCGCATCTCGAAGCCCGCACTCATCCGTGGCCGGTCAACCACCGGATGCCCGCACGCAGCCAGCAGCATCAACCACGCCACCTGCAGCCGCCTCGAAGACATATTCACTGCTCCAGCCTACACGGTCCGCACACCCTTGCCGCCAGCCTCATCAAGCGATAAAATCCCGTTGGATCCCACCCCTTATGAAAAATCCCATCGTTCGCATCAGCGTCGCAGCCACCCTGTTCGTCCTCGCTGCCGCCGTCCTTCTACCCGGATTGCGCCATCACAAGGCCTTCGCTCAACAGACATTCCCCGGAGGAACCTACAGCTTCTCCGCCCAGCAGCCCAGCTCGAGCTCCACCGTCGCCGCCGCCGCCGACATGGGAGTCCTCACCTTCGACGGCAACGGCAACGTCAGCGGATCTTTCCTCTACGTGCAAACTGGAAACCCCGTGCAGCCCGTCACCGGCCAGCTCGTCGGAACCTACGTCATCAACGCGGACGGCTCCGGCACCATCTCGCTGCAATCTCCCGACGGAGCAATCAGCCTCTCGATGGCAATCGCCCTCACCGACGGTGGAAAAGGATTCTACCTGATGCTCACCAGCGGATCGCAAGTCGTCACCGGCAGCGCGCGTATGCAGTAAGCTACAGATCCGCCCAGCGCCGCAGCAGGTTGTGATAAATGCCGGTCAACTGCACTGCCGGACCCTCGCCGTTCAGCCTCTGAATCGACACGTCGAGATCGAACAGCAGCGTCCGTTCT
>DASXZC010000293.1:0-5276 GCA_036502165.1 Bryobacteraceae bacterium
CTTGCCGAGCCGTTTTCAAGGTGTGAAATTCCGCTCGGTGGGTGATCCGGTGCTGTTCCTGTCGAATCCGAATGGATTCACGCGCGATGACCGGCGGACGTATCTCGACTCCTTGAATGAGCTGAACCGGATGGAGTTTGAAGACTACGGCGATCCGGAGACGCAGACGCGCATTACGCAATACGAGATGGCGTTTCGCATGCAGGCGTCGGTGCCGGAGCTGACGGATTTGTCGAAAGAGCCGGAGCATGTTCTCGAGTCCTATGGCCCGGACGCTCGCAAGCCGGGGACGTTTGCGGCAAACTGCCTGCTTGCACGGCGTTTGGCGGAGCGAGGTGTGCGTTTCATCCAGCTCTACCATCGCGATTGGGATCATCACAGCGGACTGCCTGCCGACTTGCCGAAGCGCTGCAAGGAAACTGATCAACCGGCGGCGGCGCTCGTGCGCGACCTTGCTGAACGCGGCATGCTCGATGACACACTCGTCGTGTGGGGCGGTGAATTTGGCCGCACGGTGTATTGTCAGGGCCGCTTGACGGCGACTGATTACGGGCGCGATCATCATCCGCGATGCTTCACGATGTGGATGGCAGGCGGCGGGATGAAGCCTGGGCTCGTGCATGGGCAGACCGACGATTACAGCTACAACATCACCGAAAATCCGGTGCATGTGTTCGATCTGCAGGCGACCATTTTGAACGTATTGGGCATTGATCATACGAAGCTCACTTACAAATTTCAGGGGCGGCATTTCCGCTTGACGGACGTCAGCGGCAACGTCGTTAAGGATCTGTTGAAGGCCTGACAACGGGGCCACCGCTGCTTCATCAAGGAAGCGTCGCGTCGGGCCGCTTCCTCGTGGCGGTGCCATGAGGAGAATTATTCTCTGGTCGTTGTGCATTCTCGTTCCCTCCTTTCCGGATGGCTCTGGTCGAGCCGACAGCTTACGCTGCTGCTCGACTCGATGCATGCCACTCATGGCGTTTCTCGTCCGATGAACCCTCTTGAGTACGAGGGCGGCGGCTTCGTTGCCGGCTCCGAATCCTTGACCTTCGGTGACACGAACGACTTGCGTGGGGACGTTGAAGCTGGTCAGCGATTCGGATGATTGCCTCACAACTTTGATGGGCGGTATTTTGGCTTGACAGCCGTTACCCTGTTGCGACACGAAAGCTTGCGGCGATGCCATGAGGAGAATTATTCTCTGGTCTTGTTGCATTCTCGGTTTGCTCCTTTCGTCACGAAAGAGGCGCGGGGAGCTACGTCCTTGTGGCAATGCCGTGAGGAGAATTATTCTTTGGTCTTTGTGCATTCTCGTTTTGTTCCTTTCCGGGTGGCTCTGGACGACCAGGCGGCTTACTTTGCTGCTCGATCGGATTCAGACCGTTCATGTCGTTTCACTTCCTGTCAGTCCGCTTTCGTATGATGGTGGCGGGTTCGTTATCGGCTTCCAATCATTGACTTTCGGTGGCACGAATAATTTGCGTTGGGACATCGAACTGACCAGCGACTCGGCCAACTGCGTCTGGTTGCAAACCAGCGGCGGGCGATTTCCTATGGGAACGCGTACGAATCCGGTCGATCCGTCGGGCAGGCCGGAGATAACATTCGCGGCCGATGCGGGCGATGCGGTGACGCTTACGTCGAGCCAAAGCATGCTTGCTTGGCCGACGCCGTTTGAGATTAGCTTTCTCACTTCAACCCCCTCCTGGAGGCGTTTCGTTTACTACGACCTCCTATGGAAGAAGCCGTCGGGAGCAAGGCTCGCCATGCATTGGCGGTATGAGCAACAGTACTTCGCACGCAGCGGCTGGAAGAGGCCGGAGATGGAATGGAACTACCGGACTGGTTTGTTATCCGTCGACTTCGATCATGCCATCGTGCGCTATATCAGCCGGACGAAGGGTTGGCGGCGATCCGATTATCGGATCGAGCGGCGCGGCGACAATGTGTACGCCGTGATTCATGCCGATGATGAACGCAATCCAACGCCGGGCGCGGGGAAGTCAGTCGAGTTGCATCTCGATCCGCGTTCGCATGAAGTGATAAAAGAACTGGGCGGTCAGTAACCGTTCAACCTGTGCCGAGCAGCGTTTTGACATACGCGGGCGTGAGAGGGATCTAGCCGCACCCGAGGCCGATCGTGGAACTTCGTCATTTTGACACTCATATCTTCTCTCTTTCGAACCTCCTCTAACACGGATATCAAAGGTTTCACTAATAGCGTTTTAGTTGGCGACGCGGAACTGGACGTGCGAGCCGTCGGAGCCGCCGCGGTAGATGTGTTGGGTTGCTTTTTGAAAGTCGGTTAGCAGCGCTTTCGGAATGTCCATGAATTTTTGGGGATTGCGGTCGTTCAAGGGGAACCAGGAGCTTTGCACTTGAATCATGATGCGGTGACCGGTGCGGAAGGTGTGCGCGATATCCGGCAGTTGATAGGTGATGTGATCGGGCTTGCCGGGTTCGAAGGGCGTGGGATGGTCGAAGCCCTTGCGATATTTGCCGCGGAAGGGTTCGCCCCGAACGAGTTGTTGATATCCTCCGATCTTGACGGCGTTGGCGGGCTCGGGCAACGGGCGGGCTCCGGGGGCGACGGGCGGGGCATTGTAGTCGGGCATGTCGGCTGGATACACGTCGATCAGTTTGACGACGAAGTCGGAGTCGGTGCCGGTGGTCGAGACTTTCAAATCCACTGAAATCGGGCCATAGATCGTCACGTCGTGGTCGAGCACTTCGGTCTTATAAACCAGCACGTCAGGGCGCGTGGCGGCGAAGCGTTGGTCTTCGGTCATGTAGTCGGGGCGGACGGCCATCGAGATGTAGCCGATGTAGGGAACAGGCTTGTCGGGATCGGAGATGTATTCGTCGAAGCCATTTTCCGAGGGGCGATTCCAGTCGAGGCGGCCTTTTGAGTCGAGGTAGAGGGAGGCGGGCTTGGACTCGGCGGGCGGCCAAGAGTCGAACTTGCGCCAGAGGTTCAAACCGGTCTGGAACAGGTAGGCGCGGGGGAACTTGCCGTCGCCGTTTTTGCCTTTCAAATAATATTCGAAGAAGGGGAATTCGATCTTCTCGCGATAGTAGACGCCCGTCTTCGTTCCGAAATTGATGTTCCCGAGGCGGTCGCCGTCGCCGCGGGAGAATCCGCCATGGTTCCACGGGCCCATGACGAGCATGTCGGTCTTCGGCGGCTCATGATGTTCCATAAAATCGTGCATGCGGAGCGGGCCTTGTGGATCCTCCTGATCGAACCATCCGCCGACGGTCATGACGGCGGGCTTGATGCCGGTGAGGTAACGCCAGATGCTGCGCGATTTCCAAAATTCGTTGTAACTCGAATTGTCGACGTTCTGCAGCCAGAAGGGCTGTTGGTGCTTGAAGTACTTTTCGTCCGCATTGGCGAGAGAGCCGAGGCTCAAGTAGAATTCGTAGCCGTCGGGGCTGCCGGGATCGAAGGCCAGCGTTGCCGGCGGAGGGGCGGGATCGCCTTCGCGCTGCCTGAATCCCTGATAGAAACGGAAGCGGTGGGCGAGCATGAGGGCTCCGTTGTGATAGCTGTCGTCGCCGAGATAGTAGTCGGTCACGGGCGCCTGGGGCGAGGCCGCGACGAGGGCGGGATGGGCGTCGATCATGCCGGCGGTGGTGAAGAATCCGGGCTGGGAGATGCCCCACATGCCGACTTTGCCGGTGTTGCCGGGGACGTTCTTGACGAGCCAATCGATGGTGTCGTAGGTGTCGGAGCTTTCGTCGATATCCTGCGGAGTCTTCTTCGCTGGATTGTGGGGGCGGACGATTGTGTAGACGCCTTCGCTCATGTAGCGGCCGCGGACATCCTCATAAACGAAGATGAATTTGTCGCGAGCGAAGAGCTCGGAGGGGCCGAGGGTGGGGCGGTACTTGTCGGCTCCGTAGGGACCGGCGTTGTAGGGCGTGCGGGTCATCATGATCGGATAGGTCTTGTTGTCGGTGAAGACGTCCTTGGGGATGTAGACGGAGTTGAAGAGCTTGACGCCGTCGCGCATGGGGACCTTGTACTCGAACTTGACGTAGTTGTCGCGGACGAAGGCGAGTCCGGGGGCGGGGGTGGGGGGCGCGGCGGCTGCGGCGGGTGGCGGGGCTTGGACTTGGGCGGTGGCCAACGCGGCGGTGGCGGCGAGGACGACTAGGATTGAGCAGGTGTTTCGGTTTCGCATGGGAATGAGTGTCGAACAGTGTATCGCGGAACGGCTGATCTGACTGGCTGGTACGGCCGCTCGCAGTTCGGGTGGACCAGGGTGGGAGATTCGTTTATCTGTCGAAGTCGGCTGCGTGCCGGTTGATGAATCCATAGATTTTTAGGCTGCGGGGCGCTTGGCTGGCGGTCGTAATTCGCTGATCTTGTGATTGCGAATTGGTTCGTTCCGTAGTGGAGCGGTCGCGGCGGGGACGGCGTTCCTCCAAAACTCTTGGGATGGCGGTGGCGGCGCATCATCGATGTGTGCCGGAATGAGCTTCTCGAATTTTGGCGCTTCATAGGGCGGAGTGTGGGGCTCGTCGAGATGGCGTCCACCTTGGGTGCGGGCGAGGCGGATCTTTTCGAAATTGCGGAAGTTGGCGAGCGTCGAATTGAACTGGTGCTGCAGCGTGGCCATGTAGCGACGGAGCAGATCGAGGCAGTGGCTGGTGGAAGAAGATTGCTTCCAGGCTTCGACGATGAATCCGATGCCGTCGATGCGGGAGAAGCGGGCGGCGATGTTGTCGAAATTCGCGCCGACCTCCATATCGAGGAGGGATGTTTCCATCATGACGAGGCGCTCGAGGCGCCAATCGAGGTTGGCGATTTTCTCGACGAGGCGGAGTTCGGCTTTGGTCGCGGGGCGAAGGTCGTCGATGAAGGCGGAGCGGACTTCGTTGTACTCGTCGGGGAATTCGGCTTCGAGGAGGGTGTGTTGGTTGGCGGTGAGTCCATGGCGGATGGCGTTGCGGGAGGATTTGGCTTTGCCGGCGGGGGTGATGGGGCCGTGGGATTTGGATCCGTTGATGCGGGCTTGGGCGGCCTTTTTGGATTTTTTGAGTTCTTGGGCTTCTTCGGATTGGGGGTCGGTCGAGGCGGCGCTGGTGGTCACCTCGGGCTTTGTTGTCTTGCGTGCCATGTTGCTGTTGGTCCTTTCAGGTTCGAATTTAGATGTCGGCGGCGGCGGGTCGACGGATGCTAGGCGCAACGGCCACTTCCAGTCCACGCTAACCCCGAGTCTGTTGGGACTCGCTCTCGATGAACGAGGAACTCTATGAAATCAGGG
>DASXZC010000294.1:0-5315 GCA_036502165.1 Bryobacteraceae bacterium
TCACATGCCGCTCGACTGCGCCCGATACGTCAAACAGCCGATTGCCCGCCCGCACCTGCTCGATCGCCAAGTCGAGCGACTCTTCGGTCACCCGCATCAGCCGCTTAGCCTCATCGCTGATCTCACCGACGCCGACCGTGATGGCCGAATCGCCGAAGTACCCGTTCATCGACAGCCCGGTGTCGATCGACACGATGTCGCCGCGCTTCACCTTGCGGCCTTTCGACGGCATCCCATGAACGATCTCATGGTTGACCGACGTGCACAGCACGTACGGATACGCCGTTTCCGCGCTGGCCGGCTTGTAATGTTTGAAGGCCGGTTTCGCGCCCGCCTCCGCCATCATCTTCGCCGCCGCCACTTCCAAATCCGACAGAACCGTTCCGTCCTCGACCATGTCACCGAGCTTACGGAGGATCTGATAGACCAGAACTCCGCTGGCGCGCATCTTTTCGAGTTCACTCGTGCTTCGGCGTACGATCACTTGCTCGGCAACGATCCTTCTTAAAAACCCGAGAACGCTCAATCGCGCGTCCTCCTTGTTACTTCGGCGGCTTCATTCCACCAAGCCCGCGACCCGCCGCATGATGACTTGCGGAGATCCGGCCGAGCCGTCGATCTCAACCGCGGCAAATCCCGCGCTTTTCAGATGATCGAGGACGGGAAACGTCTGATTGTCGAACGCGTTCAAGCGCTTCCAGATCGTTTCAGGCGCGTCGTCTTCCCGCCGGATCAACTTTCCACCGCAATAATCGCAGGTGACGGTTACGATGGGCGCGTTGGACGCGACACTATACAGCGAACCGCACTGCGAACAAATCCGCCTGCTGGCGAGACGAGCGACAATTATATTGTAGTCCACTTTCAGATGGACCACCACCGGGGTGATCCTCCGCTCGCTCAACAACTTCACCAGCAACTCGGCCTGCGCCACCGTCCTCGGATATCCGTCGAGGATAAAACCAACCTTGCAATCCGGCTCATCGATACGCAGCTCGACAAGCCGGTTCACCATTTCGTCGGGGACCAGCGCCCCGTTCCGCATGAGAACCTCGATCTCGATTCCAATCGCGGTCTTTTTCGCCACATGCTCCCGGAGCATGTCTCCGGTCGAGATGTGCGCCCATCCCAGGTCGTCCTTAAGCAGCTTCGCCTGCGTTCCTTTGCCGGAACCAGGCGCCCCGAATAGGATGAGACAGCGCTGGGCCTGTTCCATGGTAAAGGGCCAGCCGTTTCGAGCAAGCCGCCGCCTCCCGAAGTCCGGCCCCAATGCCGGCGCACTATCCGGAAGACTTCAAAAACCTACACTCCACTCCGGCGGCCACGGATCCGGCCGGCACGCGGAGTAAACCCTTCATAGTGGCGCATGATCAATTGCGCTTCGACCTGGTTCACGGTATCCATCGCCACACCGACGACGATCAGCAGCGACGTGCCGCCGAAGAAGAAGTTGACACCGATTCCGTCGAGCAGGAACCGCGGGAAATTGTTGTCGATGAACGTCCCGACGAGCGGGAGTTTCTGCAGCTTGATGCCGGAGATCAGCAGCATCGGCAGCAGCGACAGGACCGCGAGGTATAACCCGCCGACGACTGTAATGCGGGTGAGAATCTTGTTCATGTAGTCGGCCGTATTCTTTCCAGGCCGGATGCCCGGGATGAACCCGCCGTACTTACGCATGTTGTCCGCCGCTTCGTTCGGGTTGAAAATGATCGAAACGTAGAAGAAGCAGAAGAAGATGATCAACAGCGTGTACATCAAATAGTAGAGAGGCGTCGCGCCGCCCAGGGCGTCGAGCATCCCCTTGAGCGTCGGGGAGTCGCGCACGAACTGGATCTGCAGCAGCGTCTGCGGGAACGCGAGCAGCGAAGAAGCGAAAATGACCGGGATCACACCGCCGGCGTTGACCTTCAAGGGAAGGTGCGTCGACTGGCCACCCATCATCCGGCGTCCGACGACGCGCTTGGCGTATTGCACCGGGATGCGGCGTTCACCGCGTTCCACCAGAACAATGAAGGCCACAACCGCGATCATGACGCTCAGGATGAGGATCATCTGCCATACGGGCCACTTGTGCAGTTCGAAGACGTTCAAATAGATTTCGTTCATCGCCCGCGGCAGTCCGATGACGATGCCGGTGAAGATGATCAGCGACATGCCGTTGCCGATGCCGCGCTCGGTGATCTGCTCGCCCAGCCACATGATGAAGGTCGTTCCGGCGGTCAGCGTAATCATCGTCATGACGAGGAATCCGAGTCCCGGGTGGATGACGAAGCCGGCGCGCGAGTTCTGCAGGGTTCCCGCGATCGCGGCCGATTGGAACAGTGCCAGGATGACGGTCAGATAGCGGGTCCACTGGGTGATCTTGCGGCGGCCGATTTCGCCCTCTTTTTGCAGCTTTTCGAGGGTCGGGACGACGACAGTCAACAATTGAAGAATAATTGACGCCGTGATGTACGGCATGATTCCCAGTGCGAAGATCGTCAACTGGCGGAACATGCCGCCCGAGAACAGGTCGATGAAGTTGAACAGCGTCCCCTGGTTCGATTCGACAAACCGGCGGAAGGCCTCGGCGTTGATGCCGGGCGTGGGCACGTGGGCGCCCAGGCGGTATACGGCCAGCAAGGCGAGCGTGAACAGGACGCGGTTGCGCAGATCCTTCACGCGGACGATATTGGCGAGGGCTTCGATGAACTGATTCATGGTCCTACTCGGATGTTTCGAAAGTCACGTCGGTTGGCCGGACAGATGCTACTTCTTTGCCGGCTTGGGTTTCTTGACGACCGGTTGTACTGCCTTCTTTTCGATCAGTTCGGCGACACCGCCGGCGGCTTCAATCTTCTTTTTCGCTTCTTCCGAGAACGCGTGGGCTTTCACGGTAATGCTTCTGGTGAGTGTGCCGGTCGCAAGGATTTTGAGGCCCTTCTCGAGCTTCGAAACGACACCCAATTCTACCAGCTTTGCCGGATCGAAGCTGTCGCCCGTCAGCTTCTCGAGGCGGGCGAGATTCACGACGCACCACTCCTCGCGGAAGATGTTGGTGAAGCCGCGCTTCGGCAGACGGCGGTGCAGCGGCATCTGGCCGCCTTCAAATCCGCGCATCAGCGAGTAGCCGGAGATCGAGCGGGCGCCCTTGGCGCCGCGGCCCGCGAACTTGCCACGTCCGGAGCCCATGCCCTGGCCGACGCGCCGCTGCTTTTTGACTTGCCCCTTCGGGGGTTTGAGACTGCTGAGATTCATGGCTCGGCTCCTGTTACGACTTTTCGACGATCTCGAGGATGTGCGGAATCTTGGCCACGATGCCGCGGAATGAGGGCGTGTCGGGCCGCTCGACGGTGCGGTTCAGGGTCTTCAAGCCCAGCGAGCGCACGATGATCTTGTGCTTCTCCGGCGTGCAGATGGGGCTGCCCTTCAGCCGGATGGTGATCATCTTTTTAGTGGATTTTTCTTCAGCCATTTGGTCCAGATTTCCTAACCCAGCTTTTCGATTGAGAGCCCACGCATGTCGGCAATCGCATGCCGGTCGCGGAGCTGCTCGAGAGCATTGATGGTCGCCTTGACGACGTTGTGCGGATTGTGCGAGCCGAGCGATTTCGTCAGCACGTTCGGGATCCCCGCCGCCTGCACGACCGCGCGAACGGGTCCGCCGGCGATCACGCCGGTACCGGCCGGAGCCGGTTTCAACAACACCGCGCCCGAGCCGAACTTGCCGAGCACCGGGTGGAGGATGGTCGTCTCGAGCACGTTGATCTTGCGGAGATTCTTCTTCGCCGCTTCGATGCCCTTCTTGATCGCGGCGGGCACTTCCTTCGCCTTGCCGGTGCCGAAGCCGACGACCTTCGCCTGCGGATCGCCAATGACGATCAGCGCCGAGAAGCTCAGGTTCTTGCCGCCCTTGACGACCTTGGTAACGCGATTGATCGATACCACCTGCTCCTTCAAGTTGAGCGAGCCGGTGTCAATTCGTTTGTGAATAGGTGCAGCCATGAAATTTGTGAACTCCTAGAACTCGAGGCCCGCTTCACGGGCGGCGTCGGCCAAAGCCTTGACGCGGCCGTGATAGAGATAACCGCCGCGGTCATATACGACCGCCTTGATGCCCTTTTCCTTCGCCCGGTCGGCGATCAGCTTGCCGATCGCTTTCGCGCCGTCGACTTTGCCACCGGCGATGCCGGCTTTCTTTTCGGTCGACGAAGCAGCCACGAGTGTGTGGCCCTGCGTGTCGTCGATGATCTGCACGGTAATGTGTTTGAGGCTGCGGAATACGGCGAGGCGCGGGCGTTGAGGAGTACCCGACACTTTGCGGCGGATGCGCGTATGGATCCGGTCACGGATTTCGCGGCGTTGGTTGTGTGCCATGTTGAATCCTCTTTCCTACTCTTACTTGCCCTTGCCGCCGGCACCCGTCTTGCCGACCTTCTTGCGGAGCTTCTCGCCGGTGTAGCGGACGCCCTTGTTCTTGTAGGGGTCTGGCGGACGCAGGGAGCGCATGTTGGCCGCCACTTGGCCGAGCAGTTGTTTGTCGAAACCGGTGAGCACGAGGTGCGTCTGCTTGTCGACCTTCATGTCGATTCCATCGGGCAGGATGAATTCGATGGGGTGCGAATACCCGAGGATGAAGTTCGCGATTCGACCCTTGACGTCGCAGCGGTAGCCGATGCCGACGATATCGAGTTCGCGGGTAAATCCGCTCGAGACGCCGACGATGGCGTTCGAGGTGAGCGCGCGGGTCAAGCCGTGCAATGCCGCGAAGCTGTCGTTGTCGCGGATCACATTGATGGTTCCGTCGTTCTGATCGATGCGGACACCGGAGGGAACCGGAACCGTGAGCTTACCCTTTGGTCCCTCCACTTGGAGAGAGTCCTTGCCGATCTGGAGTTTGACTCCTTTCGGCAATGGGATTGGCTTTTTTCCTACTCGTGACATGGTCTTCTTGAATCCTTTACCAAATCTTGCAGAGCAATTCGCCGCCGACGTTTTCCTTGCGGGCGGCGTTGCCGGTCATCACGCCGCGGGGCGTCGTGAGGATGCTGATGCCGAGGCCGCCGAGCACGCGCTGGACTTCCTTGCTGCCGATGTACACCCGGCAACCGGGGCGCGAGATGCGCTCGATGTGCGACATCACGGGCTCGTTCGACGTCGTGTACTTCAAATAAATGCGGATCGACCGCTTGGTGCCCTCTTCGGCCATCTTGAAGTTGAGGATGTAGCCCTCTTCCTTCAAAATGCGCGCGATTTCCATTTTGAGCTTGGAACTCGGCACGTCGACCTTCGGATGGCGCGCCCGCATCGCGTTGCGCACGCGGGTCAACATA
>DASXZC010000295.1:0-2786 GCA_036502165.1 Bryobacteraceae bacterium
GGATGCCCTGTTCGACTACAACAAGGCGACCATCCGGCCGGATGCCACCAAGGCGCTCGAAACCGACGTGTCAGCCATCCGCGACATCCTGGCGCGCTATCCGCAGCAGAAGGTCCGCATCGAAGGCAACGCCGACGAGCGCGGCTCGGATGAGTACAACATGGCGCTCGGCGACAAGCGTGCCGAAGCCACCAAAGAATTTTTGACGGGCCTGGGCGTCTCGGGCGCGCAGCTCGACGTGATCAGCTACGGTAAACAGCGCCCTGTTTGCACCGACCACACTGAGGATTGCTGGCAGAAGAACCGCCGCGCCCACTTGGTCGCCGAAAACGGGCCTAACCAATAACGCTTTGTCCGACTTCGCCGCCGTCCGGCGACTACTCGGCGGAACAGACTCCCTCACCGTCCTCACCGGAGCGGGAGTCTCCGCCGAAAGTGGAATTCCGACGTTTCGCGGATCGCAGGGTCTCTGGCGCCAGTTCCGGGCTGAAGATCTGGCGACACCCCGAGCGTTCGGGCGCAACCCCCGGCTGGTCTGGGAATGGTACGACTGGCGGCGCGGCTTGATTGCCGATGCCGCTCCGAATGGGGCTCATATGGCTCTAGTTGCGCTCGAAGGAACGATCCCGAGTTTCAGTCTGATCACGCAGAATGTAGATGGTCTCCACGATCGGGCTGGAAGCCGCAACATCTTGAAAGTCCATGGGGATATTTGGTGGGTGCGGTGTTCGACATGCGGCGTCCGGAAAGTGGATCTCCGGACGCCGCTACCTGTTTTGCCTCCCCTATGTACGGATTGTGGAGGCGTGCTGCGTCCGGATGTTGTCTGGTTCGGAGAATCCCTGCCTGCCGATGTATGGGATGCCGCCGAACGAGCGGCCCGGCAGGCGCGGATTTTCCTCGTCGCCGGCACGTCCGCACAAGTTTATCCGGCGGCTGGACTCGCGCGAATCGCCAAAAGCGCAGGCGCGACGGTGATCGAAGTCAACCCCGAGGAAAGCGGCGTCAGTTCCCTCGCGAACTACGTTCTCCGCGGGCCTGCAGGACAAATCCTTCCTCAATTGGTTCCCCAACCGGCGTTGCCGGAAGACCAATGAGACCAGGGCTGGGTAGAGGACGGCACCTCACCCAACCCTGTTTTTTTTGGCTGAGGTTAAGAAGATGTCCCTGACAACAATCGACCAAATTACTGCTCTCATCGTGATCGATCTGCAAAAGGGCATCGTCGGCTTGGCGGCGATCCATCCCGTCAGCGACATTGTGAAACGTGCCAGCGTCTTGGCTGACGCATTCCGACGCCGTGGACTGCCAGTCGTGCTCGTCAATGTCGACGGTGCGGCGCCGGGCCGCACAGAGCAGGCTCCAAGAATTCGCGAGCTCCCTGCCGGATGGACGGATCTCGCTCCTGAATTGAATCGCCAGCCTTCGGACCATACAATAACGAAGCGGACGTGGGGCGCATTCACGAACACCGGCCTCGACGGGCACCTCAAGAAGCTCCGCGTCACGCAGGTCGTGATCGCCGGCGTCTCGACCAGCGCGGGTGTCGAGTCGACCGCGCGCCACGCTCACGAGCTGGGATTCAATGTGACACTCGCCATCGACGCCATGACTGACCTGAACGCTGACGCTCACAGCAACAGCATCACGCGGATCTTCCCGCGCATCGGCGAAACTGGTACGACTGAGGAGATCATCCATCTTCTCGAAAGCGACTCAAGGAGCTCCTGACATGGAATGGACGCACTACGTCTCCTACTTCTTCGGCGGCGTGTTTCTGACCAACGCTCTCCCTCATTTCATCAGCGGACTGATGGGGCGCCCGTTCCAAAGCCCATTCGCGAAGCCGCCGGGCGAGGGACTTTCCTCCTCGACCGTGAACGTCCTCTGGGGATTCTTCAATCTGGTGATCGGTTATGTTCTGGTCTGCCGGGTGGGCAACTTCGACCTGCGCTCGACGGATCACATCGTTGCCCTTGGCTTAGGAGTCCTTGCGATCAGCGTAATGACAGCGCGCCTGTTCGGCCGCTTTCATGGTGGCAATTCGCCCGCGTCGTAGCGCGGAGTCTATGGCTGAGGCAGCGTTCCCGACAGAGTCTGCCGGAGATACTCGACGCTCGTACCCTGCACTCCGACCGGCCGCTCGACGATAAACGCCACGGCATCGCCCGGCTTCAGCGGCGTCTGGATCTTCCGCACGTCGTCGATATTGCCGACGGTGTGGCGATTGACCCAAACGATCACGTCGTTCTCACGCAGGCCGATATCCTCAGCGAACGATCCCTCTTCGACGCTCGCTACACGCACGCCCTTCTTCTCGGCCGTCGGCAGCGCCTTCGATTCTTCCGGAGTCAACGGTTGCAGACGCATTCCGAACTTCACCGACGCGTTGGTCGGAGTTACGGGAATGTCTCCCTTTTCCGAAGGCTCAGGATCGGTGACGCCGTTGTTGTCGGCGAGCATTCCCTTCTCTCGATCGCCGATCGTCAGCTTGAAGTCGAGCTTCTTGCCGTCGCGATCGACCGTGATGTTCGCGGTCGTGCCGATGTCGAGATCCGCAACGTGGTTGACCAGATCGTTGCCGTCTTTCACTTCGTGTCCGTTTAAGGCCACGATCACGTCGTTCTCTTTCATCCCCGCCTTGTCAGCGGGACCGCCGGGTGTGATGCTCTCGACGAATACACCGGCGCTCATGCCGATCGCACGCAGCGTATCCGGCTTCTGATCACGGCTCCAGCGGATGCCGATAAATCCGCGCGAAACCTTGCCGCTCGAGATGATGGAGT
>DASXZC010000296.1:0-5974 GCA_036502165.1 Bryobacteraceae bacterium
CGCGAGCTTCATCCCTTCACTGAGGACTTGGCTGAGAACGTCCTGACGTGATGCGCCGAGCGCCATGCGGATCCCCATCTCCGGCGTGCGGCGCGCGGCCATGTGCGACATGAGTCCATAGAGTCCGACGACGCAGAGGACCAGAGCGAGGACGCCGAAGCTGCCGCAGAGCCATGCGAACAGGCGCTCGCGTTGGAGGGTGTGCGAAATCTGCTGATTCATCGTGAAGACGTCGACCATCGGTAGATTCGGATCCAACACTTTGATCGCGTCACGGATGGCGGTCAACGCTCTCATCGGCGGAATCGAAGTGCGAAGGACGACGGTGGCCGATTGGCGGAACGCATCCCAACAAGGTTCCATTTGGACGGGTCCCGACGTTATACTGGTAACTGGTCCCCCGCAAGCTCAGTCGAACAAAAACATGGTTCCCATTTCTCAGGCCTGGACGGTTGCGACTTACGTCATCCGCCAGCGTATGTCCGGAAAAAAACGGTTCCCGCTCGTAATGATGCTGGAGCCTCTGTTTCGCTGCAATCTGGCATGTGCCGGATGCGGCAAGATTCAATATCCGGCTCATATTCTGAAGCGCAACATGAGCGTCGAGGACGCCCTGCGCGCGGCTGATGAATGCGGCACTCCGATGGTCGCGATCCCCGGCGGCGAACCGCTGATGCATCCCGAGATCCATAAGATCGTGGAAGGTCTGGTCGCGCGCAAGAAGTACATTTATTTGTGCACGAACGCGCTGCTGCTCAAAGAGAAGATCGGCAATTTCACGCCCAGCAAGTACCTGACGTTTAATGTCCATATGGACGGGCAGCGCGAGCATCACGACTTCTCAGTGTGCCGCGAGGGCGGTTACGACGACGCGGTCGAAGGCATCAAGGAAGCAGTCAAACGCGGCTTCCGCGTGACGACCAACGCGACTCTGTTCGATGGAGTGGATCCGCGCAGTGTACGTTCGTTTTTCGATGAGATGATGGCGCTCGGCGTCGAAGGCATGACGGTCTCACCGGGCTATCAATATGAGAAGGCGCCCGACCAGAGCCATTTCCTCGGCCGCGCGCGGACGCGCCGGCTGTTCCGGGCGATCCTCTCGAACCGGAAGAAGAGCTGGAAATTCAATCTGTCGCCGCTGTTCCAGGAATTCCTCATGGGCGAACGCGAATATGCCTGCACGCCGTGGGGCATGCCGACGTACAACATGTTCGGATGGCAGAAGCCCTGTTATTTGTTGCAAGACGGCTATGCCGACACGTTCCAGGAACTGCTCGATGCGACCGAATGGGAGAACTACGGCTTCGAGAGCGGCAATCCGAAATGCTCGAATTGCATGGTGCATTCGGGTTATGAGGCGTCCGCGGTGATCGACACGTTCTCGAGTCTGAAGGGCCTGCTGAAGACCGGATGGGCAACGATTCGGCTCTATAAGGATCCGGTGGCGCTCGAGATATTGAACGAGCCGGTGCAGGCCGTGCACTCGCACAATCCGCTGGTGCAATTGCAGCCGGCTGCGAAAGAGACGATGGAGAAGACGAGCGCGTGAGCACCAGTTCCGACGCGGACAAGCTCGAGGTAGCTCCGGCAGTATCGAAAGATCAGCTCGAAGGTTGGATTCCGGCGCTCGCTTCCGAGGCTGAGATCCAGGTGGCATTCGAGAAGGCCTTCAACTATCGCGGCGACGTCACCATTACGAAGAAAGACGGCGCGAAGCTCGAGTGCTATGTCTTCGATCGCAAGGCAGGTAAGACGCTCGCGGATTCCGTGGTCCGCGTAATTCCTAAGGAATCGTTCGAAAAATTGTCGATTCCCTATTCCGAGATCGCTGGTCTCGCCTTTACCGGCCGCGACACGGCGGCAGGCAAGAGTTGGGAAGCCTGGGTGCGGAAGTATTGGGAAAAGAAGAATGCGGGCGAGAAGAACATCGCGCTCGCGCCCGATACGATCGAATAGCTGTGCCTTTAGGCTTCGTCATCAACAGGACTCGGAACGGCCGGGTAACTCGCGCCAGCCACCGCTGCCAGCAATCTCGGAACGCTTCCCTCAACTGGTAATGCCGCGCCCAGTTCCCGCCCCGGGAGGACGACCTCCAGTTCCTCCAAGCGGCGCGCGCTGACGAGCACTCTCGTCTCGAGCGAATTGGTAGCCCGGTTATATGCATCAACGGCCTTCTGCAGTCTGGAACCGACGCCGTTCCAGTGATGCGTCATCGTTCGGATCTGATCATGTAATTGCTTTCCCAGGTCTCTGATCTTAGCCGCGTTCGCCGCCAGCGAGTCCTGCTGCCAGCCATAAGCCGCCGTTCTCAACAGGGCGATCAGTGTCGTGGGAGTCGCGAGCAGAACGTTCTGGCTGGTCCCGAACTCAATCAAAGTTGGATCGCTTTCGAGCGCGGCGCTGTAGAACGATTCCCCGGGCAAGAACAGCACCACGAAGTCGGGCGAAGGTTGGAATTGCTCGAAGTACGACTTCTTGCCGAGCGCAGAGATGTGCATCCGCACATGGCGCGCATGCGCGATCATTCTGTCCTTGCGCAGTTCATCGTCTCCGGCCTCGAGTGCCTGCAGGTACGCCTCGATGGGCGTCTTGGCGTCAACCACAATCGACTTACCGCCAGGAAGATTGACGACGAGGTCAGGACGAAGGCTTCCGTCCTGGTCATGAACGGTTCGCTGGGTGTCGAAGTCGCAACGATCCAACATTCCCGCCATTTCAACGACTCTTTTGAGCTGTATTTCTCCCCAGCGTCCTCTGACGATCGGCGAACGTAAAGCTGTCACCAGCTTTCCCGTTTCGGCCTGCAGACGCATTTGTCCCTCACCGAGGCTCCTCACTTGTTGGCGAAGTTCCGAGTAAGCGCCTTCCCGTGCACGTTCCAGTTGCTGGATCTTCTCGTCGACTTGAGCGAGCGATGTCCGCACCGGCGAGACAAGGGCATCGATCGCCAGTTGCTTCTGCGCAAGGTCGGCGCAAACTGACGCTTCTACGCCCGACAGCTTGGCCTTTGCCAAGTCGAGGAAGGTCTCGCTGTTCTGGGACAACACGTCTTTCGAAATGGCCTTGAACGTGAGCGTGAGCTTGTCCTCCGCTTGCTGCAACAGGCGAATTTGTTGGCCAATGGACTCTTTTTCCACCTCCGCACGGGTCTCGAGTTCCACCTTCTGAACGGAGAGAAGGCTGGCGCGATCCCGCAGCTCGCCAAGTTCCGAGTTCCGGGTTCGCAGTTGATCTTCGAGTAGCGTTTGTGCGAGCCTTGCGGCCGCGCGCTCGGTTTCGAGGCGGGCCGAGGCATCAGCCTCTTTTGCCGTGAGGGAATTGATGCGCTGTTCGAGTAAGGCCTGCCGTTCCCGTTCCGCTCCCCTCTCGCTCTCCATACTATCCAGCGTGTTCTTTAGCGCTGTTACACGGCCCATGAGAAACAGCCACGACAAACCAATCCCGGCAAGGAAACATACAAAGGCAATTGAAAACTGAATCATAGGTAGCTAATCGGTTTTACCTATAGTTCTTCGACTTCAAATACGCGACCAATTCCGCAGGATGATCCGTTTGGATTCCCGCCGCTCCGCGGTCGATCGCATTCTGCCAACCTTCTTGATTGTCGGCGCCGCCGAGGCGATCGACGTAGATGGCAACCTTGGCGCCTTTTGCGACTGCGATCGTTTCATCAGTGAAATCCTTCGCGTCGAACGCGGCGACCTTTAAAGGAAGCAGTTCGAGCAGCGACCGGAGCGTCGTTGGATTCTCCGCCTCCGGCATCACCTTCAGCTTCGGCTCGAGCGTCGACACCTCTTTGAGATAATTGCGGCCTCCATAAACAACCACCTGATCGAGCATGCCGCGGCGCGTCAGGGCATCGACTGCATCATGCGGCGAGATGTGTTTGCTGTCGACGTAGACGCCGATCTTGCCGTGTGCGAACGCGAGTGCCCCGTCGAATGTCGGCACGCGGGTGCCGGCGAATTCGGTGCCCATCTTTAATCCGACTTCGAGTTTGCGGATCTCGTCGAACGTCAGCGCGGAGACCGCACCTTTGCCGTTGGTCATGCGGTCGACCGTCGAGTCGTGCATGAGCACCAGTTTGCCGTCGGAGGTCGTGCGGACGTCGAGTTCAAAGAAGTCCGCGCCGGCGGCGACGGCGGCTTCAAAAGCGGGGATGGTATTTTCCGGATGATGCAGATGTTCGCCGCGGTGCGCGATCACGACGATGTGTTTCGTCTGCGCCAGCGCGGCGATTTGGAAGGTGGCGAGGAAGACAAGCACCGCAATGAAATGTCTCCCGATAATCTCATTTTTAGTAGATTTCGGAAATTGGCGACTTTTTCCGAGGGAGAGGGATTCGTCTGAGCTCCGTGGAGAGTGAACAATCCTGATAGATGATTTCATACCGTACAGATCGAGGGAATCCGACTTGGCTAAATTATCGTTTTTCACCACAGGATTGCCGTACAACCATCTTGCAGTCGAGCAGCAGATCACGAGCGGGCAGATCCGGTTGCGCGATCCGGCTCAGCATCAGATGGATCGCCATTTCTCCCATTTCCACACACGGCTGGCGCATAGTGGTCAGTGGGACGGTCAGCAGGCTCGCGTAGCGCACGTCATCAATGCCGGTGATTTTCACCGCATCGGGAACGCGATAGCCGACTTCCTCGAGTGACTGCATCAGCTTAGCCGCGGTTTCATCATTCGCGCACACGATGCCATCCGGACGATGTTCCTCCATGATCCGCCGGACCAGGGCGCGGTCGGAGGGCTCGGCATGCACAACGGCGCCGGTGGGGCAGACATCGCGAAATCCTCGTGCCCGGGCCTCGACCGTGGGCGCGGAATGAGGACGGTCGAAGAAAAGCGGCCGAATTGCACCCTGACTTAGCAGGTAATTTGTAATCCGACAGCCAATACGCCTGTTGTCGACTCCAACTAAATCGAAACGCGAACGCTCAGGGTAGTTCTTGATGCAGCGATCAAGCAATACAATCGGAATACCGGCGGAGCAAAGTGCTTCAGAGATGGACAAGTTGACTTCATCTTTGTTCGGAATGAACTCGATAGGTGCGAAAAAGACCCCGGAAACCTTGCGGTCAATGTAATCCGCGCACAGTTGTCTAGCCTGATGCTCACGGCCCGCGGATCCATAGGCGGTGTCGCCCCAGAGCAGCGCGTGCCCCCCGACGCGGCCGGCCCTACCCATCCCCTGGCACATCGGCTCGAACACCTCGGTGTCACCCAGCCCGGGGATCAGCAGGCCGAACAAATGGCCTACAACTTCTACTCTCTTACGGACATACGTGCCGGAACCGGCGCGCCGTTCGATCATTTCCTCGATCTGTAATTCCTTGAGAACGCGCTGGATCGTCAGCCGCGAAACTTGATATTTCGTCCCAAGATCGGCTTCGCTGGGGAGGCGGTCGCCGGGTTTGTGGCGGCCGATCTGGATCTCACGGCGCAGATCGTCGAGGATCTGCCTGTATTTGGGAAGCCCGTTGGCTTGAGGCACGTTCCCTAAAGTTTGGCACGAAACGCTACGGTTGACAAGACAAGTTAAGCGATTACATTCAGAAAACGGAAGTTGATAGCTCAGGAATACTGATTTCCATCCGCAAGCCTCACTTCTGGCCCGGCCCTCGGAGCTGCTGGGACTGTTCAAGCATCTTGCGACCCTCTTCCTGCTTCCCGGCCTTCATCAGCACCTGCCCCAGAATGTAGTGGGCCTGGTAGTTGCCGGGATCCATCTTGATCGCCCGCCGCAGCATGCCCTCGGCGGACCCCAAGTCATTCTTTTTGAAGTACGCTTTGCCGAGCAGGATATACGGGCCGCTGTAGTCGGGATTGAGCCAGACGGAGCGTTCGAGGGGCGGGATAGCGGCGTCCCAATCCTCGCGGCGGGTGTAAGCGTCCCCCAGTTTGTAGTGGGCCATCGCGAAGTCCGGATTGATGGCGATTTCCTTGCGCATCTCCGCCATCCCTT
>DASXZC010000297.1:0-3698 GCA_036502165.1 Bryobacteraceae bacterium
CCACCGGCGATATTATGCCGAGGAATTGAAAAAGTTGGGCATCGATCTGTCCCGCTGACGCGCGCGGAAGCAGTGGTCGAATCCGGCCCCTCGTGTCAAACATGTATACGGAAACGGATCCGGAACAGGCGAGTCCCCAGAACGTCAACCGCTACGCCCGTGCACGGGATTTCGAACTCAGCGCGCTCGCTGGCCTCGAGACCGGCGTCGCCGGCGGACTCGCGACGATCGTCTTCCTGTGCGCCAATTCCATCCTCCGTGGACAGTCCTGGTGGAGCTTCCTGAATTTATTGGGATCGGTCGTTTATGGGTCCTCCGCGCTGCGCCGCGGCCTCGGCCGGGCGACCCTTGCCGGGCTCGCCGTCGAGATCCTGCTGAGCGGTCTGGCAGGCATCGTCTTCGGGGTGTGCTTTGCCCGCACACGTGGGCGCATGGTGTCACTTCTTTTGGGTCTCTCCTGCGGAGTCATCTGGTTTTTCATCAGCTTCGGAAGCGTGTTCAAGCTTATCGGACCGCTCGTCCCGATTTACGCTTCCCAGCCCGCCACGTTGCTGGGACACATGATTTTCGGCTTCGTCCTCTCGCGGACCTCCCAAGTCTATGAGAGCTGGCCTCCTCATTGGCGTTTGTGGCAGGGCAATGCCGGAACTCGGAACGGATCTGGCATTCCAAATGCAAACGCGGGGAGGGGTGCGGGTGAAATCGTGCCTCAACATCGGTTAGAATAGGAAAGTTTGGGCCGCTACCCCCCACTCGAAGCCAGAGCATCGAGTGGATCACGCGCCCGCCAATCAGGGGCAACGTCTCGTATCACAAGCGCAGAGTGGAAAGGAACTTGGTTTAAATGAAGCTTCACAGGCCCGGACGCCTGTACGCCCTCGCGGTCTGTCTAGTGATTTGGTTTTGCGCAGCGGTCGTGACAGCGCCGGCTGTTTTCGCACAACAACAGCCACAGCCAGGGCAAGTACAGCAACCTCCGCCTCAGAAGAAGCAGCGGCCGGGGACTCCTTTCGAGACAGTCCCAGTGGAACCGGCGAAGCCGGAAACACCGGCGGCCAAGCCAGCTCCTCAACAGGACGCGACCGTCGCAGGTCCGCTTCCCGATGTAGTAGAAGCTATCGAATTTCGCGGATCGCGCCGCGTTCCCCAGGACACCCTGCGGGCTTTGATCTTCACCAAAAAAGGCGACAAGATCGACCCGGAAACATTGAACCGCGACTTCATGGCCTTGTGGAACACAGGCCGCTTCGACGACATCAAGCTCGAAAAGGAACCAGGTAAGACCGGCTACATCCTTCGCTTTGTCGTCACCGAGCGCCGCGTCATCCGCACCATCAAGTACGAAGGCAACAAGTCGATCACGCTGTCGGAAATCCTCGACCGCTACAAGGAACGCAAGGTCGGTCTACAGGTCGAATCGCAATACGATCCGAACAAGGTCCAGCGCGCGAAGAACGTTCTGCTCGAGTATCTCGCCGAGCGCGGCCGCCAGTTCGCCAAGGTCGATGCGCAGATCCGCCAGATTCCGCCTTCCTCGATGGAGCTCGACTTCATCATCAACGAAGGTCCCAAGGTCAAAGTCGGCGACATCATCGTCAAGAACAATCACGTCTTCAGCGCCAAGGCGATCCGCCAGGCGATGAAGAACCTGAAACCGATCGGCATCCCGTATTCGATTTTCTTCGAGGAAATCTGGCCGAGGACTTACGATTCGACGAAGCTCGACGAGGACATGGATCGCGTCCGCGTCATGATGCAGCAGAAGGGCTACTTCACTGCTCGCGTGGTCGATCACAAGACGGAAGTCGTCGACACCAATCCGCACGGCCACATGCGCATTCCACTGCTCTATTCGCCGAAGCCCGGCAAGGCCGCCAACATCACGCTCACTGTTGAGGAAGGCAAGCTCTTCTATTTGAAGAAAGTGAACTTCACCGGTGTAAAGCTCTTCAAGACTCCGGAAGTTCTGATGGCTCCGCTGTTCGGCATGCGTGAAGGCGACGTCTTCTCGACCGCGAAAATCGAAAAGGGTCTAAAGGCCCTGCAAAAGCTCTACGGCGAGTTCGGCTACATCAACATGGTCGCCGAGCCGGATCCCAATCCGGATATCGCGAATGCGACGGTCGACTTCACGCTGGCGATCGATGAAGGCAAGCAGTTCTTCGTCCGCCGCATTGATTTCTCAGGCAACACCACCACGCGCGATAAAGTCATCCGCCGCGAACTGCTCATCGACGAGGGCGACATGTTCAACCAGCGATTCTGGGAACTGAGCATCCTGCGCCTGAATCAGCTCGGCTACTTCGAAGTCCTCAAGGAAAACGAGAGCTACGATTTACGGCAGGATACCAAGAACAATACTGTCGACATTACGCTGCGCGTGAAAGAACGCGGCAAGAACTCCGTGCAATTGAACGGCGGCGTATCCGGAATCGCCGGCAGCTTCATCGGATTCTCGTATTCGACGAATAACTTCCTCGGCCTCGGCGAGACCCTCTCGCTGCAAACCCAATTGGGCGATCGCATGCGCGATGCGACGTTCTCGTTCACCGAGCCGTATCTGTTCGACAAACCGATTCAAGCCGGATTCACGGTCTTCGTCAATCGCTTCAATTACAATCAGGCGCGCGAAGTTTCGCTCACGTCAGGCCAGAACCTGATCGCCGCTTACAATTCGTTAGGCTCGCAGAACCTCTTGAATTACACCTCGAACGGCCGCGGGTTTACGGTGTTCGCCAGCACCTTGCTGAAGCGCAGCTTCGCCCGTGTCGGCATCAGCTATGGATATTCGGTGCAGAATATCCAAACATTGACGCCCGCCGCCGCCACGTACTTCGACTACTCGCCCTATCAACAGTTGAACGGGCCGAGTTCGCTTGATGGAATCAAGACCAGTTCGATCACGCCGTCCTACACGTACAATACGGTCAACCATCCGATCACGCCGACCGCGGGCAAGAGCATCTTCGCTTCGCTCGCCTTCGCCGGATCGATCCTCGGCGGCGGAGTGAACACCATTCAACCGCAGCTCGACATGAAGTACTTCCGCAAAGGCTTCAAGCGCGGACATGTGATCGGCATGCACTTCCTCGGCCGCTACATCACCGGCTACGGCGGCAAGACGGCGCCTCCGTTCAACCGCTTCTACATGGGTGGTGAGAACGACATTCGCGGATTCTATAGCTGGCAGATTACGCCGTTCGCCTATTTACCGACCGAGGGGTCGGTGAATGTCTACAATAACGACGGAAGTCCGCGCACCATTGTGGTGCTGAATCCGGATGGAACCAAGACCCGTGCCAACGTGACGATGGCGATCCCCGCTTATCAGTTCGTTTCACCCGGCGCCGATACGCAAGCCGTTGGCAACCTCGAATACCGCATTCCGATCTTCGGCCCCGTATGGCTCGCCGCGTTCTTCGATGCCGGAATCGACAAGCTGACCCGCCCAGGCGAGTTGCGCCTCAACGACGCCCGCCTGCAGTTGTTGAACCAGACGTTCCCGGAAGCCGGCTTCGACGCCCGCGCCAAGATCGTCCCTGGTTCTCAAGCGCCCCGCTCATCGACCGGTCTCGAACTGCAGGTCATGATGCCGGTCGTCAACGCCCCGTTCCGTTTGTACTGGGCATACAATCCGAATATCTTTAGGGACACCATCCAGCCGCCGTACGCGACGGATCGTGCCTACTTCCCCAACA
>DASXZC010000298.1:0-18219 GCA_036502165.1 Bryobacteraceae bacterium
TGGAACATTCAGGCGTCGAGCGTGAATGATGCGTACGCTACGGTTCCACAGGCTCCGGCGGCCGATGTTGAGACTTTACGGCAGTTCTTCGCGAACAATTATTATCGGACGCTCTATCAGACCGTGAAATCAATCGATCCGAATCATTTGTTTCTGGGATGGTGGATCGTGCCGAATTGGTGGGTCAATAGTCAGGATTGGGTACTACAGGCGGCTAACACCGATGTGGTCGGCTTCGATTATTACGTGCCACAGTTCGTCGAGCCATATTTAGATCAATTGATACAAGCCTCGGGCAAGCCTGTTTTGATCGGCGAGTTTTCATTCCCGGGCGCTTACGGGGGCTGGCGCGGATTCGATACTACGCAGTATGTCCAGAATGAGACGTTGACAGATTCCGATGGAGGCGACCGTTACGCGCAATGGCTGGCTGCGACGAGCGCCTATCCGAATGTAATCGGAGTTTCCTGGTTCGAATATCATGACGAACCGATCGCGGGCCGCGGAGGAGTTCCCACGGGAGACAGCGGGCCTGCTGTCATATACGGCGAGCATGACGCGTTCGGATTGCTCGATACGACTGACACTCCGAAATACGATCTGGTTGAAAAGGTTCTCGCTGGCAACATCGCGGCACTCCAGAGCCTGGGGCTGTTAGCTCCGCCGGCGGCGCCGCCGACTTCTATCGACCCGGGCTCGTCAGTTCGTCGGAAGTAAACCGGATATCACGGTCGAGCACCATTTCGACTGAAGCGCCGGGATGCAGGACGACATCGGGTCCGCGCGACATCAGGACGCCTATCAATCCAGCGGCTCCTCCGGCTGCGGCGCCGATGCCAAGGCCGGTCAAGGGCGCGGATCGAGCGGCTCCGGCGAGTGTGCCGATGGCAGCGCCTTCGGCGGCGGTGGTGCCGACGGTCTTCGCATTTTTGCCGTTATTGTTTCCGCCGGTGAGCCGGCCTTCGTCACGATCGAGGTTCGCTGCCGTATCGACGCTGCCGGCGCGGGATCGGAAATCACGAGTCACTCCGTTGGGAAGAGTGAGGGAATCGAAGCTGATATTCAACAACGAATGTCCCTTTCCTTTGGGCGCGCGCTGCGACTCGGTGATCGTTCCCATGACGTAACTGCCGACCGGAATCACCATATGTTGATTGATGAAAACGGGCATGGACGTTTGCAGATAGACGCGGTCGCCGACCGCGCTGTGCTTCGTGTCAACCGCGTTCTTCAGTTGCAGCAGCACGCGAGTGCCGGAAGGGACGATGAAGTCATCACCTGCTCTAGGCGCCTGTGCGGGCGCGGGAATTCCTTCGTGGGCGGCGGCGCTCGACAGAACCGGCCTTGGCATGGCGGGAGCTTCGTAGACGAGCGTGGACTCCGTCTCGCCGTGGGCGTCCACAATGTTCCTGCGGATCGTGAGGGTCGAGCCACTCGACGAGCGCTTCCAACGCTCCATGATCGTGTAGCTGGTGCCGGTGCCGCCGACCAGGATGTTGGCCAACATGGCGGCACCTTCCCATTTCGTCTGCGTGCTGTAAGAGAGTCCGCCGGCTTTACGCACTTCGGTTCTTCCATCGAGAGGATATAGAACCGATCGCGCAGGAGCGCCTTCAGTCGCGGTAGCCAAGACGATAACTGAGGCGGCGGATTGATCGATTTTCAGGTAGATATCCGACGGTGCGGTTTGTTTGTTGATCTCCGACCGTGCGGGGTTTAATCTCCATTCACCGGAGAAATCCGCCGCGGATTGGGCGAATGTTCCTACTGCTGACAGACATATGATTGAAATGAAAGCCACCCTCTTAAGCATGGCTTTAGCATAATTCAATTATGCGGCGTGGTGTGGGCGCTAACTGGTCAGCAGTCACAACCACTGCAGCAGTCACCACAGTCACCGCAGCCACTGCAACAATCTCCGCAATTACCGCAACTTCCGCAACAATCGCCGCAGCAGCTACAGCCTTCGCAGGATAGCCATTCGCACGCGCAGCAGGTACAGCAGTCGGAATCGCAACAGCAATCGTCGCAGCAAGTGCAGGTGTTGCAGCATCCGCAGTTTCCGCCGCCGCCTCCAGCGCCTCTGCCGCTCCGTCCTGCGGATGCTTTTCCTCTTGCAGCGGCGGCGGCTTTCGCGATTGTGCCGGGATTGATGCTCGGATCTACGGGAGGAATGGGCCCTGATACGGCCAGGGCGAACACGGATCCGAGCGCCATCAAATTAAAAGAAAGCGAGAGACATTCTGACGGACTTGTCGCGGCGCGGCTGTGCGCGGGCGCGAGATAGGCGACCAATGCGACGGCTCCGACAGTCAACGGAGCTCGCCATTTCGGCGCGTCGTTCGAAATGCGCCGGGCGAATTGGATGGCATTATCCCAACGCTGCTTTCTCGAGATTTTCGTTCGTCCGGCTTTGGGCGCGCAACAAATGCGTAGGCCGAGTTTCGAATCGACGTTTGATTTAAGCCGGCTGCCGAAGGATGCCGCGACTTCCGGCGTAAGCGGCAATAGTTCGAGATCGGCGCGAATGGCCGCGACGAGCGCTTGCAGTTGCGCGACGATCTCTTGCTTCGTGTCATCCGCGAGCGGCTGAGTGCGGTCCTCGATCCGATAGGCGGCGCGAACCGCGTTGAATGCACCGGACGTTCGGTCCTTATCGTAATCTTCGAACGCGTCCAGCAAGTAGGCGAGTTCACCGAAAGCGCGGCCGATTCGTGCGAGCGTCTCGCCAGCTTCGGGCCCGAGCTCGGCGACGTTTGCGCCGTGAGCGAAGAACAGACGCGTTGCTTCCGCGGTGGGCGCGGAAAAGTCCGCGATCGTCGAACCGGATTGTTCACGCGCCGATTGCGTGTGGAGCGCATCCCGTAGAGCGGCGACAGGGAATCGCAATTCTTTTAAGTCCCGCTCGGCCGCGCGAAAGGCTTTCGAAAATACGCGGGCGAGGCTTCGCCAACGGCGCTTGCCGGTGTCCTCGATGTGATCGATGACTTTGAATTCCGTCAGCACGAGCGTGGCCGCGGCTGCGTAACGCAGAATCGCTGGCATCTCGTCATCGCGCTTCGGAAGAGTCATGCAGTTGAACGAGCGGTACGCGGAGCTCTGTTCAAGATGAGCTTGCGGGCGAAGCGACGTCAACAGCTCGGAGAGGAACACGGTGTCGTGATTCAACGCCATGCGCGCGGCTTGGCCGTAACGCGCGCCGATCGTTTTGCAAGTGCCGCAATAGTGGTTGCGCCATTGCTTCCAGGGCTCGGTGTGTTTGGCGCAGGTGCGCGCTCGCATCAATCCAAACATTTCTTACAACTCTACTCCAGTTGCCATCCATTTGCCGGATTTCGCGGATTTCAGCACGGCATCACAGACTTTCTGCGTTTGCAGCGCGTTGCGGAAATCGGGCTGCGTGGGCTTGCCAGATTCAATGCCCATCACGAAGTCGGCGAGCGCGTTCAGGAACGTGTGTTCGTAACCGATGCAGGTTCCGGGCACCCAATAGCGATTCATATAAGGATGCTCGGAATTCGTGGTGTGGATCTTGCGCCAGCCTGTGACGTGCGACTCGAGCTTCTTGCCGGATTGCAGTTGTTTGTACTCGAAATACTGCAAATATTCAGGCTCCTCGAGGTCGAAATAGACACTGCCGTCGGCGCCGTTCATTTCGAACGTATTGAAGTTTTTGCGTCCCCGGGCGTAACGCGTGGATTCGAACGTTCCCATGGAGCCGTTGTCGAACTCGGCGAGGAACATGCAGGCGTCGTCGATTCCGACGGGCTGCACTTTTCCCGTGATTGCGTGCTTGCGCTCTTTGACGAACGTCGCAGTCTTCGCGGTGACATTGCGGATCGGGCCATTGAGCCACATGGCGGTGTCGATCGAATGCGCGAGCAGATCGCCGGTGACTCCGGAGCCTGCTACGGCGGCATCGAGACGCCACAATCCGGCGCCGCCTTGCGGGACGTCGGCGGCGATGGTCCAGTCTTGCAGGTAGGTCGCGCGATAGTGGAACGCCTTGCCGATGCGGCCTTCGTCGACCAGTTGCTTGGCGAGGGCGATCGAGGGTACACGGCGGTAATTGAACCAGACCATGTTCGGGACGCCCGCCTTTTCGACGGCTTTCGTCATGGCCTCGGCTTCTTTGACGTTCATCGCCAGCGGCTTTTCGCAGAGGATCATTTTGCCATTTTTCGCGGCGGCGATGGCGATTTCGAAGTGCGTGTCGTTGGGCGATCCGATGTCGATCAGGTCGATGTCATCCGCGGCGACCAGCTTGCGCCAGTCGGTCTCGACGCGTTCGTAACCCCAGTTGTCGGCGAAGGCTTGGGCTTTCTTCGGATCGCGCGCACAGACGGCTTTCAGAACGGGCCGATGCTCGACTGGAAAGAAGTCGTTGAGGCGTTTATAAGCGTTCGAATGGGTGCGGCCCATGAAGCCATAGCCGACCATTCCGACGCGCAGTTCTTTGGACATTTTGGATCAGTTCCCGTAGTTGGCGATTAGTTCATCGAGCTTGCGCTTGCAGGTGCTGGTGGCGGTCCAGGCGTCAGGCCAGAAGCAGAGGTCGATGGTCCACCAGTCGTGGGGCAGACGATAGGCTTTGATGAGTTCCGGCATGATGGCGTCGAAGTCGAGGAAGCCGAGTCCGAACGGGGGATGAGCGGAGGTTTCGTCTTCGCCCTTCGCATCCTTGTGGCACTTGTTGTCGGAGTCGATCAGGTGGATATGATTGATGCGGCCGGCGAGTTTGTGGATGAATTCGATCTGATTGCCGAAGACTTCCTTTTCGCCTTCCTGACGCGCGCCGACGACGCCGACCATTTGGCCGTGGCAGGTGTCGTAGAGGATGCCGAAGTTCGCGCGGTTGACTCCGTCGTGGACGCGAACGACGTCGCTCGGCTTGTTGAACGCGAAGCCCGGCTCGAATTCCCAGGTGACGGTTTGGCCGTTATCGGCGGCGATGTCGCAGCACGTTTGCCACGTCTTGGTTAGGCGATCGAAGGCCGTTTGGTAGTCGATGTCGCGATGGATCGTGGGGGGCTGCACGGTGTCGACTCGAAGGCCGGTGATACCGAGATCCTTGGCGAATTCCGAATTCGTTTTGAACTCGGCGATGTACTTTGACGAGTCGTCGGTGTTGACGAGCTTCTCGCCCCAGAGGTTCGGGCAGATGCCGCTGAAGCCGAGTCCGCGGGACGCCATTTGCGCTTTCAGTTCGGCGCGTTGGGACTTTTCGGGCATGGCTCCGGCCCATCCATCGTTCGATCCATTCGGATTGCCTGGGTTGGGATGAGGCGGGAAGGCGCCGAGTTCGAGGCCGTTGAATCCGAGTTCCTTGAGCTTCGTACAAACGGTGTCGAAGTCGATGGGGTGATCGGCGTAGGGTCCGATGGTGAAGGCCCAGGAACCGATAGAGCTGCGTTTACTCATGGTGACATCAATGCATATCGCATTTCACACAGTTGGCGCAAGCGGGCGATGGTAAGCAATGGCGATCAAATGACGCGCCGGGCGACCGGTTATTCTGGCTGAGTGCAGAGAGTCGAATGCTGAAAAACGACACCGCGAGTCCTGTCGGAAAGGCGCTATGGTACATCGAGAGCCATACCGGCGAGGAGATTACTCTCGATGACATTGCGCAGACCGCGGGTGTATCGAAGTATCATCTGTCGCGCGCGTTTGGGCTCGCGACGGGATGTCCGGTCATGCAATATTTGCGCGGCCGCCGGTTGACTGGGGCGGCTCGCGCATTGGCCGCGGGGGCGCCGGACATTCTCGCTGTCGCGCTCGAGGCGGGTTACAACTCGCATGAAGCTTTCACACGCGCCTTTCGCGGCCAATTCGGATTGACTCCAGAAATGGTGCGCGCGCAAAGGCAATCTCGAAACGATCGAATTAATGGAGCCTATTCAAATGGAACAACCTGTAATGACGAAGCTGGAGCCGCCTCGATTTGAGGACGGCAAGGTCATGCTGATCGCTGGACTGAGCGAACGCTGTGGACCGAATATGAATCCGCCCGCGCTGTGGCAAAGGTTCGCGCCGTATATCGGAACCATTCCGGGCCAGATCGGATTCACTGGCTATGGAGTGCTGTGCAACGCCGACGATGCCGGGAACATGGATTATATGGCGGGGGTTGAAGTATCCGACTTCACGCGGGTGCCTTCGGAGCTGAGTAGGCTGCGGATTCCGGAGCAGCGGTACGCTGTCTTCCTGCATCGCGGGCACGTGTCGACGGCGCGGCAGACGTGGACTGATATCTGGAACCAGTGGCTACCTGAATATGGATACAAGGCGGTCGGAGGGCCGGAGTTCGAACGCTACACGGAGTCGTTTAATCCGATGACGGGCGAGGGCGGATTCGAGATTTGGATTCCGGTCAAGAAGTAGGGGTCCGCGAGATAATCCAACTATGAACTTGCGTCCACCGTTTGATCAGGAGTCCGCCGCGGCTAAAGTGCAGGCTGCTGAGGATGCCTGGAACACCAGGGATCCGGAGAAGGTTGTGCTGGCTTATTCGCTCGATTCGGAATGGCGGAACCGGACGGAGTTCCTGCATGGGCGTGAGGAGATCAAGGCCTTTCTGTACCGGAAGTGGGCCAAAGAGCTGGACTACCGTTTGAAGAAGACGCTGTGGGGATTCCGGGGGAATCGCATGGCGGTGACGTTCGAGTACGAATGGCACGATGAAGCGGGGCAGTGGTACCGGTCGTATGGGAACGAATTGTGGGAATTCGATGATGACGGCCTGATGCGGCGCCGGCTGGCGAGCATCAATGACGCGCCGATAGCGGAAGACGAACGGCGTGTTCCGCGACCGGTTTTATGATTGACATAGACGGGTAACATTTCGTCGATCAGTGCGTCTCTGAAGAATGGCCAGTCGAACAAACGGGGTCCCAGGCGGCTCTCCAACTTCGTCCGCGGGTGGGACGGCTTACAATAGTGGGGTGCTCAATGAGGATTCACTCCGTCAGTCCGTCGCAAAACTGAATTCAGTCCGTCAGGAAATCGCCAAAGTGATCGTCGGCCAGCAGGATGTCGTCGACGGCGTTTTGATCTGTCTGCTCTCGGGCGGACACGTGCTGCTCGAGGGAGTTCCGGGCCTCGGCAAGACTACACTCCTGCGGACGCTTTCGCGCGTCCTGCATTTGAAATATTCGCGCATTCAGTTCACGCCGGATCTGATGCCGGGCGATATTGTCGGATCCATGATGATCGAAACCGACGACAGGGGATCGAAGGGAATGCGGTTCCAGCCGGGGCCGATTTTCGCTCACCTGGTGCTGGCGGACGAGATCAATCGCGCGACGCCGAAGACGCAATCCGCGCTGCTCGAGGCCATGCAGGAACGCACGGTCACTAGCGGCACCGTGACGCATGAACTCGAGTCGCCGTTCCTGGTTATGGCGACGCAGAATCCGATCGAGATGGAAGGGACTTATCCGCTGCCGGAAGCGCAGCTCGACCGGTTCCTCATGAAGATTCTGGTCGAATATCCTTCGCGTGAGGACCTGAATCGGATCGTCGAGCGCACCGTGCAGCGCGGCGATGTGGAACTCAATCAGATGCTGACGCGTCCAGAGATTATGGAGTTGCGCAAGGTGTGCCACGACGTGCTCGTCGCGCCGCACGTACGCGACTATGCGATTGACCTCGTGATGGCGACGCAGCCGGGTACGGCGGGCGCGCATGAGTTTGCCGCGAAGTACATTCGTTATGGAAGTTCGCCGCGCGGCGCGCAGGCTTTGGTCGAGTGTGGACGCGTTTATGCCCTGATCCAGGGGCGGCTGCAATTGAGCATCGACGACATACAGAAGATCGCGCCTTCGGTATTGCGCCATCGGATCATCTTGAATTTTGACGCCCATGCGGATGGGCAGACAACCGAATCGGTGCTCAGTCGCATCATCCAAGGCGTTTCCGCCGCGATGCATGCCTAAGCGCTGGTTAAGCCATGAAGAACGTTGAACCTCTCGTAGACCGGCACTTCCTGGAGCGGTTGGAACGGTTGACGCTCCACTGGCAGAAGTCCTTTCCAGGCTTGGTCGGTGGACATAACCGGTCGCGCTTTGCGGGCTCGGGCCTGGAGTTTCTCGATCATCGCAACTTCCATCCGGGCGATGATTTGCGCGCCGTAAATTGGCGTGCGTTCATGCGCCTTGAGAAGATGTTCCTCAAGATGTTTCAGGTGGAGCCGCGCGTGCCTGTGCGGGTGCTGATCGATATCAGCAAGTCGATGACGACGGGTGCGCATTCGAAGTTCTTGTATGCTCGCCGGGTCGCGGCGGCGCTGTGCTTCGTCGGACTCGTAAAGCTCGATCTGATCACGATTCAGCCATTCAGCGATCATTTGGATCACGCGTTTCTGTGTGGTGGCGGACGGCATCGCTTCATGCCCGCGGCGGATTTTCTTTCGAATTTGAAACCGGCGGGCGCGGGGGATTTTCTGAAGGTCGCGCGGGAGTTCAACCACGAGTACGCGCAGCGCGGGCTGCTGATCATCATTTCGGATTTCCTCGACGATCAGGACTGTTTGAAGCCGCTGCAGTACCTGTCCGACTACGGTCATGAACTGCTGCTCGTGCATATCTGGGCGGACGAGGATCGCGTTCCGCCATGGGAAGGCGAACTTGCGCTCGAAGATGCGGAGACGGGTGCGAACCTCGAGTTGTCGTTCGATCCTTCTGCGCGGCAACAATACACCGAGGCATTTGATGAATACGCCGCGCAAGTGAGACGTCTCGCGTTGCGCAATGGCGGACGGTACGCGGGCTTGCCGACGTCGCTGCCGGTTGAAGAAGCGATGTTCGGTCCGATGGTGACGGCGGGAGGAATGGCCTAAAGTGTTCTTCCTGAACCTCGGCTTTGGCGAATTCCTGGCGCTGTTTTCGGCGATCTCAGCGGGTGTGGTCGCTTTATATTTGCTCGACCGCTCGCGGCGGCGGCAGACGGTGGCGACGCTGAAATTCTGGCGTCCGGCGGAGATGCCTTCGCAGGTGCAGCAACGGCGGCGGATCCAACAGCCGTGGTCGATGCTGCTGCAGATTCTGGGGATCGCGCTGTTGCTTTTGGCGCTCGCGGGAGTTCGGATCGGGGCGCGGCCGGAAGAAGGTGCGACGCGCGATCACGTCCTGATCCTCGATTCGTCGGCATGGATGGGCGCTCGTTCGAGAGCAGGAAGTCCGCGCTCGGCGACGCTGATGGATGAGGCCAAGGTGCTGGCGCGGGCGTGGCTGAAGACCGTCCCTTCGAGCGATCGCATCATGGTCGTTCGCGCGGACGCTGTGGCGTCTCCGGCGACACAATTCGAAACGAATCGGGCGGCTATTGAGCGGGCGATCCGCGAGACGCAGCCGGGTGCTTCGGCTTTGAATCTGGGCGAAGTTTTGCGGTTTGCGAAGCAGACGGCGGGTGGAGGCGAGATCGTTCTCACCACGGCCGGCAGGATCGGCGGCGGAGATGTGCCGACGACGTTGCCTCCGAATCTGCGGCTGCTGAGCGTGACGGGTCCTGAAGCGAACGTTGGGCTGCGCAAGATCGGATTGCTGCGGTCGGTCACCGATCCGGATGCGTGGGAAATTTTCGTGACCGCTAAGAACTACGGTCCTGCGCCGGCGAACGCGACGCTCGCGCTGCAGTTCGCGGGGACTCCGGTAGGTTCGAAGCAAATGGCGCTGAAGCCGTTGGGGGAACAGGAAGCGACGTTCGTGTTCAAGACGCGCGCGGCCGGAGTAATGGAGGCGCGATTGCTTTCAGCAGCCGGCGACGCTTTCCCGCAGGATGATCGCGCGACCTTCGAATTGCCGAATCAAAGACAGTTGCGCGTCTGGGTGTATTCGCAGGAGCCTGCTCTTTTGAAGCCGTTGCTGATGTCGAATCCGAATGTCGCCGCGGTGTTTCTTGATCCGTCCACATATGGAGCGACGCTGCCTGCGACCACTGAGAAACCGGATGTCGTGATTCTCGACCGGTTCGCTCCGCCGACGGTTCCCGATCGCGATTCGATCTGGATCGAGCCACCCGCCAAGCAGTCGCCGATTCCGGTCGCGAGCGTGTATTCGAAAGTCAAAGTGACGAGCTGGACAGACGATCCAATTCTGGGAGATGGGCTGCGCACGCATGATCTGGAACTCGAGTCCGCGATGGGATTCCGCACGGCGCCTAGCGACATCGCTGTTGCGAACGTCGATGCGGGACCGGTGATCGTGGCGCGAGCGGGAAAGCATAAAACGATCGTCATGGGCTTTCATCCGGAGCGTTCCCGCGTGAAGTACGAACTGGCTGCGCCGCTGCTGTTTGCGAACATCCTGCGGTGGATTGCGCCTGATAGTTTTCGCCGCTGGCAGTTGACGGGCGGCAACGTGGGGACGGTGAGTGTGAAACTGACGCCGCATACGAATCCTGCGCAAGTCCGCGTGCTCGGCGGCGACGGCGGTGCGATTCCTTATACGATCGACGGCGACACGCTGCGGTTCTTCGCGAGTGATGCCGGGACGGTCCGCGTGATCACGGGCGAGCGGGAGATGGTTTATTCGTTGACGGTTCCTGAGGTCGGCGATACGGTGTGGCAGGCTCCGGCGAGTGTGAGGCGCGGAGTTCCGAAGAGGACGCCGATTGAGAACGTCGCGCGCGATATTTGGTATTGGCTCGCTCTTGCGGGTGGGCTGTGCCTGCTCGCGGAATGGCTGCTCTACGGGCGCCACCGCACGCGATTGCGGGCGATGCAGGCTTCTACGCGTCCGCCTGCGATGTTCGAGAGGAGGGCTTCGTGATATTCGAACGCCCTTGGATGCTGGTGCTGGCGCTGCTTCCGTTGGCGTGGGCAGCGTGGGAATGGCGCCGTGCCGATCGCAGGCTGGCGCTCGCATTGAAGGCTCTGACGCTCGCGCTGATCCTGGCCGCGGTCGCGGAGCCGGTGCTGCGGACCTATGAAACAAAAACTGCTGTTGTTGTTTTGGCGGATACGTCCGCGTCGATTTCACCTGCCGATTTGAAGAAGGAGTCCGACTACCTCAACGCGATGCAGAGCGCGAAGGGCCGCAACCGGATGGTGGTGCTGCCGTTCGCCCGCTCGACGCGAGCGGTCGATCCTTCTGAATCCGTAAAAGGCTGGGCGCTGAAGAATACGGCGAGCGAACAGGGACGCGGCACGGGACTCGAATCGGCGATCCGCGATGGACTTGCGGCGTTGCCCGAAGGATTGGTGCCTCGGGTTTTATTGCTTTCCGATGGGCGCGAAAACATGGGGTCTGCGGCGCGTGGAGCGTGGCAGGCGAAGGAGCTGGGCGTTGCAGTCGACGTCGTGCCGCTGGCTGGACGGCCGCAGCCGGAGATTCGTTTGGAATCGGTCAGCATGCCTCCGGTAGCCTTCAGCGGTGAGCGATTTCCGGTCGAGCTGGTAATCAATTCTCCGAAGCCGGCGCAGGGGACGCTCGAGTTGCAGGCGGAGGGCAAGACGCTCGGCTCGAGTACGGTGCAGTTGGATAAAGGTGTCAACCGTGTGTCTCTGCATGCGAACGTCGCGGTGGCGGGAGCGGTGGATATTGGCGTCGTATTGAAGACCGGCGGCGGCTCGGGCGACCTGCACTATGATCAGGTCGTCAATCTGCGGCGGCCGAAGATTCTGTACATCACGCAGGATCCTCAGGGAACGGGCAAGAATTTCCTCGATGCACTCGCCGCTGCGCAGTTCGATGTGACTCCGCAGAGCGATCCTGAACAGGGGAAGCTCTCCGATTACCAACTGGTGGCGTTCAACAATTGGGACCTCGAATCCATTCCGACCAACCGCAAGGCTGAGATCGAGAATTACGTGAAGGGCGGCGGCGGTCTGCTCGTCATCGGCGGTGAGCGGAACGTGTACGTCGAAGGCAAGAAAGTGGAGGACGCGCTCGATCGAACGCTGCCTGCTAAGCTTGCGCCTCCGCGATCGCCGGAGGGTACGGCGGTCGTGCTGATCATCGACAAATCCTCTTCGATGGAAGGCCGGAAGATGGAGCTCGCTCGGCTATCCGCGATCGGAGTGATTGAAAACCTGCGCCCCATCGACCTGGTTGGCGTGCTGATTTTCGACAATTCGTTCCAATGGGCGGTACCGATTCGCAGGGCGGAAGACAAGTCGATGATCAAGCGGCTGGTCGCGGGCATTACTCCGGATGGTGGAACGCAGATTGCGCCGGCGCTCACAGAGGCGTACCGCAAGATCATGCCGACGAGCGCGACTTACAAACATATCGTGCTGCTGACGGACGGCATTTCCGAAGAAGGCGACAGCCTCGAGCTTTCGCGCGAAGCGACGAATAATAAAGTCACGATTTCGACGGTTGGGCTGGGGCAGGATGTGAACAAGGCGTACTTAGAGAAGGTCGCGGCGTTTGCAGGTGGAAAATCGTACTTCCTGAATGAGCCCAATGGACTCGAGCAGATCCTGCTGCGCGACGTGATGGAGCACACGGGTTCGACTGCGGTCGAGAAGCCGCTGAAGCCGACCGTCCTTAAGAAGACGGATGTGCTCGAGAACGTGGCGATCGAAACGGCGCCCGCGTTGAAGGGGTACGTCAAATTTAAATCGAAGCCCGACGCGGACGAGGTGCTGGGGATCGACAAGGATCCGCTGTACGTGCGCTGGCAATACGGCCTGGGGCGCGCGGGCGTGTTCACCTCTGACGCGAAGAGCCGTTGGGCGTCCGATTGGATCAAGTGGGCGGGCTTCGACAAGTTCTGGATGAACGTGCTGCGGGACCTGCTGCCGCATGCGCAGTCCGGTGAGGCGACGGCCGAATATGATGCCGTGAGTGGCGAGTTGCAGGTTGATTACCGGCTGACGCCCGGGACAGATCCGGCGAAGATCCCGCCGATTTTCGTCATTGGGCCCGATGGATTCCACAAGCCGATTCCAGTGGCCAAGATCGCCGAGAGCGCGTATCGCGGCAGGCTCGCAGTGGGTCAGCGGCAGGGGCTGTTCCGCATCCGTCCGGTCGAGGAGTCGCCGGCATTCCCGGAGATCGGACTCTATCGGCAGGAAGACGAGATGTCGCAATATGGCTCGAACGAATTCCTGTTGCGGCAGGTGGCGGCGTTCACGGGCGGGCGGTTCGCGCCAGCCGCGGCGAACGCATTTGACGCAGGCGGCCGGGCGATTCCGGCGACCCTTGCGTTGTGGCCGGGGTTGATCGGCCTCGCCATCGCATTGAATCTGGCCGAGCTGATCATGCGCAAGTGGAAGGGCCTATTCAAGCGCGCGGCCTGAGGGCTTGTTTAGGGGATAATGGTCCGGTTTGATAGTCATCCTGATCCCCACGTTCAATGATTGGGAGTCCGCGGGGTTGCTACTTCGGAGCCTGGACGAAGTAGCGCGCGACAACTCGATTGACGCCCAAGTCCTGTTCCTCGACGATGGCTCGACCGACGCGGTTCCGGCGAACCTGGCGCGCGATTGCCAGTCATTGCGCGGCGTTTCGATCCTCCATTTGCGGCGGAATCTGGGGCATCAGCGTGCGATCGCGACGGGGCTCGTGTACGTTTATCAGAACCTTAGGTGCGACGCTGTGGTTGTCATGGATGGCGATGGTGAGGATCGTCCTCGCGACATCCCCGTGCTGCTGGCCGCGCTTGCGTCGAATGAGAATCGCTCGATTGTTTTTGCCGCCCGCGGTAAGCGGCTCGAGCACTGGTCGTTCCGCGCCTTATATCGCTTGTATCGCTGGTTGCATTTGCTATTGACCGGCGATCACGTCCGCGTGGGGAACTTCAGCGTGGTGCCGTTCGCGAGTCTCGCGCAGATCGTGGTGATTCCGGAAATTTGGAACCACTATGCGGCAGCGGTGATCCGCTCGCGTCTGCGGTTCACGACCGTGCCGCTCGCGCGGGGAGAGCGTCTGGCGGGCCAATCGAAGATGAATTTCGTAGGCTTGCTGCTGCATGGCCTGAGCGCATTCTTCGTGTATGGCGAGATCGTGGGTGCGCGTCTGCTGGTGGCGATCGCGGTGGCGCTGACGCTCGAAATCGCGCTGGTCGCGTTGGGCGTCGCGGTGAATCTGACGACCCATTTCAGCGTCTTGGCGCTCTTCTTATATGTCGCGCTGGCGCTGGGACTGTTGTTGCTGCAGGCGATCCCGGTGGCGCTGATCCTGGTCTTTACGGTCATCGGCAGCCGTGTCAATGTGGGATTTCTGCCGATCCGCGATTGTCCTTATTTCGTCAGGGATGTCGAGGAGCTGGTACCACCGGCGGCGAAATTGTAAGGCCTGGCTCGCCGGCCTAATGTTTTTTCCCACTGCGGCCGATCAATCCGACTGATGATGTCTATCTCTCCACTCACCGACCGCGAGAAGGCTTCGGAATCCATCATCGAAGAAATCCCGGGGATGGATCCGCCCGTACCGCCCGAGCGGGCGGCGAATAGTGAATTCGTCTTTGGTCCGAGGCAATTGGCGAGTCTGGCTTTTGTCGGAATCCTTTTGATTGGAATCATGTCGGCGATTGCTTACTTCGCCGGCCGCAAGAATACGTCGCCGCAACAGGCTCCGCAGGTTACGGAACGGGTGATTGAACGGGTGGTTCAGGCGCCGACGCCGAGTCCGGTGAATCCAGCGCCTGCACCGGAACGTGCCGCGGTTACGAAGGCTGCCGAGCCCGTGGCTGCACAGCCGCAGCCGATGCCGGTCAAAAGCAACGCGGAAGTAACGACGCCGGCGTTCAATCGGACGTATCTACAATTGGGATCGGTCGAGGTGGGCGTGGCGGAGGTCATGGTCGAAGGACTGCGCCAACGCGGCGTTCCGGCCATCGTGGGCATCGGAATCAACGGGAAAGTCGCGCGAGTGCTGGTCGGTCCATTCTCATCGCCGGATGAGCAGCGAGTCGCACAGAAGCATGTGGAGGAACTCGGATTCCATCCGTTCCCTCGCGTCTTCACGGAAAAGGATTTGGAGCAGCAGCCAGAACCCGCTCCGGCCGGTGCCGCCGTCGCTACTCCGGCGAAGCCCCCGGTTGTGGTGACGCCGCCTCAGCAGCAGCAGCAACAGAAGACTCCGCCCGCGAAACTCTGATTTCGCCTTTTCCCCAGGCGGTTTGACGTCCGACGCCGGTCCAGCGTCCGGCGACCAGGTATGGGACGAATTCGTTGAGTTCGCCCTCGTAGATCACGGGACCTTGAAATCCGCCGATCGAATGCTCCTGCCCGGTGCGGCCTGACCGGCGTACGATTTCCCGGTCATGAATGCTGGCCATCGCGATGCGGACTTGCTTTGCGCGCTCGACCAAGCTGCGAAAGTCGATTGGAAGTGGTCCGGATCCATAGAGGCTACTGAGCGTGCTGATGCGGTCGCGAAGACGCGCAATCAGGACGTGAAACTCCGGGACTTCGACCAGGGCACCATCGGATTTCAATTCCGTTGGCGTCGCGAAATCCACTTGCAGGCGCGAGATGGCGGATGCCGGCACTCCGCTGAGTCCTAGGGTGAGGACGCGCGCGCTTCCCATGGGACGTCCGGCGAGATCTAAGAACTCCACTCGATTGAGCCGAGCCTTGGCCTGATTCGGGCCAACGCCATCCTCGGCGAATCGAGCGAAGGCGCGGCGATACTCATCGACCTGCGGATTGCGGACGTCGAACAGGTGCAGGTCGAACCAGAACTCGCCGCCAGGGACGATGCGGTGGCCGTCGAAATCCCACGCGCGAATGATGAAGGGACGCGGGGGATCGTGCAGTCCGCTGGGTCCTGCTCCTCCGGATTCAGAGGCTCGCGGCTCGAAGATCGGGCGATAACTGCAATGCCGCGCACACTGCTTTGAGTCGGTGCAGGCAGGATCGCACGCGGCGGCGCGGAAGCTCCTGCCGAAGGCTCCGCGAATGATGTTGCCGGCTTTGCCGGGAGGGAACAATACGGGCTCGATCGCTTCGAAATGGAAGCGCAGCCGGTAAAATTCGAAGCGTAAATCCGCAGGCACCTTTCCAGTCAGAGTAGCAGGAGCTCTTTGGTGAGAGACTGTTAAGGTGTTTGCCGGACGAACTTCGTATGTTCTGGGCGCCGTCTTTGTCGTAGGCGCGATTGGCGCCGCCGCGCAGCCGACGGTCACCAAAATGGAACCGCCGGATTGGTGGACGGGGACGCGAACCAATCCCGTGCGCGTGTTGGTTCACGGCTCGGGTTTCGAAGGCGCACGCGTAGCGATTCCCGCACCTCTGACGGCATCGCACGTGGCGGTGAATGCGACCGGCACGTTTCTCTTCGTGGACGTCGCGATTCCGGCGAACGCTAGATCCGGCAGCTATGCGTTGACTATCCGAACGGCAGCGGGCGCGGCCCGATCTCCGTTCTCGCTGGTCGATGCGCTGCCCGCCGCCCAGAGGTTTCAAGGGTTCAGTCCCGACGACGTCATTTACCTGATCATGCCCGACCGATTCTCAGATGGCGACACTACGAATGATGACCCGGCTGCGTCCAAGGGATTGTTCGACCGCGCGAAAAGCCGTTATTACCATGGCGGCGATTTCAAGGGTGTCATCGATCATTTGGATTATCTGAAATCCCTGGGCGTCACCGCGATCTGGCTGAATCCCTGGTACGACAACTACAACCGCTTGAACGAACATGAGAAGTACGATGGCGCGGCGATCACCGACTATCACGGTTATGGCGCGGTCGATTTCTATGGAGTCGAAGAGCATTTCGGTGATTTGCGGACGTTGCGCGAGTTGGTCGATCAGGCGCACCGGCGCGGGATGAAGGTCATTCAGGATCAGGTTGCGAATCACACCGGACCGTATCATCCGTGGACCAAAGATTCTCCGAAGCCGACTTGGTATCACGGCACCGTGGCGCATCATCTGGCCAACGATTTCGTTACTTGGCCGCTGATGGATCTGTACGCGTCGCCCGAGTCGAAGCGCAAGGTACTCGATGGCTGGTTCATCGACATCCTGCCCGACTTGAATCAGGACGATCCGGAAACGCGGCGGTATCTGATCCAGAACAGCCTGTGGTGGGTCGGCAGGACTGGGCTCGACGCAATCCGACAGGATACACTGCCGTATGCTCCGCGTGATTATTGGCGCGCGTGGACGGATGCGTTGCGGCGCGAGTTTCCGAAGGTGAATGTCGTAGGTGAAGTGTTCGACGGCGATCCGGCGTTCACATCGTTCTTTCAAGGAGGAGCGAAGCGGTTTGACGGAGTCGACTCCGGAGTGCAGAGCGTCTTCGATTTCCCCTTGTATTTCGCTATTCGGAAGACGTTCGCGAATGGCGAGGCTTTGCGGAACATCCCGCAGACGCTGGGTCACGATCGGCTGTATCCTGATTCGAATTTGCTCGTGACGTTTCTGGGTCTGCACGATGTCGCGCGCTTCATGAGCGAACCGGGCGCGACTCTCGATGGATTGAAGCTTGCGTTTACGGTGCTGCTCACCGCGCGGGGCGTCCCGATGATTTATTACGGCGATGAGATCGCGATGCGCGGCGGAGGCGATCCGGATAATCGGCGCGACTTCCCCGGCGGCTGGGCGGCTGATTCGCACAATGCTTTTGAAGATTCGGGGCGCACTGCGGATGAGAACGCTGTTTGGAGTTACGTGCAACGGTTGATCGCGTTGCGCAAAGATACGCCTGCTCTGCGAGGAGCGGCGAAGACGACGAACCTCTATTCGTCAGAGCAGCAATGGGTGTTCCTGCGAACATCAGGAACGTCCACGTCGATCATCGCGATCAACAACGATTCGAAGTCCGCGGACGTCTCGTGCGTTGCCCCTGACGGATCCTACACGGACCGCGCAGGATCGGCTGGATCGGTCGAGGTCCACGGCGGCCACTTCACGCTCACGCTGCCGGCGAGGTCCGCGGCGGTGCTGGTGCGTTAGCGGTTTTCAGAAGAGGAACGAACATGACCACGAAACCTCAGTTGAGCTTCTGGCAGATCTGGAACATGAGCTTCGGCTTCCTCGGCATTCAGTTCGGCTGGGGTTTGCAGATGGCCAACATGAGCGCCATCTACGAATATCTGGGCGCGAAACCTGAGGACATTCCGATGCTGTGGCTCGCGGCGCCGCTCACTGGATTGCTGGTGCAGCCGTTCATCGGACACATGGGCGATCGCACGTGGAACTCGCTCGGGCGGCGGCGGCCGTACTTCCTCACCGGGGCGATTTTGAGCACCTGCGCGCTGATCCTGATGCCGACATCGAGCTCGCTCTGGATGGCGGCGGGACTGCTTTGGATTCTCGAC
>DASXZC010000299.1:0-11475 GCA_036502165.1 Bryobacteraceae bacterium
CCGTCTCGTCCAGCATTTTCCGGCGAACGGTAACCGTCCCCTATTAGCCGTGTCTCACGCTTGGGGTTCACCGCATGCGGCTGTCCCAAATGAGAATTTTCACTGTTTGGCCACACTATATTGCAGAATGCCACGAAATGCACGAGTCATCGCTCCGGGATTCGCTTATCACATCACCCAGCGTGGGACTAATCGCCAGCCGGTTTTTCTGAGTATCGCAGACCGCAAGCTCTACGTGCGGCTGGTGCGTGAGAACTTGGATTCGGCCGGTGTGCGCATCCTCGCTTATTGCCTAATGACGAATCACGTCCACCTGGTCGCTGTGCCGGAGCGCGAGGATTCGCTGGCCACGTTGTTTGCGCGGGTGCATGGGAAGTTCGCGCAGGCGGTCAATATCCGGCTCGGACGGTGCGGGCATCTGTGGCAATCCCGTTATCACTCCTGCCCAATGGAGGGGAGCCATTTGTGGAAGGGGATCCGGTATGTGGAAGAAAATCCGTGCCGGGCAGGTATGGTCGGACGTCCGGAAGAATATCGGTGGTCAAGCGCAGCGGCGCACTTGCGGGGTGAGCCTGATTCGAGTGGTATTCTTGATCTGGAATTCTGGAAGAAGTCCGGAGGGGTGGAGACTTGGAGGGAGTTGCACGGGGATCCTCTTGACGCGGCGGACGTCGTGGCTTTACGGAAGTGCACGTATGCTGGGCGTCCCTTTGGGGGCGACGAGTTCCTTAAGCAGATGGAGGAGCGGTTCCAGCGGAAATGGGTGCGGGCGCACCGGTCGCAGGGCGAATTCGTAAAATCTGCGTGAAGGACGCGAGTTGGGTGTCCCGGAAAGCGAATTTCTTCGGGGGACTGCTCAGGCTGTCCTCATGTAGGTGTAGGGACATGTAGGGAGACGCTCGCCCTCATGTAGAAGCCCCATGTAGAAGCCCTCGTGATCACGTCGGGGCAGGCGGCGACGAGTACGAGCGTGCCGCGGGCGGAACTGGTGACGATGATGCAGTTGATGGCGGAGCGGGGGGAACTCGTGATCGCTGAGGAATGTATGCATGTGGAGGCGCTGCACAGGGAGTTGGTGCATCTGCAACTGGGGAGCGCGGCGTCGGGGTCCGGGTCCGGGGACAGCGATGATTTGGCGTTGGCGCTGGCTTTGGCTTGTTGGCGGGCGAGGATCCGGTGAGTTATTGGCAGGTGGTGCCAAAACATAGATTCTTGCTGAAGAACGGCAGCACGTGGTTCTGGAAACGGTCCGCGACTGCGCTGGTATGGGTGCCGTCATAGATCTCGAAACCATTGGGGATGCCGTATTTATCCAGGATTTCGTGGAGTTTGGTCGCGCCGGCTTTGAGACCGTCTTTGTCGCCGACGTCGATGGAGATGGCGTGCAGTTGCCGCAGGTTTCCGATGTATTGGTCGATGAATGCGAGCGGAGAGTTCGCGGTCCACTTCGCTATTACGTCTGGCTGTGGGACTCCGTCCTGCACGGGCAAGTCCAGGTAGAGCGGGGGCTTTTGCGGATTGGGCGACCAGGCGGCCGCTGAGGCGAGTTGGGCTCGGGCGCCGAAGGATAGAGACGCGGAATCGGCGGGCGTTTTTACGGCTTCGAGCGCTTTGGCAATTGCCGGATTGATTGGGCCGCCGCCCATCGGAGCGAGGCAACAGGGACTCATAATGTATACGCTGCCGAAGACATCGGCGTGCTTTATGCCGATGCGGGTTGCGCCGTAGCCTCCCATCGAATGGCCGGCAAGACCGCGGCTGGTGCGCTTGGGTATGGTCCGGTAGTGGGCGTCGACATAGGCGACGACGTCGTGGGCGATGTAGCGTTCGAAGTCGCCAGTGGTGACGGAACTTGAGTACATCGATCCGTTGTGGACGGTTTTCGAATCGGGGAGCACGATGATCATGTTGCGGGCGCCTAAGGCGAAGGCTCCTTCGATTGTCTGGGGGACATGGATTTCCTTCGACCATTGCTCGGCGCCGATTGAGTATCCATGCAGAGCGTACACGACCGGGTAGCGTTGGCGCTTGTTTTGCGAATAGCCGGGCGGGAGGAAGATCAGGACATCGCGGTCGACGGCGTCGCCTTCGAGGTTGCCTTCGAGAGCGGCGCCGTGAATTTTGATGCGCTCGATGGTTACTGGTTTAGCGCTGGGGACCACCTCGGGAACTATCGTCTTCACTTGCGCGTTTAGTGCAATTACGGTTAAAGCCGCGACGGATAGTGGCCTGAATACTTTTTTCATATTTCGTTTATTTGAGATCGAGTTCCATCACCTGAATTGTGTAGCCGGGCATGGCGTGCACGAACTGACCGCCCTTCAACGTCAGGGTCGAGGTTTTTGGCGCGATTTGGCCGGGATGAGCGATGGTGTTGGTCGCGCGAATGGATTCGGCGTGCAGCGTTTCCAGATGGACTTGATGGGCGCCATCGCCGATTCCTTTTAGGGAAAGGGATATCGTTTGGGCGGCGGACGATGCATTTACCAGCTTCAGGCAGAGCTTGTTCGACTTCGACGAGACGGTCGCCGAGTAGAAGAACCGGGCTCCGGCGCCGGAGAGGTTCGAGTCGACCGTGTGATCTCCCAGGCATGAGTTGAACATGACCTGTGCGTAATAAGCCGGCGACCCATAGCTTGTGAGGGCGTCATAGCCGATCAGATCGGTGGTCCACTGCATGCCGCCGGGATTCACGTTCACGAATAATGGCGCATAGGCGGACATGATGACAAGGTCGCTGTTCCGCTCGAGGCCGGTGAGGAAGGCGGCATCGCCTAGCGCGGCGCCGAAATTTGGAGTCGGGCTTCCTTCGCGAGTCGCCCATTCGCCGACGAAGATTTTGGGGCCGTTGCGGTCGGCGTTGTCGTACTTCTTCGCAAGCTCGAACATTTCATCTTCGCGTTTGTAGTAGTGATCGTCGAGAACGTCGGGCACCGTTCCCTGAACGGGCATGGTGGCAATCACCTGGATATCGGGGTGCTTCGCTTTGATGGCCTTGAAGAATTGCGCAAAGCGTCCATCATAGGTCTTCTCTTTGTCGAAGTTGTCTTCGTTACCGACCTCGATATAACGCACGTGGAAAGGCGCCGGATGTCCGTGGGTGGCTCGCAGTGCTCCGCCTTTGGTTTCCGGTCCGCCGGTTACGTACTCGATTTCGTCCAGGGCGTCTTGCACGTAAGAATTGAGATCAGGTCCCGGCTTCACAACTTGGCCACTGAGCGAGTAGCCGGCATAAACGGCTAGTACAGGCTCCATTTTGAGGTCTTCACACCACTCGAGAAACTCGAGCAAGCCCATGCCGTCGGAAGAATGATAGCTCCAGGTGCCCTGGTGCGTGGGCCGGTCGACCAAGGGACCGACGGTCTTCCGCCAGTCGAATCGGGTATCTATGTGATTACCCTCGAGGTAATTGCCGCCAGGAAATCGTAAGAATGACGGGCGCATTGCGGCGAGTTTCTGCATAATGTCGATGCGATTGCCGTTTACCCTGTTCTTATAGGTCGGCGGGAATAGTGAAACCAGTTGGAGCCAGAGGGTCGCGGGTCTGTCGATGGTGAGTTCCAGGTGATTCTCCGCTGACGACGCGACACTGCCGGAAGTCATTTCGAACTTGTATTCTTTCCAGGACGTTCCGCTGATGGTGACGGTGGCGGTTGTGAGCACGTGCTGCGACTGGTCCGCGACTAAGGCGATCTTCAGCGGCAGGGGGTCGGTGCCGTTGGCTTTTGCAAACAGCGACCCTGTGTACTTCGTGTGGGGGCGCACGGCGAATCCCCAATAGCCTTCGTTGAGGATCCCTGCCGGGCTGTTCGCATCCGCCGATGTCACTTCGAGTTTCGCGCTCGTGGGGAGCGCGGCGGAGGGGCCGTCATGCGAGTCGATGCTCACCTTTGCCGATGATGTTCCTTTCTCGATGAGGAACCAGTTGAGGATGCCGGACCAGTCGGAGCGGAAGGTTCGATTGCGGACTAATTCAGCGTATATGCCGCCATCGTAGGAGTAATTGATTTCTTCGGTCATCAGGCCGTAGAGTGTCGGGCTGACGGGTGCTTTCGAGTGACTGACATCGATGGTGAGCGCGGCGGATTGCGCGAGAAGTCCAAGAGAACTTACCAGGAGTGCAACGATTAGACGACGGTTCATGTGATAGTCCGAACAATAGTACACCCTTGGTCTTGCTGCGCGGGTGTTACCACTTCGAGGCGCGCTCCGTGAATTTGGGCGAGTGAGCGTAGGTCCGCTGCGGATGCTCCACGGGCGATGCGTTGGCGGCGGCCGCCGGGAAGTACTAACTCGATCCTTGCGCTGCTTGGAAGCCTGGAGCGCAATATCGCCATGTCGGCTCCGCGGCCGATGCGTAGGCGTTCGACTGGCGGTTTCGACTTTCGTTTCGGTGGCATCTCAGGCAATCGAGAAATTAATGGAACTTCCCGCCACGCGGTGTGATCGATCATCTGAATAACCTGGGGGCGAAATCATTGAGGCACCGGCGCCAGGTCAGCCATTCGTGTGCAGTTCCCGGGGACTCGAAGAAGACGTTCCTGATGCCCGCTTGCGTCAATTGATCGCTGAAGTTCTTCGCGCCTGGGCCCTCGACGGAGCCGATGCCGAGGAAGAGGACTTTCATCTTTTTGTTGAATGCCGGGGCGTCGGCGAAGACTCCGTTGTTGGATGTTTTGGGGTCGAATCCTCCGCGGCCGCCGGTGCTGCCGCTGAATCCGCCGAGATAGGCGAACTTGTCGAGGTTGGCGAGCACTGTCACGAAGGATTGCATGCCTCCCATGGAGAGACCGGCCATGGCGCGATTCTCGCGGCCGGGGAGGACGCGATAGGTGTGCTCGACCATGGGGATGAGATCGGTGAGCATCATTTCGGTGAAGGCGGATCCAAAATTTGTGGGAAATCCGCCGCCGCGGGCGCCGGCCTTCGGCACATCCGCCATCGAGGGTCTGGCGATGATGCTTCGCGCCGCATAGAGACTTGCGTCCTCGCCGGGCCGGACGGCGTTCAAGTTGTCCATGACGATGATCATCGGTTTGGATTTCTTGGTGGCGATCAGGTTGTCCATGATGAAATCGGCGTGGCCTTGCGTGGACCAGCCCTGTTCGTTCTCACCCCAACCGTGAAGCAGATAGAGCACCGGATACCGGACGCGCGCATTCGTCTCGTAGTCCGGAGGAGTGTAGACGTAGCAGCGGCGCCACGCGGCGGTCACTTTCGAGTAATACCAGCGCTGGCTCACTTGGCCATGGGGGACGTCTTGAGCGGAATAGTAGGCGGCATCCGTTGCGGATTCCGGGATTTCAACGGCGCTGTTGTCCCAGCCGCCTCCGAAGAACGTCCGCGTCGCGGGATCCGCCATGACGGCACCGTCGACGACGATCGTGTAGTAGTGAAAGCCGACGACCTGCGGTCCGGTGGTGACCATCCACAATCCGTCGGCGCCTTTGGTCATGTCGTGGGGACCGCCCAAGTGCAGTTGGACTTTTTGAGCGTCGGGGGCCGACACACGGAAGGTCACGGTGCGGTCGGGACGTATGCACGGGTAGGGCGCTCCGGGGATGTTGAGCGACGAAGGCTTGCATTCATCGGCGCCGGCGGCCCGGCACAGTCCGAGGAGCGTCAGCAGCATCAGTTTTTTCAAAAAGGGTTCTCCTGGGGTGCGCACGACAGTGCGGTCGTGGGCTATCCTATCGCGGGGCGCCGGGACGTGGATAGGTTCGGTACCGTGTCGACTTTGTAACTCTTGAGGAATGTGTTGTTTGCGGAGTTGATAGCGCTTACAGTTTTAACCGTTAAACGGCCTGTTAAGGTGTGATATCATTTCGGCCAAAGATGTGTGGAACTGAAAACGAGGGGCGCAGCGAGGCGGTGCGGGAGGAACTCGGACGCTTGCTCGAGAGTCCGGCGTTCCGAACGAGCAAGCGCTGCAGCAAGTTCCTCGAGCATGTCGTTGAGCACACGCTACGCGGTCCGGATGGGGCGCTTAAGGAGCGTTCGATTGGGGTTGAGTTGTTCCAACTCCCTCAGGATTTCGACAGCGGGCAACACACAATCGTCCGGGTGACAGCGAACGAAGTTCGAAAGAAGATCGCGCAGCACTATCTGGCCGCGAACGGTGCTTATCATCCGGTGAGGATCGGATTGCCGGCGGGATCCTATAGCGCGGAATTCCAATGGGCGCCGACGCCTCCGGTCGAACCTGAGATCGTGCTGCATGATGTTCCTTTGGCGGCGCCGTCGAGACGGCTCTCCTGGCTGGCCATTGCTTGCTCCGCGGCGACGTTGCTGCTGGTCGGAGGTCTGCTGTTCTGGCGCTCGAATGCAGTTAAGCCGGCCGCGTTTGATTCTGCGGCCAATCCGCCGCCCAGTCAGTTGCTTTCGACAGACGCTGGTGTGCGAATGATTGCGGGTTCGAACCATTCCTACGTCGATCGAAGCGGGAGGACGTGGGGTCCGGAGCGATTCGTTTCGGGAGGTACCGTGATGGTGCGGCCGTCGGAGCGGGTATTCCGCACGCTCGATCCCGATATCTACCGGCACTTGCGGATTGGCGAATTTAAATACGATATTCCGCTCGATCGGGGCTCGTACGAGCTGCATCTGCATTTCGCTGAGACGGGGCTGGCTGATTTTATCAGCGCCGAATCGAGCGGGGAAGGGCAGCGCGTTTTCCGGGTTTCCGCAAATGGGAAGCGGATATTGGAGGCGTTCGATGTAGTGGCGGACGCAGCGGGCTCGAACACTGCCGATGAACGGGTTTTTCGCGACATCGTTCCGGCGGAAGATGGGTTCCTGCATCTGAGCTTCTCGGCCATGCGCGGCTCGGCGATGGTGAGTGCAATCGAGGTGCTGCCGAGCGGTCCAGGGAAGGTCAGGCCGATTCGAATTCGGGCGGGGTGGACTTCCTCGTGGCAGGATTCAAGTGAGCGGCATTGGCAAGCCGACTCCTACTTTCTGGGGGGAAATGCGTTGGTTCGGACGACCAATCCGGCGGCGCGTAATTCTATTGTGCCCGATATGGCGCTGTATGCGAGCGAGCGTTGGGGACATTTTACGTACGCGATCCCGGTGCCGGATGGACGGTATCGGGTGCAGTTGAAATTTCTCGAAGGACATTACGGACATCAGAATATCGGAGGCGGGGGGAAGGGCAGCAGGGTTTTTGATGTTTATTGCAACGGGGTCGCTCTGCTGCGGGATTTCGACATCTATAAAGAAGCGGGAGGGGAGGGGCGGGCCTTGGATCGCATCTTTAATGGCGTTCGGCCCAATGCGCAGGGAAAGATCGTCCTCAGTTTCGTTCCGGTCGCAGGGATGGCTTGCGTGAACGGCATCGAGGTTTTCGAAGAGTCCAAGTAGCAACGGACCGCTCTTTTCCGTCGCGGTTCGGAAGCGCCGGAGTTATACTGATCAGGTGCAAGCGCTTACACGAAGCGTTGTGTTTCTTACTGCCGTCGGTGCTTACGCGGCGGCGCCGCCGGTTGCGGACGCCAATCCGTTCCTTCGAAAACATTGTTTCGGATGCCACAGCGGCTCTGCGCCACAAGCGCGGCTCGACTTGACGAAGCTTGCGTGGCAACCGGCGGATCCGGATAACTTTGGCATTTGGGTGAAAGTCCACGATCGTGTTGCGGCAGGCGAGATGCCTCCGCCTCCGATTCCACGGCCGGCAGCGGAACCAGTTGCGCAATTCGTGAAGGGCCTTGCGGACAGGCTGACGGAGTACGAACGAACCGTCAGCGTGGAGCGTGGCCGCGCGGGCTTGCGGCGCCTCAACTCATACGAGTACGAGAATGTCATTCGGGACTTGCTCAATGTTCCGTGGATCCAGATCAAGAGCAAACTGCCGCAGGATGGTGAGGCGTACCGCTTCAATAAGACCGGCGGCGCGCTTGATGTTTCTCATATTCAACTGGCGCGGTATATGAGTTCCGCCGATTATGCATTGCGCGAGGCGATGGCATCGAAACTCGCCGAGGCTGCGACGAAGACGGCTCGTTATTATGCGCGTCAGGAGCCGTCGCTGGTGCTCAATTTGTGGCCGCGAGAAGGTAATACCAGGACCGACCGCCTCAACTTCCCGGTGCTCGATTCGCACGGTCAGCCGGATGTCCGCGCGGGGCGTAGTCCGATCTCGAACCTGGAAACCAAAGAACGGGAGGCGGTGGGCCGCGTCTCGAGCATTTTCTCCGATGCGGGCGGTTTCAGTTGGAGCAGCTTCCGTGTTCCCGCCGCTGGCCGTTATCGGATCAGGGTGAAAGGTTATTCGATTTGGGTCAGCGGCGGCGGTGTGGATCACTGGAACTTTGTGGGTTTCGGTCCGGAAAAGAGTGCCTATTTGTATGCGCCCCGATGGCACCGGCCGAACTCGGATGAAGTCTGGCCGGGCCGCCGCAACGAACCAATTGGAGTCTACGCGCAGAGCACAGGCCAATCGCGTCCGCTGGCGGAATTCGACTTTACTCCGGAACCCAAGGTCAACGAGGTTGAAGTGCTGCTCGCCGCGAACGAAACCATTCAGACCGACGGCATGCGGCTCTTTCGAACGCGCGTCAATGGGACTGAGGAGGAGTACGTCAATCCTTTGGCCCAGCAGGACGGCATGCCGGGCGTTGCGTTCCAGTGGCTCGAAGTAGAAGGTCCGATCTATGATCAAACGGCGGGCGCGGGCTACCGTTTGATGTTCGGAGATCTGCCGATGCGCCGTCTGGATTCCGCCGAAAGCGGCGGCGTGACGCTGCAACTGGTCGCTCCGCCGGGGCCGCGCGGGGAGGGTCCGGGTGGATTCCGCAATCGCTTCGGGCCGCGCACGCAGGATGTCGCGGTCGAGGTCGTTACTGAGCATCCGCGCGAGGATTCGGAACGGCTGCTGCGAGCGTTTATGGCGCGGGCGTACAGGCGCAGCGTCGAGGAGTCGTACGTCCGGCGTTTCCTCGAGCTCTTCAACCACGAGTTTGAACTTGGGCATGGCTTTGCGAGATCCATGCTTTCCACTTACACAGCGGTTCTGTCATCGCCGGCTTTTCTGTACGTGCAGGAGGCGCCGGGCAAGCTCGACGATTTTTCGCTCGCTACGCGTCTCGCGTTGTTCCTGTGGAACTCTGCGCCAGATTCGGAATTACGTTCATTGGCTGCGGCGGGCAGGCTGCACAATGCGGAAGTCCTGCGGGCGCAGACTGAGCGATTGTTGAACGATCCGAAGTCCGGGCGGTTTGTGGAGGCGTTTACCGACTACTGGCTCGATCTGCGGAAGATCGACGACAGCTCGCCGTCGAGCACTTTGTATAACGACTACGAGCTCGACGATCCGCTCAAGCTCGCGGCTGTCGAGGAGACTCGTCTGTTCGTGCAGGAACTGGTGAAGCGGAATCTGCCGGCACGGACGATCATTGATTCCGATTTTACGTTCCTGAATGAACGTCTGGCACAACATTATGGCGTGCCGGGCGTGAACGGGGCCGCGATGCGCAAGGTCACGCTTCCGAAGGATTCGGTGCGCGGCGGGCTGATGACTCAGGCGAGTGTGCTGAAGGTTACGGCCAATGGCACGACCACATCGCCTGTTCTGCGCGGCGTCTGGATTATGGAGCGCATCCTCGGCTTCCACACGGCGCCGCCGCCGGGCGTGCCTGCGGTGGAACCGGATATTCGCGGGGCGGTCACAATCCGGCAGCAGTTGGATCGTCACCGTTCCGACGCGATGTGCGCGGCGTGTCACCGGAAGATTGATCCGCCGGGATTTGCGCTTGAAAGCTTCGACGTGATGGGCGGCTGGCGCGACCGATATCGCGCCTTCGCTGATGGCGCGAAGCCCGAACCGGGCATCGGCCTCTCGGGTCAGCCTTATGCGTTCCGCTATGCCTTACCGGTGGATTCAGCGGGCGCGCTTCCCGATGGCCACGCGTTCAAGGACGTGCGTGAATTGAAGCGGCTGCTGCTCGAGTATCAGGAACAAACGGTTGCGCGGAACCTCGCGGGTCAGCTCGTCACGTATGCGACGGGTGCGCCGGTCGGATTCAGAGACCGCAAACAGGTGGATGAAATTTTGGAGCAGACACGCGGTTCCGGCTACGGGATTCGCGCGATGATTCACGGCATTGTGCAGAGCGAGATGTTCCAATACAAGTGAGTACGATTATGAGACACCGGCTTATTTCGCGCCGCACTTTGTTGCGCGGCGTGGGAGTGGGGTTATCGCTACCACTTTTAAACGTGATGGCTCCTTTAGCGGCGAGCGCTGAGAGCGCGGGCGCCGGTGTTCCACGGCGCATGTTCGGCATCTGCAACAACCTTGGCGTACTGCCTGGGGAATTCTTCCCGGCCGACGCCGGCCGCGAATACACGGCATCGCCGTACCTCAAAATCCTGCAGGACTACCGCAATGACTTCACCGTCTTGTCCGGCGTCTCGCATCCCAACGTCGATGGCGGACATCCGTCGGACGTCAGTTTCCTCACTGCCGCGCCGCATCCGGCAAGCGGTTCGTTCCGGAATACAATCTCGCTCGATCAATACATCGCCGAACGCATCGGCGGGCAAACCCGCTTCCCCTCGCTGACGCTGGCCGTTAATACGAGGGCGCGCTCCCTTTCCTGGACGGGCAGCGGTGTCGCCATTCCACCGGAACAGAGCGCCGCAAGCGTGTTTCGCCAGATGTTCATTCAGGGAACGCCGAAAGAGGTCGACGCGAAGATCGCGGAACTCGAGACGGGCAAGTCAATTCTCGACGCCGTGGCGGGCCAGGTTCGCGACCTCGAGCGCAACGTCGGAGTCAGTGACCGGGCGCGGCTCGATCAATACTTCACCAGTGTTCGAGAGCTTGAAAGCCGCTTGCAGGCGTCGAAAGGATGGGAGCGTAAACCGAAACCGGTGGTGCACGAACCGGAGCCGCGGGATCCCGCCAATCCGGCCCAGTACATGGCCAAGGTGGCTGCGATGTACAAGGTCGTGCGTTTGGCGTTTGAAACCGATTCCACACGTTCGGTCACGCTCATGCTCGACAGCGTCAGCACGCCTGTTGTGGAGATCAGGGGGGCGACGATTAGCGACGGCTACCATAACCTCTCGCATCACGGGAAGTCGGAGGCGAAGTTGGCGCAGCTCCGAATTATTGACTCGTGGCATATGCGGCTGCTTGCGGATCTGTTCAAGGGATTGAAGGGCGTGCAGGAGGATGGGGAGACGCTGCTTGATCGCGCGATGATCCTCTACGGTTCGAACTTGGGCGATGCCAATGCGCACTCGACGACGAACATGCCCACGCTATTCGCGGGCGGGGGGTTCAAACACGCGGGCCATCTGGCGTTTGACCGGAGCCAAAATTATCCGCTGCCGAATCTTTTTGTTTCGATGCTGCAACGCATGGGGTTTGAAGCGAATAAATTCGCTTCGTCGACCGGGACGATGTCGGGCCTGGAGATGACCAGGGCATGATGTTTTCGGCGAGGAGATTGTCCGCTGCGTTGTTGTTCT
>DASXZC010000300.1:0-4496 GCA_036502165.1 Bryobacteraceae bacterium
TGATCGACCAGCATCACGCGGATGCGCTCGCGGACTTCCAGCTTGCGCTGCAAGTACGGCCGAAGGCTCCGGAGTTTTATCATGGTAAGCTCCTCGATCCTCTGATGGACGAAGCCAAGGGATTGTGGAAGCAGATGGGCGGAACCGAAGAAGCGTTCGCGCGGTGGACCGCTCCTCCTGCAGCGGGCGCGGCTGCCGAGCAACAGAAACAGGGCCGCTGGGAGAAGCCGACGAAGGAACTGCCCGCGTTCGAGCTGACCGATATTTCCGGCAAGACATGGAAGCTAAAATCCTTCGAGGGCAAGACGCTCCTCATCAATCTGTGGGCGACCTGGTGCGGACCGTGCCAGGCAGAACTGCCAGAGTTCCAGAAGCTGTATAACAAGGTCAAGGACCGTCCTGATGTGCAGGTGATTTCTTTCAATATGGATTCCGACCTCGGGCTGGTCGCGCCGTTCATGAAGGAAAAGGGCTGGCATTCCGCAGAACTGGATCATCGACCAGCGCGGCAAATGGCAGTTAACGCAAATCGGCTACGGCGCCGAGTCCGATTGGCCCGGCGCGATGCTGAAGCGGTTGGAATCGACGCACTAGTCATTACTTGAGCTGGCTTCGCAGGACTTCGATCGCCTTCTCGATCTGGCGGTCATGGCCGGAGAAGAAATCGGCGGGTCCGTTGTCGACGATGTAGTCGGGAACGACGCCGTAGTTTTCCATATTGTCGCCGGCGGAGGTATAGACACCCGCGCCGGGCGTGCGGATCTGAGAGCCGTCGAGCAATCCATACGCGCCGGTTCCGATCACCGCGCCCATGGTCGGCATGCCGACCAGCTTGCCCAAACCAAGGCGGCGGAAACCGTCGGGGAACATCTCGGCGTCGCTCGCCGAGCGTTCATTCTGCAGCACCGCCATCGGACCGTAGAACGCCTGCACAGGCCGTGGCATGTCGATCGAATCGCGTCCGCGTGTGCGCTGGTATTGCTTGCGTTGATTGAGGATCTGCAGCAGTTCCTGATCGATGCCGCCGCCGCCGTTGAAGCGCTGGTCGATGATGAGCGCCTTCTTCTCGCGGAGGTCGATGAGTTGCTCCTGGAACTTCTCGAGCGATGGTCCATCCATGGCGCGTATGTGCAGATATCCGATTTCGCCGTTGGTCAGAGTGTCGACCATTTTCTTGTGATTCTCGACCCAGATGTCGTATTGGAGATTGCTGTGCGCTTGCTGGGTCATGGGATCGATGGAGATGGTCCAGGCGCCGTCGACCGATGGCTTCGAGTTGATGAGGAACTCGAGCTTGTGGCCGGGCAAAATGTTAAAGAGTTGCCAGTAATTGTCGGACGTCTTCAGTTGGCGTTCGTTGACCGCGAGGATATAGTTGCCGGGCGCGATGCGGATGTAATCTTTGTCGGCCGGACCGTTGTGTAGGATCGTGCCGACTTTATAGAGGCTCGACGCTTCGTCCGGTTGCAGCGCGAAACCGGGGTATCGAGTCTGCATCCGTTCGGGTGCAGTTTCGCCGGGAAGCAATCCGCCGCCGGTGATGCCGGTGTGTGAGGCGTTCAGTTCGCCGATCATTTCCATGATGACGTTGTGCAGTTCCTCGGTATCGGCAATGTGTTCGAGCAGGGATTCGTATTTGTCCTGAGCGGCGGCCCAGTTGACGCCATGCATCTTCGGATCGTAGAAGCGATTCTTCATGGTCCGCCAGGCTTCTTCGAAGACCTGCTTGCGCTCGGCAGGACGGTCGACGATCATGCGGACGGTGAACTCGACGCGCTTGGGTCCGGTCAGTAAGGATGCGAGCGCGGGCGTGCGTCCGCCGCCTCCAGCGGTCGACTCCGAGGCCGCACTCGCCGGTACCGTGATCCCATAGATGTGCCCACTCAGCAGTGCGTAAACCGTGTGACCGTCACGCGACCATTGGGGATCGGCGTTGCGGAATCCTGCACCGCCGGCGGCGCCGCCGGGTCCACGACGCGCACTGGCTTCGGAGGGAAGAGTGGTGTTCAAACGCTGCAGGCCAGTGCCGTCCTCTTTGATGATGTAGATCGCCGGACCTGCGCCTGCTGTCTGCGCGCCGCCACCTGGAGCGTTGGCCGCCTGGAACAAATACGTCTTGCTATCGGGCGACGGCGCGACGAAGAGAACGCTCCCCGGAGCGGTGCCAATCTTCTGCACGCGGCGCTCGATTCCATCCCAATCGATCTTGACGTTCACAGGCGGCGGGGGCGTCATGCCACGACGACCTGTGGGAGCGCCGGCTGGCGGCTGATTCAACTCCGCGAGGGCCTGCTCTTCCGTGTCGATTTCCTTGCTCTCCGGCGCTTTGTCCTGATGCGTGAGCGAGACTGCGTAGAGTTGCGCAGGCGCGCCGCGGAAACCTTGCGACGCCATGGCGGGAGCTGTAACGCCGGCGGTGAAGAGGAGGCGCTTGCCGTCGCGAGTCCACTCGGCGTTGTTGGCGTATTGGAACTGATCGGAGGCGATCGAGTGCTCGTCGCCTGATTCGAGATTGCGGACCCAGACCTGATAGCGGAGAAGTTGATCCTGTCTGGCGTACGAGATCCACTTGCCATCGGGCGAGAACCGCGGATTCGCGATGTTGCCGGACGGGCTCGACGCCATGATGTCAGTCTTCCCCATGTCGACTTCAACCTTGCGCAGCTTGTGATCGGAGCCCGACCAGAGCAGCGATTTCGAGTCAGGTGACCACGCGAGGGAACCCTTGTCGCAATCGACATCCGACAATTTCTTCGGAGTCTTGCCGAGCTCGTCGGAGATCCAGATTTCTTCGCGGCCAGTGCGATCGGAGATGAAGGCGATCCATTTACCGTTCGGCGACCAGCGCGGACTCTCTTCTCGCCACGGCGTATCGCTGACACGCTGCGGCTCGCCTTTGTCGATCGCGACTGTGAAGATCTCACCGTGGACTTCGACCGCCGCGCGCCGCGACGACGGCGAAAGATTGAAGCCATCCGCATCACCATTGACGCTCACTAGTTCGGTGTCGTTGTCTTTCGAATCGGATTTCACATCGACGCGAATCTCACTGGTCTTGCCGGAGGCGACATCGAGTTTCCACAATCCGAAATTGTCTTCATAGACGATGGTCTTGCGATCGGCGGAGATGCTGGGGAAGTAGAGGTTGCCATCGGTGTGATGCGTGACCTGTACCGGATTGCCGCCTTTATCGGACATTTTCCAGATGTTGTTGACGCTCTGCATCACCTCAGGACCGCCGAACTTGATGTTCTTCTCGTTCGATGTCCGATCGCTGACGAAGTAGATTTCACCGTTCGCGGCGTACATCGGCCACAGATAATTGCCCTTGAATTCGGAATCGCCGAGCTTCGTGTAGGTCTTGTTCGATGTGTCCATCACCCACAAGTCGGCGGCGTAGGCGCCGCGATAGTGTTTGCGAGTCCACACGGCGGGATGGCGGGTGAAGGCGAGCTTCTTTCCATCGGCGGAGTAGCTGGCGCTGATGCCCCAATCGGTGGCGACGGGCTGCTCGATACCGCCGTCCACGCTGACTTCCCAAAGCGTCGCGACCGTTGGGAAGGCGCCCGCTCCGCGAGTTGATGAGAAGAGAATGTGCCTGCCATCGGCGGCCCATCCGACGACATTGTCATCCGCGGTGTGGAAGGTGAGCTGTTTGGGCTTGCCTCCCGAGGCGGCAACGACGTAGACATCATAGTTGCCGTCGCGGTTCGAGGAGAAGGCGATCCAATTTCCATCGGGTGAGAAGCGCGGATAGATGTCGCGGGCCTTGTTGTCGGTGATGCGCTGCACGTCGGAGCCGTTGTCGTTCGCGATCCATATGTCGCCGAGGTAGCTGAACGCGACGTGGCCTTTTGAATACGACGGATGACGCAGCAGTTTCACTTCCGCGCTGGCGACGGAGGGAGCGATGCAGCAGCAGAGTACGCTTGCGAGAGCGGCTGCGAAGCTCAGGATTTTGGGGCGCATGATGGGGGACCTCCTGGTTGGGTAGATCCTATTGTGCACTAGCGGCGATTTGCGAGTAAAGGCAGCACACACTTCAGGCGCGGCGGTGGAGACGGACTTGTGCGGGCGGGTCATCTGCACCTGCTTTCGAGCGCGTTCAGGGGTGGTTTGGAGGGTTGGGGGCGAGGGTTGAGCCGCTCGATCGTTGTGGGCGCGGATTTTCCTCGGGGTCGTTTCGTTCCGGGGGCAGCAGCAGGCTTCGGTGACGGGGGTGGCGCCGTTGCCGATTCTTCCGCGGATGCGAGGTCCGGCTTCTGGTAGGGAGGGAGGAAGGCAGGGTCGAGGTTCCGGTCGCGGGTGCGGGCGATGGCGCGGGCTTCGAGCTTTTGAAAATTCGAGAATGTCGTATTGAACTGATGATGGAGCATGCCGGTGTAGCGGCGCAGGAGGTCGAGGGCGTTCATGGAGCCGACGGCTGAGATCCAGCCGCGGACGAGGGCGGCGATTTCATCGGTGCCTTCGGCCGCCTGGATGAGCGGGTTGATCTC
>DASXZC010000301.1:0-4307 GCA_036502165.1 Bryobacteraceae bacterium
TATTGTCCGGACAATCTCTGCCGGTTCGAACCATCTTCGACAATCGGAGTGCCGCCGAGATTCAGGTCCCAAGCGAAAACGGATCCTCTCAATATCTGTACCAACTCCGCTCCCAGAAGGAAGGCGGCCCGGTCTATCCGCTCTCCGAAGAGATTGCGTTCGATCGCCGTTCTCCTGATCGCGTCCCCAGTCCGCCGCCCGAAACTCAACCCCTCGATGCCGGCGGCAAGGTCGAGCGGATCGAAGACATCGCGGACTTCGCGAACGAAGGTTTCGAACCGGGCAAGTACTGGCTGACCGTCGAATACGACGCCGGTGGTTTGGTCTCGCCCAAATCCGCCGTGACGATCCTTCCGATGAATGTGGAAAGCTTCTCGAGCTTCACTTCGGATGGCCACCTGTCGAGCGTTCTCGCGCATCGCCGGCTGGATGGGCGCGTCATGATCCTGCACCGCGAATCCTACGTTCGCGATCCTCGCGAGGGCGTGTTCTACGTCCTCAACCTGCTGCCACCCGGCGCCAGCGGACCCGTCAGTGTCGCAACGGCGATCGACGTCATCCCCGCCGGAAATGGCCGTTGGTTCGCGTGGACCCAAGCCGGCAGCATCACCGCAAGCAACGCCTGGGGCGACAAAATCATGCTGACGACGGAACCCGTTCCCGCGAGCGGAACGCTCCTCAGCCCCGGATTTCAAATCGCTGTCGGCACCGCTCTGTTTGGAGTCGTATCCTCCACCGGACATCTCGAAACCTTCCTCGCAACCGCCAGCGGATTGAAGAAGCACTGGGAAGCGGACCTCGGCGGCGTTCCCCCGGCCAGCGCAAAAATTCTGTGGAACGCCCAGTCCGACGCCTCAGTCGTCGTTGCCTGGGAGGATCCCAATGGCCGCATCGTCCGCCGGTCATTCGGCCCCGATGGCCATCCTACCGATGCCGCGCCGCAGCCCATTACGCCCGGACGTTCGATGGCCTGGGGCTTGCCCGCGACCGGTGCTCCCACCATCTGGGCAGTAGTCGGGGACGGAACGAACTTCGCGCTCGCCCGCCTTGGAATTGCGGGCGAACGATCCCTCACGCGCCTGCCCGCGTTCCCTCCGAGCGCCGGCGGCAACATCGGACCTGATTGGGATTTCCACGACGCCAAGCCCGGCGCATCCGGCTGCGTCGCATCCATCGCCGGCCAGAAGCTCTACAGCACTCGTATCGATGTTCCCTCGTGGAAGGAATCGAAGGAGCCGGTGATCCGCGAGAAAGTCCGCGGCATGCATGTAGTCACGCTGAACGGCCGCGGCATGTGGGCGGAGTGGATCGAACCGGGCTACGGCATCCGCCGCGCGAAGCTGCCCTAAGCTTTTTGCGCCCGCTTCATCCCGCTGAATGTTCGCCACATAAAAGTCGGAATCGAACCACCGGAACTCTTCAAATGCCGCACGAAGTTCCGCAGCTCCAGTTGATGAAACCGCCGGTCGTTCGAGCTTCCCGAAAGCCGCAGTGTGCCGCCCAGCGCCCTGTGCTCGGCCTTGTCGGCGCCATTCTCCAGGTGTTGGCCGCGGCCATCGGCGAAGTTGTTCCACACGTGCAGAAACTCATCGCTCAGGACACCGACGGTACAGCTTGGAGTCACCGCCACGGTCCGTGCTCCAGGCTTGGTCACCGCCCTCGACTGCCCGAATTTCACTTCGTATCCCATCGCTTCGGCCAGCCGTTTGAACTCCTGCATATCGTCCGACGTGGCGACCGGACCCTCAGGGATGATCGGCTCTCCGTACGGAACATTCTCCTCGGTCCGCTTGCTGATACAGGCCAACATTTCATCTCGCGGCGACATGTGAATCTCCTCCTCGACGGAATGTGAAATTCATTGCCACATCGTTTCTACTTCCCATCGACCGTGAACGCTAACAGCACATTCCCCGGCATCCCTCCCCACTGCCCATACCCTGAATTCGCCAGCACCATTCCGTTCACAACCACCGGACCGCCCGCATCGATCGATCCTCCCCGCGCCGCGGCACCGTTCACCGTCTTGAATTCGCGCGCGGTATCGAAGTCCCACACCACCTTGCCGTTCGTGGTCGAATTAGCGCGCAAGTGCCCGTCGACAGAGCCTGAAAAGACCACCCCAGGAATCACCGTCACCGCTGCGGACTGCGCCGGCGAACAATCGGTTCTGCCCTCCGCGCACGGTTCCGGCTTGGCGCTCCACACTGTCTTGCCCGAAGCAAGGTCGATCGCATAAAGGCCGCCGCCCTTTTTCGGATCCAGTTGCAGACGGAATCCTCCCGGCGCCTTCGCATCCGGAACGCCGCCGAGTCCGATGTCGGAAATCGCGACATAAATGTTGTGCCGGTCGGCGGCCGAGCCCCACTGGCTGCCTCCCAAAGCTCCGCCCTCGCCCGCTTTGTTCTGCCACAGCAGCTTTCCATTCTGATCAGGATCGACCGCATGCACCACGCCGGACTTCTGCGCGATCACCAGCGCACGCTTCCCGGCACCCAGCTCGACCAGAATCGGCGGCTGCCCGAAATCATGATCCGGCCCATGCTTCTCCGGGCAGTTCGTATGCTGCGGAGTCATACAGCCGTTGTTGTAAACATCATCCGTTGTCAGTTGCTTCGACCACAAAAGCCTGCCAGTCTTGAGATCCATCGCGAGGATCGCGTCGCTCGTGCTCGTCGGCGGATCCGAATAATTATCTCCAGTCGCAACGTACAGAACCTGCAGCCGCTCATCGATCGTCGGCGTCGCCCACACGGCCGCGCCCGATGGACCTTGCTCCTGCTTGCCCGCCGAATTCTTACGCGTCGGCTTTGCAGGATCCTCGATGGTAAAGGTCTGCCATAGCTTCTTGCCCGTCGCCGCGTCGATGGCAACCACGCTGCCTCGGAACGAGCAGCAGCCAAAATTCGGATCCGGTCCGAGCGCCTCCTCAAACGATGAGTACGCCTGATATACGACGCCCTTGTAAAGCAGCGGCGTCGCCGTCGCGATCGACGAGAAATGGTCGACCGGATGGATCTTCCAGATCACCGCGCCCGTTGACGCATTCAACGCGTGGACCGTCCCGCCGGCATCGCTGAAGAAGACCGCCGGCGTGCCGTTCGCGTCTCCGATCGTGACACCGGCACGAATGCCAGGCGCCGCCTGAAATCCCCATTCCGTGCAGCCCGTCTCGCGATCGAGCGAATACACCGCTCCCGTTGCCGTAGTGAGGAACACGCGATTGCCAATCACCGCCGGCTGTGCACGCGCCACGGTGACCGCTCCGAGATTGAAGGCCCACTTCACAGCGAGACGCGCCACACGCGGAGCCGGAAGCTTCGCCGCCTTCGCGTCCTCGAAGCGCGAGTTGGTGAGGCTCGGACTCCAGCCATTCCAACTCGGCGCACCCGCCGTAGGCCGGAACGTCGGATCTCCGGTGCACGTCCGCTCGAACGAGGCAGCAGCAGGCTTCTGCGTACCGCCCGTCGGCGCGATGTACTTAATCAGAGCGAAGAGTTCGGGAGTCGTCAATCCCTCCGCGCGGCTCTTCATCGTGCCCGCGGTGAGTGTCATGTAGATCGCCTCGCCGCTCATGGCCTTGATGGCTTTGATCGACGGCACGCGCCCCTCAGGCGCATCATGGCACGACGCGCAACGTTCCTTGTAAATCGCCTCGCCGTCTTGAGCGAACACGAGCGGGATCATCGAAACGAACAGACACACGTATCGCATACGAGTTCCTCCTTTTATTCTTTCAGGATTCTTAAACGAATTCGCGCTTTTGCGATTGCAGGTAGTACGTGATGCCGAGGATCAGCAGGACCGCCCCAACTTCCCCTCCCAAAATCATGAGCACCAGCGGACTCCAAACCGCCACCGGACTCTTCAACGTGCTGTTGATCGCCGGCTCGCGAATAATGAAGTACCAGGCGAGCCCGTACGTCGAATTGCACACGACAGTAGCCGCAATCGTCCAACCTTCCGTCTCACTGATCAGAGCCGTCGCCGCGATCATGAAAAAGCCAACCAGCGGGAGCAGGAACAGCACCAGCGTCAGCGGAATGATTCCATGAGGAACATCGCGATGGCTGAACAGAAATGCGGACCCCGCCACCACCAGCGTGAGCCACGGCACGAGGAACATCCCGATGGTCGAAACCAGCTTCGATGTTGCATACTGAATCGCCGACACCGGCAGACTCATCAGGAACACCGCACTCTGCTTTTTCCGCTCGTTAATTACGTTCGAAACCGGCAGCATGCTGCCAAGAACGATCAGCGAGATAAAGAACCAGACGGTCCCCAGCATGAAGGACGTATCGCTT
>DASXZC010000302.1:0-12025 GCA_036502165.1 Bryobacteraceae bacterium
GCCACCTCACCTGGACACGGCAAAACGATGGTCGCGGCTTATCTGGTCGGGGAAAAGGGAACTCCGAAGCACGCGATTTTCCTGGGGGCGATGGTGACGTTCACGCACACGATCAGCGTATTCGCGCTGGGCTTGGCGACTTATTTTCTCGCCGGACGATTCGCTCCGGAGAGTGTGACGCGCGTGCTGAGCATCCTGTCGGGGATGTCGATCATTGCGGTGGGATTGTGGCTCCTTTATAAGAGATCGATGAAGCTGATGTCCGCGACTGCAGTTCCCGCGGCCCGGACGCATACGCATCATCATCACGACCACGACCATGATCACGTGCATCACCATCATCATGATCACGAGCCCCAGCATGTCCACGCGCATGCGCATGCACACGCTCCGGTGCTGCAAATGGTCGTTCCTCACAAACACGACCACGGCCACACACACGATCATCCGCATCCGCACACCCATACTCATCACACTCATGACCACGACGCTCATGATCACGATCACCATCATGGTCCCGGTGGACATAGCCACGTTCCCGAAGGTCCCGTCACCATCGGCAGCCTCATCGCCCTGGGAGCGAGCGGCGGAGTCGTGCCGTGCCCATCCGCTCTCGTGCTGTTGCTCGGTTCCGTGTCAGTCGGCCGCATCGGCTTCGGCCTCGCGCTACTCACCGCGTTCAGCCTCGGTCTCGCATCCGTCCTGATGGCGATCGGACTCGCCGTGCTCTATGCGAAACATCTGCTGCCGAAGACTGAGAACACCATGAAGCATCCACTCGTGAAGCTGATTCCCGTGCTCTCGGCAGGAGCGGTAACCGCGATCGGCGTGGCCATGACGGCGATCGCATTCGGATGGATCAAAATCGGGAACGTATAGCCGTTGTGTACGAGTTCGTCAACAGATAAACTCGAATTACCATGGTTGAAATCATCTGGCTCGGACACGGCTCATTCGAACTGAAACTGGAATCCGGAGAAGTCCTCCTGATCGATCCCTGGATTACCGGGAACCCGAAATATCCTGCGACGCACAAGGTCACACGCGTTGACGCCATTTTGATTACGCACGGCCATTTCGATCACACCGGCGACCTGGTACAACTGGCGAAGGAGCACAAGGTTCCGATCATCGCCATCCACGAGATCGCCGTGTGGCTCGAGAGCAAAGGCGTGACGACCGCGCGCGGAATGAACAAGGGCGGTACGCAGCAGGTGGGCTCGGTCGCGGTGACGATGACCCACGCGGTCCACAGTTCGAGCCTGAGCGAGGGCGGCCAGACCATCTACGCCGGAGAAGCTGCCGGTTTCGTGCTGACGTTCGACGATGGCCGCGTCGCATATTTCGCGGGCGATACGACCGTCTTCGGAGACATGGCTCTCATCGCGCAGCTTTATAAGCCGACGCTCGCGTTCCTTCCGATCGGGGATTACTACACGATGGGTCCACGAGAGGCGGCGCTTGCGTGCCGTTTGATCAAAGCGACGACGGTATTCCCGATGCATTGGGGAACGTTCCCGGCGTTGACGGGGACTCCTGCGAAGTTGGCGGAGTTATTGGCGGATGATGGGCAGTCGGGAGTGGAAGTGATCAACCTGCCGCCGGGTGAGACGGTGCAGTGGTGAGCGGGAGTTAGACTTCGCCTCGAGCAAGCAACCGCTCGCGAAGGCCCTGCGGCTGCCATTCCGGGTGCTCAGCTACGAGAGCGGCATCCTCATCGGACCGTCTTTGCAGGTACGTGGCGAGTTCATCATCGTGCTTCAGATAGTAGCCAATTACCTGGTAGATATCGGCCAGCTTTAAGCTGGTGAACTTCTGCGCGATCTCTTCCGGCGTGGCTCCTCGGTTGAAGGCGCGGACTACCAGATCAAGGGTCACGCGCGTTCCGCCGATGCGGTACACACCGCTCGAATCGAGGGCCAAGGGGATCGCGTCCACAACTGCTGACATACGACTCAATTGTCGCCTTAAGCGGCGGACCTGCGCAAGGACGCGGCGATTACGCGGGGATATCCGGCCAGGTCGGGGATCAATTCGATCGCCGTCCAGCATCCACCGAGTTCGAGCATTTGCTGTACGCGCGTCGCACCGTTATAGGCGAGTTCCATGAGTAGCCATCCGCCGGGGCGCAGGACGAGCGCGGCTTGGGCGATCAGGCACCCGTAGAGGACGAAGCCGTCTTCGCCTCCGAAGAGCGCGACGTGCGGCTCGTGCTCGCGGACTTCTCGCGCTAATCCTTCACGCTCGGTGAGAGGGACGTATGGGGGATTCGACACGACCATCTGCATCGATCGCGCGGCGATGCCTGCGAGCAAGTCGGCTTGCGTGAACTGGACGGATGCGCCGAGCGCGGACGCGTTCGCACGGGCTATTTGCAGGGCTTCGTGGGAGAGGTCGCTCGCGAATACCGGCACTTTCGATTCGAGAGCGAGCGTCACAGCAATCGCTCCCGAGCCCGTTCCTACGTCGATCACTGGGCCGTCGTTGATCGAGCGAGAGAGCACCGCTTCGACGAGATGCTCGGTCTCGGGGCGGGGAATCAGGACGGCTGGCGACACGCGGAACGGACGGCCATAGAACTCCTGAACGTGAGTGATGTATTGGGTCGGCTTGCCCTCGATCCGCTCGTGCAGATAGCGCCCGTAGTGGATCCACCACAGCTCTTTCAGTTCATCGGTCGAGTGGCTGTAGAGCCATTCGCGGCGGCATTGGACGGCGTGGACGAGCAGGACTTCAGCGGTCAGACGCGGCGCGGGAATGCGCGCGTCCTCGAGCAGCTTCGTACCCTGATGAAGCGCTTCTTGCAGGGTCATTGCGAAGAGGATCTAGGCCGCTTGTTCCTTCATCTTCTCGGCCTGATAGTAGGCGATCAGCGCATTGACAATTTCCTCGAGCTTGCCTTCCATCACCAGATTCAGTTGATGGATCGTCAGCCCGATGCGATGGTCGGTCACACGGTTCTGAGGGAAGTTGTAGGTGCGAATCTTCTCGCTGCGATCGCCGGAGCCAACCATGTTCTTGCGCTCGGCTCCGATGGCGGCCTGCTGCTTTTCGACTTCGATTTCATACAGCCGCGAGCGTAGGACACGCATCGCTTTTTCACGATTTTTGATTTGCGATTTTTCGTCCTGGCACGAGACGATCACGCCGGTCGGAAGGTGCGTGATGCGGACGGCGGAGTAGGTCGTGTTCACCGATTGTCCACCGGGGCCGGATGAGCAGAACGTGTCGATGCGGATATCCTTGGCCTGGATCGAGACCTCGACATCGTCAGCTTCGGGCAGCACGGCGACTGAGATGGCCGACGTGTGAACGCGTCCCTGAGTTTCGGTCTGCGGCACGCGCTGGACGCGATGGATGCCGCTCTCGTATTTCAAACTGCTGAAGACTTTGCGGCCGCTGATCAGCGCGACGACGGACTTCAGTCCACCGATGCCGGATTCGGAGACGTCGGTCACTTCGACTCGCCAGCCTTTTTGTTCGGCGTAGCGTGAATACATGCGGAACATTTCGGCGGCGAATAGAGATGCCTCATCGCCACCGGTGCCGGCGCGGATTTCGAGCACGACGTTCTTTTCGTCGTTGGGGTCGCGGGGGAGCAGCAGAACTTTCAGTGCATCCTCGAGCCGAGTCTTTTCGGGTTCGAGTCCAGCGATCTCCTCGGCGGCCATCGCACGCAGGTCGGCATCGGAATCGTTCTCCATCCCCTTCGCCTGCAGCATATTCGCTTCCACTTTCTTCCAGTCGCGGAAGATTTGCACGACCTCTTCGATGTCGCTGCGGGACTTCGAAATCTTGCGGTATTCCTGCGGATCGTTGATGATGGCGTTGTCCGCCATCTGATCGGTCAGGTCCTGATATTTCGCTTCAAGGGCTTCGAGTTTATCTCGGTATTGCATTTCGGGAATCTCTCTTTCACTCACTACCAACGAACGCTGAAACGGGAAAACTGCCGTGGAATCGAGATTCTCGCCCGCTACGCAATCACTAACTCGCCGCCTTGTGATTTTTCGAGCTCCATCGCGCCTTCGAGCGCGTGGATCGCCACTTGCGCCTGTGTGTCGTCCGGCTGCTTGGTCGTGATCCGCTGCAGCCACAATCCGGGAGCGGTCATCGCCTTCATGAGGAACGAATCCTGATTCTTCGCCGCGAAGCGGATCAGTTCGTAGCTCAAGCCCGCGATGAAGGGCAGCAGTGCGACGCGCAAGCCGAACTTCAACCAGAAATTGTCGACCGGAAGGAACGCATAGACGACCAGCGCGATGACCATTACGACCAGCATGAAACTGGTGCCGCAGCGCGGATGGAACGTCACGAACTTCTGCGCATTTTCGATCGTCACCGGCTTGCCGGATTCGAAGTTGAAGACGACCTTGTGCTCGGCACCGTGATATTGGAAGACGCGCTGAATGTCCTTGGTCAACGAGATCGCGAAGAGGAAGCCGAGGAACAGCAGGATGCGTATGCCGCCGTCGACGAAGTTCATCGTGATGCGGCCGCTCAATGCCGGGCTCCACTTGCCGAGTTGCGTCGCGAGCAGCAGAGGCAGGAATTTGTACATGAAGATGAAGAATCCGAACATGAAGAGCATGTTCGCCGCCATCATCCAACCGGGAATTTCGGTCGACTTCTTCTTCTCGACGACTTCACCAGCCGGAGCCTCATCGAGAGCGGCGTTCGCGGAGAATTGCAGAGCCTTCATGCCGAGCTGCATGGCTTGCCCAAGCGTCCCCAATCCGCGCAGGATCGGTAGCTTGAAAATCGGATATTTTTCGCTGACCTTGTGGAGGGGCGCCTGCTCGGTAACGAACTCGCCATTGGCTTTCCGCACGGCGACACAATAGCTGTGAGGAGCGCGCATCATGACGCCTTCCATCACGGCCTGGCCACCGACCAGCGTCTCTTCGCCGGCCTCTAAAATGGGCATCAGTTGGGCGTGCAGCGCGATCCGGGCAAAATTTCGAAAGGACTTCAAGACGGGTCTCCTCGCATAGGTCTCACTTCAGTATATCGTCATGCAGTAGCATGGTAAGTCGATGAACATCGGAATCATAGGCATGGGAGGAGCCGCGCAAGGGATTCATGTCCCCGGCTTCCGCCTCATCCCGGATGTGAACCTGGCCTGTTTCTGCGACCCCAATCCGGAGGCGGCCGCGACGGCCGGGATCGGGCGTACCTACTCCAGTTGGATGCAAATGCTTGCCGATCCGTTGCTTGATGCCGTAGTCGTTTCGACGCCCAACTATGTCCATCCGGAGATTGTCCTGGGGGCGTTTGAGGCGGGGAAGCACGTCCTGTGCGAAAAGCCGCTCGCGCTTGACCGGCATACTGCGAAAAAGATGCTGGGTGCGGCGGAGGCTTCGGGCATGGTCCACATGACAGCGTTCACCTATCGCTACACGCCGTCGATCCAGTATTTGCACCATTTGGTCGAGAGCGGAGCGATTGGGACGGTCTGCACAGTGCGTGCCTCGTATCTGATGGCGTTGAGCGGACATCTGATCGGCTGGCGTTCGGAGAAGCGGCTCGCGGGGTCCGGGGTACTCGCGGACATCGGATCGCACCTGATGCACCTGGTCGAGTGGGTGGCGGGGGAAATCGGCTCGGTGACGGCTCGCCAGAAGAAATTCCGCGAGGATCCCTCGAGCGACGTTGAAGACTGGGTGTCGTTCCTGGGCGAATTCAAAAACGGCGCGGTTGGGACGTTCGAAGCTTCGCGCGTCTGCGCGGGGCGGGGCGCCGGGATTACGGAAGATATGTTCATCGAAGTCTACGGCTCGGATGGGAGCGCGTGCTTCTCCTTGCAGGATCCGACGGGATTGATGGTGAGCATCGGCGAGGACGCGAAGGATCCGGCAAAGCCGTTGACGCACATCGACGTTCCGCCTGAGTTTCTGCGTCTGAAGGGCTCGCCGCGGGATCTTGGCCAGCACGATAAACGATGGGGCTATCGGTACGATCAGGCTTTTCAGTTCGTCGAATCGATCAAGGCCGGCGTGTCGAACGCGCCCAATTTTCATGATGGCGTTCGATGTCAGGCGGTGCTTGATGCCGTGCTCGAATCCGCGGCGTCGGGGCGTTGGACGGAGGTGGCACATTAAACCGTTTTCCCTCATTGCCGCCGCGTCCCTGATGATTGCCGGCGGGGGATGTACGAAGCAGGGGCCCAAGTTGACCGTCGCAATCAATGCCGGTGTGGAAGGCGAGGCACTGCGCTCGGCGGCACTCGAGTGGGGCGACAAATCCGGCACGCAAGTCGAGGTAGTCGAGCTACCCTACGCCAACCTATTCGAGAAGCTGCTGCTCGATTTGACCAGCAACACGGGTGCCTACGACGTCATCATGATGGACGACCCGTGGTTTCCGAAGCTGGCCGAGAACGGCAAGTTGGCGGAACTGCCGGCGCCTGATTCCGACTTCATCCAGTCGACGGTTGACGTGTGCCGGTATCCGTATAAGACCGGCAAATATTATGCGATTCCGTACGTCGGCAATTCGCAATTATTCTTTTATCGCAAGGATTTGTTCGAACGCGACCATCTGGAGCCGCCGAAGACCTGGGACGAGGTGCTAATTGACGCCTCGAAGCTGGGTTTTCGGACTGTCTTGAATGCCGAGCTCACCGAACGATTCGGATACGTCATGCGCGCCGCGCCGGGCAATGCCGCGGTGACGGACTTCATGCCGCTATTCTGGGCTTACGGCGCAGATATGTTCGATGCGCAGGGGAATCCGACGGTAAACAGCCCGGCGGGCGTGGCCGCGCTCGAGATGATGTTGCGGCTGGGGCAATATTCGCCGCCTGGGTATGCAGGATTTAATGCCGATGAAGTGGCCGCGCATTTGTTGCAGTCGACGGCGGCAATGAGTATCAATTGGCCGGCGTGGATTTCCGCGATGGACGATCCGCAGAAGTCGAAGGTCGTCAACCAGATTGATTTCGCGCAAATGCCGGGCGAGCGCAGACCGGGGCAGGCGGAACTGGGTGCGTGGCTATTGGGTGCGCCTTCAGGATCGCGGAACGTGAGCGGCGCGAAGGCCTTCATCCATTGGGCGACGGGCAGGCAGCCGATGAAGGAAGCCGCGGTGCATGGCAATCCTCCGACGAGGCGGCAGGTGTTCCTCGATCCGGATCTGATGGAGCGGTTCCGGTCATATCCGGCGCAGTTGAAATCGCTCGAGTCGGCGCGTCCGCGGCCCAGGACTCCGCAGTGGAACGAGATCGAGAACGCGTTCGGCATTGCGATTTCGAAGGCTAACGCGGGCAGCATGACGGCACAAGCCGCGATGGCGCAAGCGCAGGCGGATATTGCCGCCATCGTGAGCCGCGCCGGCAAATGAAGCGGTTCCAAATTCCGCGGGGCGTGTGGTGGGTGGCGCCGGCGGTTGGGATTTTGGCGCTGATGTCGTTGTACCCGCTATTCTTCCTCGTATTCACCGGATTTCATTCCATATCCGGCGAATGGACGATCCGGAATTTCACGCGTATGGCGAGCGATCGTATGCTGGGCGAGGCGTTCCTGCACACGGCGGTTTTCACGGTAGCCGCGCTGGTGCTCGAACTGGTCTGCGGACTGCTGCTCGCGATCCTGATCGACTCGTTGCGGCGGGGCCGCGCAGTGCTGCGGACCGCTCTGCTATTGCCGATGCTGTTGCCGCCCGTCGTCGCGGCCGTGATATGGCGGCTCATCTACAACCCGCAGTTCGGGCTGCTCAATGGGACGATCCGGGCGCTGGGCTTCAATCCATCCCACTTGACCTGGACCAGCGGTGAAGGCGGCGCGCTCGCCAGCGTAATCCTCGTGGATGTCTGGGAATGGACTCCGTTCGTGTTCCTGCTGATCAGTGCGGCGTTGCAGGGGCTGCCGCAGGAATCGCTCGAGGCGGCGCGCGTCGATGGAGCGTCGCGGTGGCGGATCTTCTTCGATATCGAACTGCCACTGCTGCGTCCAGTGCTGGCGCTGGCGGCGATGCTGCGCGGGATGGATCTGATCCGCATCTTCGATCAGGTATTCATCCTCACGCAAGGCGGCCCGGGGTTCGCGACGGAGACGATCAGCCTGTACATTTATCGCACCGCGTTCCGATTCTTCGATTTCGGCTATGCATCGGCGATGAGCCTGCTGTTGCTGGTGATCGCGACGATGCTGGCGCGCGGGCTGGTTCGGCAACTGCGTCCGATCGCGGCAAGGGAAGCGGCATGAAGCGTCTGGTGCTTGCGGTATTGGCAGTCGCGGCCGGACTCGTGCCGGTGTATTGGCTGCTGACCATCTCTTTCAAGACGGAGGCGGACCAGTTCGCGATTCCGCCGAAGTGGTTCGCGTTCGCTCCGACGCTGGTTCATTATAAGGCGGTGTTCGCCAGCGGATCCCTCGAATCGGCGTTGTGGAATTCGTTGATCGCGGCGTCCGGGTCGACGCTGTTGGCGCTCGCGGCTGGAGTTCCGGCAGCCTACGCCTTGAACAATTTGAAATGGCCCGCGGGATGGGCGGACTCGATCGGCTTCTGGATCCTCTCGAACCGATTGCTGCCGCCGATTGTGACCATCGTCCCGCTGTTCCTGATGCTGCGCGACATGCGGCTGCTGAATTCGATCTGGTCGTTGACCGTCGTCTATACCGCGTTCCATCTGCCGTTCGTCGTCTGGATGATGCGCGGATTCTTAGCGGAAGTCCCGCGCGAGATCGATGAGGCGGCGAGGCTCGATGGGGCGTCGCCGATGCGAATATTGTGGAGCATCCTGCTGCCGCTGGTCGGGCCGGGGCTGACAGCGACGGCGGTATTTTCGATGATCGCCGCGTGGAACGAATTCCTCTACGCGCTGATTCTGACGCAGACGGGGGCGGCATCGACGCTGCCTGTTGGCATCGCGGCCAGGGTCACGCAGTATGAAATCAAGTGGGGAGTCATGTCGGCCGCTGGAGTCCTGGCGATGCTGCCGGTGTTGGTCTTCGCCGCAGTTACGCAGCGTTACTTGGTCCGCGGATTGTCGCTGGGGGCGGTGAAGGGATGAGCGTTACCGTCGAGCATATCCAAAAGAAATTCGGCGGCCGGACCGTGCTCGGCGATGTTTCGTTCGATGTGGAGGATGGCGAATTCACGGTGCTGCTCGGTCCCTCTGGCTGCGGAAAATCGACGCTGATGCGCGTGATTGCGGGGCTCGAGACGCCGGACTCGGGAGTCGTCAAAATTGCCGGGCGCGAGGTGACCAATCTCGAATCGCGCGACCGCGACGTTGCGATGGTGTTCCAAAGCTACGCGCTGTATCCACACATGACGGCGGCGGCGAACATTGGATATCCGCTGAAGGTCCGCAAGATGGCGGCTGACGATGCGCGCCGGCGTGTGGCGGAAGTCGCGGAGCGATTGGGCCTGACGCAGTTGCTCGCGTCTTATCCGCGCCAGCTTTCGGGAGGTGAGCGCCAGCGTGTCGCGCTCGCCCGCGCCATGGTGCGGCGGCCGAAGCTCTTCCTCATGGATGAGCCGCTCTCGAATCTCGACGCTCAACTGCGCGCCAACATGCGTGGGGAACTGAAGCATCTGCAGCACGAACTCAAGACCTCGACCATTTATGTGACGCACGATCAGGCGGAGGCCATGACGCTCGCGCATCGGATCGCCGTGATGTCTTCCGGAAAGATTCTGCAGTACGGCACGCCCTCCGACATTTACAATCGGCCAGCGAACCGGTTCGTGGCTTCGTTCGTGGGGAGTCCGCCGATGAACATCCTCGAGCAGGCGGATGGCACGGCGCTCGCGATCCGCCCGGAGCATGTCGAAGTCGCGACCGGCGCGTCCGATGGCTGGCAGCCCGCGCGCGTCTGGGTCAGCGAACAACTAGGAAATGAGACGATCGTCCAACTGAAGACCGGCTCGAGCCTGATCAGCGCCAGGGTAAAGCCGGATTTCGAATTATCGTTCGATCAGGCCGTCTGGTACCGGTTTCGGCAGGATCGTCTATTGACCCTACCGCGCGAGCGCGGCGAAACACCTGAGACCCACCTAAGTAAATAATTCCTGCTTGGTCCGTACTACCCCCACAGGCCCCGTTGTTTCATTCATCCGAATGGATCAGTAGGACGAGTGCCTTGTTCACTCGTTCGCGGCGACGCGCATGCCCATACCTCAAAAGCCATCCACGCGATCTACCGATTCGAACGACAGTCAACCGGGCATCCTGCCGGATCTGTTGGCGGGGTTGCTGCAGAAGACTGCGGCCGTGCCTGGGGAGACTCCGGCGCTGACGCCGGAAGTCCTGTCGCCCGAGGAAATGATGCCTCCCGCGACGCCAGTCAATGCGGCGATGCCGGAGTTCCTGGCGAGCCTCCGCACGCTGCTCGAAGCGCATGACGGTCTGCCGGACCTGACCGGCGAGCTTCCGTCGGACGCGGTGCAGGACTTCGCGCATGGAACGCACGAGCTGTTGAACTACCTGCTGCATGAGGTCGTGGGAACGGTCGAGTCGCAGGAAGAGGAACCGGCGGTGCACTCGCCGGAAGCGGCGCAGGATTTCGAGTACGGAACCAATGAACTGCTGAACTACCTGCTGTCGCAGGTGATGAATCCGCGCGATCCGGAAGAAGACCAAATCGAATTCTCGCCGGAGGCGATGGCGGATTTTCAGGCGGGCACGCAGGACTTATTGAATCAACTGCTGGCGATGACGGAGCTCGAAGAAGAGAAGCCCGCGGCGCCTGCGGATCCGGCTGCGGCGTCGGAGTCGGCTGAATTTGAAGCCTTTCAGCAGGATTTGCTGGATGGGCTGATGGGCGTTGCGCCGGAGCCGCCTCCTTCCGATGAAGATGCGCCCGCTCCGATCGAGGTAATTCCGGAGCGCGATCTCGCGCGCGGGCTGCTCGACGGACTGCTGGCGAATCTGACCGAGAGCGAAGTGGCGGAGGCCGCAGTGCCTGACCCGCCGCGGTCGCATGGCTTGGGAGAAGTTCCACTCGAGTACGTCGATGAGTCGGACCGCGAGGATGTCGAACGTCCGGCGGGTCCATTCGAAATGTTGCTCGACCAGATCGATGCGGAGTTGCCGCCGCCTCCGCAAATCCGCGGAATCGCTCAGAGCACGGAGCCGAAGGACGCGGGAGAGCGGTTCGTGTCTTTTGAACTCGCCGGCAAGCCGTTCGCGCTGCCCTTCGAGTGCGTTGTAAGCACTGATCACATTCCGCGTTCAACGTTCGTGCCGGGCATGCCGGCGCATCTGCGAGGCGTCTTGAACTTGCGCGGTGAGATCATCCCGCTGGTCGATTTGCGGATGTTGATGGGCATCGACGCTGCGCAGGCGGGCGAGCGGATGGTGGTGATTCGCGATCTCGCGACGGGGAAGACTCCGCTGGCGCTGGTGGTCGATCGGCTGCTTGGCCTGACGTCGATATCCGCGGGCGACATTGTGAAAAGCGAAGGGGAAACGGGGTTTGCGAGCGGATCGGCGACGCCGCCGTTCGCAACGAGCCCGACGACATTGCTCGATCCTGGCCGGGTGCTGGCGGCAGCCGCCGGAGAGGCCCAGCCGATCACGATCGAATTTCAGAAAACGGACAAGAAGGAACGGATATGTTTAGAACGTTGAAGATCTGGCAGAAATTGGCGCTGGTGGCGGTGGTCATGGCGATCCCGCTGGGCGTCCTCATCGTGTTGTTCGTCCAATCGCGCAACGAGCAGATCAATTCGGCGCGCTCTGAACTGACGACGCTCGACTATGAAAACAGCTTGCGGCGGCTGCTCGAGATGCTGCCGAAGCATCGCGACCTCATGAACTCCGTTCTGGGGGGCGATATGTCGAAGATGGGGCTTGCCGAATCGGCCGCGCGCAAAGTGGACGAGGCGTTCGCTGAGACGAGCCGTTTCGACGAGGCGCAGAAGCTGACGCCGCCCGACCGCTTCAACGCGCTGAAGACGCGCTGGACCGAGTTGAAGGCACAGGCCAGAAATCTGCAGGCGAAGGATTGCTTCAATCGTCATACGCAATTAGCGAACGACGTGATCGAACATATGCGCTTCGTGGCCGATCGTGGCG
>DASXZC010000303.1:0-2835 GCA_036502165.1 Bryobacteraceae bacterium
CAGCCCCAACGGATCGAGCGACTTTTGCAGCCTCACGCTCACGGCGCATCCGAACACGGGAAGCGGCTCGACTTCGGCTCCCGCCGCGAGCCGGGCGTAGATGCTCTCATCGAGCGGCGTGATCGTCGCCGGATGCGAGTAATATCCGCCCGCGTAGCGAAGCCGTCCGGCGGAGTCGAACACGATCAATACCGGTGCGGCTTCGATGCCAAAACGGGAGACGAGTTCCGCCGCAGAAACCGTCATAATGCCGAAGCCAGCCTGTTTGGCCAATTCCTCTTTCCTCGGATCCGCGCCCGCAAAGAGGATCACTTCCTCGGCGTCCGGGAAAGGATGCCGCGTGACCAGATGGAGGAACAACGCCCGTGAGCAGGAGCATTGGGCATAAATGACGTGCACGACGAAATTCCCCATCGAGCCGCGGCGCAACTGCAGGATCGCCCGACTCAGCTTCGCCTCGTCCTCCGGCTCAGGCAGAGACGCCTCGTGTCCAGCCGAGAGGACGGCAAGTCCGACTAGCGTAATGATGACCCAGCCGGCGAGCATGATCCGCACGGCCCAGTCATTTTTTGGCCGCCGCGCGCTGCGTTCGAACCCAGCCAACATCAGCGCCCCGGCCGCGAGCGGATTTCCTTCAAATCGGCCACAATCCGCAGCGGATCGCTGGGCCGCAGCAGAATACCCGCGAGGCGGCCTTCCGGATCCAGCACGAATAAGGATGTCGAGTGATCGATCCCCGAGCCGACGGATTTCGATCCCGCACCGATTTCGGCGTTGAACGTGTCGATCGCCTCGCGAGTGCCGGTGATCCCGAGGATCCGGTGGTCGAAATGGCCCAGATACTCGCGTATGCGAGCCGGGGTGTCCTGCTCCGGATCGATTGAAACGAATACGGGCAGCATCGCCCCCGATGCGACGCCGCTCTCGGGATTGCGCGCGACAGCGGCCAGGATCGAGAGCGTCTTCGGGCAGACCATCGGACACGCCGTGAAGCCGACGAAAATTACGCTCCAATGCCCGCGCAAACGTTCCGGCGCAAGGACACTTCCATCGTCCGCAATCAGCCGTGGAACCTGCACCGGCGGCCCGGCTTCGACAGCGATATACGTTTGAGCGAGGGCAGCCATGGGGCGCGCCTTGCTCTTCACCGGACGACTGGGCATCATCGCAACGACGCTGAACACCACAACACCCGCTGTCAAAACCGATACCGCAATCAGTCTCTTCATCATCGGCTCAAAACAAGGCGATCATTCCTTCGGCCATCATCGCGTCATCCGCCGGCGAGGACTGCTCTTCCCACAGCTCCACGTCATGAGCGAGCAGTGTCGACAAGGTAAGCGTGATCTCGCCCTGCGCCGACTCGACCGAATACTCGCGGATCTCCGAATTGGCCTCGCCGACCGGATTGACGTTGGTCCCCATCAGCAGGACCGGGATTCCCACCATCACGATGCGCCCGTAGCCGAGCAGCTTGTTCTTCACGCGTCCGACCAACTGATTGTTGAGCTCGCGGCACCAGTCTTCGAGGTCGGCCTGCGAAGTCCCGTCCGGACCCAGGGGATGCAAACTGGCCACCAGATCGCGGTCGATCTTGAACATCGACGAGAGCCGGATCCCCTCGCCGGTCGCGCTGAGCACCGACACATAACTCGCCGCATGATGAGCCCGGATGCTTCCCGGATGCTTTTGAATTTGGACCGTCAACCCATAGGCGGACAGCAAATCGCCGCAGGCCTGGACGTACAGGTCGTGCAGAATCTGATGGTGTGCTGCATCGCACGCATTCATCGGCATCTCCCAGGGGAACTCGCCCTCCGCGACCCGCGTTCGAAGCCGATCATGGCGTCCTCGTCAAATGCTCGACCGCCTGGACCAACTGCACGGACTTGAACGGCTTCACGATCCATCCGACCGCGCCGAGCTCTTTGGCCCGTTTGACCAAAGACGTTTGCGCTTCGGTAGTGAGCATCAGGACCTGGAGAGCTTTGTTTTCCGGCTTGCTCTTCACTCGCACCAGCATGTCGATTCCGTTCAGATTGGGCATGTTGATGTCGCAGATGACGAGAGCGAGGCCCGGGGTGACATCGATCATCTCAGCGCCTTCGATACCGTCCACGGCCAACATGATCTCGAAACCGGCCCCTCTCAGAGCCAGCGACACATGCTGCCGGACTGCGATCGAATCGTCCACGATGAGAACCGTCTTACCTTGATTTGACATATTGTTTTCGCCTCTTTCCGATGCCCGTCATCCTGAAACGAGAACTCCGGCAGCGTGAAGGATCGCGGCGTGGCCTTCATAGACTCCCTGATCCTTCGGGAACGAGAACTCGACACGCGTTCCCAATCCGCGGCGGGATTTCACTTCCATCGTTCCGCCCAGAGCGCGGCAGGCATCCGCGACGGCTTCCATGCCGATGCCGCGGCCCGAGAGTTCCGTTACCGTATCCTTCGAGCTCACGCCGGGCAGACAGATCAGCTTCATGTGCTCCTCGAGCACGCTTGCGCTGACGCCGAGCTCTCGAGCCTTCTTCTCGAGCCGCTCCCAGTCGACGCCCGGACCGTCGTCTTCGATCGCGACCACGAACCGGCCGCCTGCGATCGCAGTCGAAACCCGGATAGTCGATTGCTCGGGCTTGCCCCTTCTCAGGCGCTCGCCGGGATCTTCGATTCCGTGGTCGACGGCATTGCGCAGGACGTGTATGAATGCGGACCAGAACGGAGCGAACTGCTCACTATCGAACCGCAGATCGTTCGCCTCGGTCCCGACCGAGACGTGCCCCTTGCCCAGGCGGTCCGCCATCCCTCTGAGCTGTTGTTCGATGCCCGCGA
>DASXZC010000304.1:0-4313 GCA_036502165.1 Bryobacteraceae bacterium
CTCGAAATTGAATCGCTGAACCACGTCGCGGTGCAGACGAAGCAACTCGACGAAAGCCTCCGGTTCTACGTGGACGTTCTCGGAGCGAAAGAGATCACGCGGCCCAATTTTTCCTTCGGCGGAGCGTGGCTCTACCTCGCCGGCATCCAGATTCATTTGATCGAGGAAGGCAATCCCGCAGGCCGCTTCGACATCGACACACGCGGCAATCATTTCTCATTTGCCGTCCCCGACGTCGACGCGGCCGAGCATCGCCTGCAGCAATTCGGCATCACTTACAAACGCAAGCTGATTGAAGATCGCGGCATCCACCAGATCTTTTTCCAGGATCCAGACGGCCACACGATCGAAGTCGGAAAATACGGAATAATCGACCGCTAAATATAACTCTGCACGCTTCTGCTACGCGCACCGTCATCTTTTGAAATGCCGGCCCCACGCGCGCGATTGATTCTCAGCGTCTTCTGTCTGCCGCTTCACGCTCAGACTGCAACCGAGATGACTTCGTTCGACGTTGTCTCGATCCGGGCGTCGGCGCCTGCCGTTCAAGGCCGCGGAATGCGCTCTGGAAGTCGCGGCGGACCCGGATCGAAAGATCCTACGCGATTCACGGCCGAGAACGTGACCCTCACGTTTCTGATCACCCTCGCTTACAACCTCAAATTCTGGGAATTCTCCGGGCCCGCCTGGCTGCGCACGTTCCAGGCGCCCAGATTCGATATATCCGCGAACATCCCGGAAGGCGCAACACAGGACCAGTTCCGGCTGATGCTGCAAAACATGCTGATCGAAAGATTCAAGCTCACCGTCCACCGCGAGGCAAGAGAAATCCAGATTTATGAATTGTCCATAGCCAAGAATGGCCCCAAGTTGAAGGAGTCCGCCGCCGATCCGCCGCGGTCCACAGCGCCTTCGCCGCGCCGTGGACCGGCAAAGCTTGGACCCGACGGATTTCCCGAACTGGGCCCTGGCGAAACCATGGCGCTCATCGGAAACCGGGCGCGCCGGCGAGAATCGAACCAGTCGATGGCGGACCTCGTAACTATCCTTTCGTTAGACATGGATTCCCCGGTTCACGACGCGACCGGACTCACAGGAAAATACGACATCGAGCTTCACTGGGTCCATCAGGACGACATGCGCGCGCCACCTCCGCCTCAGTTGCAGCACGGTGGCACGATCCACTCGGACCCCGATGCCCCATTCGGCCCGAACGTGTTTGAGGCTCTGAAAACGCAACTCGGTCTCAAGCTCGAGCAAAAGAAGGGCAAGGCGGATGTTCTGGTTGTCGACAGCCTGTCAAAGATTCCGACTGAAAACTGATCAATGCCGAACTCACGCACACCCCTAATTCTCAGTATTTTCTGTCTGCCGCTTCACGCTCAGACCGCAACCGAGATGACTTCATTCGATGTTGTCTCCATTCGGACGTCCGCACCGATGGTTCCCGGCCGCGGGATGCGCTCCGGAAGTCGAGGCGGACCTGGATCGAAAGATCCCACGCGCTTCACGGCCGCCAACGTGAGCCTCATGAATCTCATCACCCGGGCCTTTCGCCTCGAGTTCTGGGAATTCTCAGGACCTGAATGGCTACGCACGTTCCAGGCGCCTAGATTCGATATCTCCGCGAACATCCCTGAAGGCGCAACAAGGGACCAGTTCCGCGTGATGCTTCAAAACATGCTGATCGAACGGTTCAATCTCAAGTTCCACCGTGAAACCCGGGAAGTGCCGATCTACGAACTGTCCACCGCCAAGAACGGGCCCAAGCTGAAGGAGTCCGCCACTGCCGGTCCGCCTCAACTTGCGCCGCAGCCCCCACCGCGACGTGGACCGGCAAAGCTTGGACCCGACGGATTTCCCGAACTGGGCCCCGGCGAAACCATGATGATGATCGGAAGCCGGGCGCGCAGGCGAGACCTCAATCAAACCATGGCCGACCTCGCCACTACGCTGTCGTACGACTTAAACACTCCCGTTCACGATGCGACCGGACTCAAAGGAAGATACGACATCGAACTCTACTGGGTATTTCAGGATGACATGCGCGCCACGCCTCCGCCGCAGTTGCAGCATGGCGGAACCATCCAATCGGACCCCGACGCGCAATTTGGTCCAGTCTTGATTGAGGCCGTGAAAACACAACTCGGTCTCAAGCTCGAGCGCAAGAAAGGCAAGGCGGATGTTCTGGTCGTCGATAGCCTGTCGAAGACTCCCTCCGAAAATTGACCATCCGCATTTCGCCCTGCGATACAGTAATCAAATGCTCCCAGACACAGCTCCCGTCCGCCCGGGAGAAGAGCTTGACCGCGCCAGGTTGGCCGCGTATCTCGAAGGAAAAATCGACGGAGCCGCCGATGGCATCGAGATCGAACAGTTCCCCGGCGGCCATTCGAATTTGACGTACTGCCTGCGCACAGGCGGCAAGGAATATGTGCTGCGGCGAGCTCCGCTGGGGCCTGTGGCTCCGAAGGCGCACGATATGGCGCGCGAGGCGCGGATCCTCGAAGCCGTCTCGCCGTTCTTCCCGCAAGCTCCCAAGCCGTATCTCGTTTGTGAGGATCCAACGATCCTCGGGGCGGTCTTCTTTCTCATGGAACGCCGCCGCGGCATCATCCTGCGTCACGGCGTCCCCGAGAGCGTCGCATCGCAGCCGGACTACGCGCCTCGCATCAGCGAGGCGTTCATGAACTGCTTCGCCGCTCTGCACTCGATCGATGTCGAGAAGAACGGATTGCTCGTCCTCGGCAAGCCCGAAGGCTTCGTCGAGCGTCAGGTCAAAGGATGGTCGGAGCGTTGGATCCGCGCGAAAACCGAGCCCATGCCGGAAGCTGATGAAGTGATGTCATGGCTCGCCGCGCACATTCCGCCCTCCGGCCCGCCGACGCTCGTGCACAATGACTACAAGCTCGACAACGTGATGCTCCCTCTCGACTCGATCGATCGCGTCGAGGCCGTGCTCGATTGGGAAATGACCACCGTCGGCGATCCGATGATCGATGTCGGACTCACGCTTTGTTATTGGACTCACGCCACCAATCCCAAAGTCAGCGGTGGCGGAGTGCCCTCGTTCACCTCCGGCCCCGGCTGGTTCACGCGCGACCAATTCATCGCCGCGTATACCGAAAAGACAGGCCGATCGGTCGAAACCCTCGGCTATCATGAAGTGCTGGGCGTCTTCAAACTGGCCGTCATTCTGCAGCAAATTTACTATCGGTTTTGGAAGGGACAAACGTCCGATGAGCGCTTCCGTCACTTCGATCAACGAGTGCGTGCGCTGATCGAGATTGCCCACGGCCTCGTATCTAAGCACGCATGAGCGACTTCTATTTCATACGCCACGGGCAAGCCGGCACCCGTCTCGAATACGACACGCTGTCGCTCATCGGACGTCAACAGGCGCGGCTGCTTGGCGAGTACCTCGCGAAGCAGGGCATTGCCTTTTCAAAGATCATCGCCGGCGGATTGCAACGCCATCGAGAGACCGCCCAGTCCGTACTCGAAGCCTACAAATCAGATTGCGTGGCCGTTTCCGATTTAGTCATCGATCCGGAGTGGAATGAATTCGACTTGGATGCCGTGTACAAATCGGTCGCGCCGTTGATGTCGAAAGACAGCGCAGAATTCGCTGCATCCTACGCATCGATGCAGCAGCAGGTTGCCGAACAGGGCAAGCTCGTGGACTCCGTCGTCAACCGTCGTTGGAATCCCTGCGACGGCGCTGTGATCAAAGCATGGGTAACGGCACAATATCCTGTCGAGGGTCAGACCTGGATGGCCTTCCGTGCGCGGATCGTCGGCGCGCTAACGAAGCTGGTGGGGTCGAATCCGGATGGGAATGTCGCGATTTTTACATCCGCCACTCCGACAGCGATCGCTCTCGCGCAAGTCATGGGTCTCAATGAACGGGCCCTGTTCAGCCTCGCCGGAGTCATGATCAATTCGTCAATGTCGGTGCTACGATCGGGCGACGGAGACCTGCGCGTGTTCAATTTCAATACGGTGCCACATCTTGATGACGCGTCCCTGCGGACGCATCGCTAAATCAATAGTGAAGCACTGGAGAAATGAATGGGTATTTGTCGCTGGGGCTCGGGTGGGCCAATAAACTCGCCGCTCTCATCGCGATGGTGATCGCCATTCCCTTCTTGTGCGGACGTTGCTACGCTCAGCCCGAATCCGCGGAACCCATTCGCACAATTCTCTGTGAACTCTACAGCCATCCTGGATGCCGGTGAGAATGAGTTTCCCCGAAACAGTGAAGCCACCATCGGAAATTCATGTGATTCGTGACAAAAACTTCCAACGCCTTT
>DASXZC010000305.1:0-5082 GCA_036502165.1 Bryobacteraceae bacterium
GTCGGCGTCCGCTGCCGCTACATGCACTCCGAGATCGAAACCCTCGAGCGCATCCGTCTCCTCCGCGACCTCCGCCGCGGCGAATACGACGTCCTCATCGGCATCAACTTACTAAGAGAAGGTCTCGACTTACCCGAGGTCTCACTCGTCGCCATCCTCGACGCCGATAAGGAAGGCTTCCTCCGCAGTCAGGGTTCCCTAATCCAGACCATCGGCCGCGCCGCCCGCCACCTCGAAGGCCGCGCCATCCTCTACGCCGACAAGATGACCGACTCCATGCAGCGCGCCATCGACGAAACCAACCGTCGCCGCGAAAAACAGGAGTTCTACAACACCGAAAACAACATCGAACCCCGCACCATCATCCGCGCCATCAACGACTCCCTCGCCACCATCCTCAAGGCCGACTACGCCGACCTCACCGACGAGCTCTCTCCCACCGCCGAAGAACTAACCTTCAACACCCAAGCCGAGCTGGACACTTACATCGCGAAGTTAGAAACCGAAATGCGCGAGTCCGCCAAAAAATTCGAATTCGAACGCGCCGCCACCCTCCGCGACCAAATCAAAGATTTGCGCACCAAAGAATTCCTGTTCAGCTAGATATGGAAACTCGATATCTTTACCATAGCTTCCCACGGCGTGGCGGAACTGATCCCTAGACAAGCGCTCGACGAGGCCCGTTCTATTTTCAACGGACCTCCCAATTTTTTGATTAGTGCACTTGATAGCCTATAGGGCAGACAGGTCTACTCATCCCTCGACTAACGAGACCTTGGGCATCCAATTAACATGCGACGAGTGGTTATGGCGTGGGTCAAAACGTCTGTTTAACGACCGACCTTAGTAAGCCAACCAATTCCGTGGGCGAAGATGTCACGGCAGTAGCGCCGAGTGCGAGAGCCTGATCCCCATATTTGTGACGAGCCTGCGTACTGCAAAAGATGACGAAAGGGATTTTGGCGTTCTTACTTCTCACAGCTTTCAAGAGCCCTATTCCAGCTATCGGATCGTAGATCAAACCCTCCAACCGCCCCATGTCCGAAATGACATAGTCGTACATTTGATCGTTGAATCTCTTTAAGGCTTCGCCGGTCGAGCCAGCCAAGTCGACAGTAACGCCTGCCCTTGATAGCTGTTCGACAAAATAGCTGTTGTTCTTTGGATTATCGTCCACCCAGAGAAGCCTCCGGACTGTGGGCCCGGACGGAAGGATCGCTTGAGAAAGATTCGCATCAATTCCTTGCGGCTTCAGACCGAGGTTCTTCTTTATCTCGGAGACTTGGTTCTGTAGGTCGGCAATCAGATTCTGCTGGACCTGATTGGCTTCTTCCATCGTTAATTCTTGGCCGCCAACCTTCAAGGTAAATTTGCGAGATCTCGCCGATTCAATAATTCCAGCAATGGCAGTCTTGAATCGAAACAAGAGGAATATGACGATGACAGGCCACAGCAGTGAAGCAACGGCTTGAATCAGCTTCTGGACTGTATCCATGCAATTTTCCAATTGAGCAACATATGAAAGACCAGAGTGTACCAGACGCCGGTGCCGCACTCATCGCGGTATCATCGCGATGAGTGGGGTATGCCCCCGCCCATCTCCGCATGCCGACCCACCTCCTCGATATCCTCGAACAAACCCCCGACTAAAGGGCTCAAGGCCCGCCCCATACCAGCCTGGGGCGCAACCCTAGGAAACACGCCCCACACAGAGCATTCGCCGGGCGGGTGGCCCGCCCCCAAATCCAACGGCCCGGATTACCAACACAATGGGTGCCCCATCCATACGCGGCATTATCGCGGATGGGTGGGATGAACGAATGTCCGCGCGCTGCGACCTACTCGTCCCGACCACACACCCTTGGTTCCCTTCATCGGATGAGTGGGGTATGCCCCGCCCATCCGCGCATGCCGAGCCGCATTAAAACAAGGCCAATCCGAAAGCGAAGCATCCACGCTCGCATTGCGGCAACAGGAATAGTTGGATCGGCTTCGGTCTCTATGTCGTCACTCGCTCGCGGTGAATGCTATTTCGCATAGGCGTTCTTCTCGTAGGCTGAGACCACGCCCTCCGCCGGCAGGCGACAGGTGTCGGGAGCGTCCGAGAAGTACAGGCAGTCCGGTGATCCATCCTTGAAGGACACGGTGACGCGTCCGCGCTGCGCGCCCTGCATGCCGGCGTAACTGTACTGCGCCATGACGCGGACGGGATGGCCCAGCGGATCGCGCGAGACAATCGGGTCGGTGATGCTGCCGCGCTGGTAGCGATTCATCATCCATCCGCGGGCGTTGTCGGCAACCAGGTCGTCGAGCAGGCGGGCGAAGTCAGTGTCCTTTGCGGGCTCGCCCGGTGTCGCAGTTGCAACTACAGCTCCCGCAAACTTGGTGGGGTTGTCTCCGTTCGCGAAGCGGATGAGATTCGACTGGAAGTTGACGAGGCCACGGCTGCCGCAGGCATTCGTGTGGATGAGGCTTTGCATCTCGTTGCCGACAGCGGTGAGCTGGTCGGTGATCTGCTGGGGCATGGTGAGCGGATTGGAGGCCGCGCCGCCCTTGCCGGTAAGCATTCCCATCATGTTGCCGAGCATTTTTTTGGCGGCGTTCGCGTCGACCTCTTGCTCCGCGGCGTAGAGTTGCGGATCCGCGTAGAGGCCTGTGCCCACGGTCTCGTACGCGACGCAGGTTGAGGCTCCGACAGGGTTGCCGTAGCCGTTGACCGGTGTGCTGGTCTGGGTGCACACCTGCTTGGTGATCTCGACCTTGTTGGGCGGCAGGAATTGCTTGCACTCCCTGGCGTAGTCGTTCATGTAACTGGAAATGATCAACATGAACTCGGCGCTGGCGCGGTCGAGGCGGACGGATTGGAACTCGCCGGAGTAGATGCGGACGAGGTCGTCCTCGTTGTTGAGGCCGACGGCTGAGAAGCGGGCGGGCGCGGTGGAAGCCGGTTTGGCCGGCGCGGTGGATTTCGCTGCAGCGGCGGCGGGTCGGCGCGCAGGCTTTTGGGTTTGAGCAGCGGCCGGGGCGGCCAGAGATGCAACGAAACCACAGAGGACGAGCACGCGCATGGCGCACCTCCTTCTTGCTGGATGCAATGTGAGCTATGGCCCGGGGAGCATCAGGATTCTACAGCGGGGCGGTATCCGGGCGATTGGCCCACTCATCCGCTGACCACCAAATCCTGGGTGCCCCGCCCGTCTCCGCATCCCGGAACAAGCGTTGGCGGGTGGCCCACCCACAAATCCAACGGCCCGGATCACCAACACCATGGGTGCCCCATTCATACGCGGCTTTATCGCGGATGGGTGGGATGAACGAATGTCCGCGCGCTGCGACCTACTCGTCCCGACCACCACACCCCTTGGTTCCCTTCATCGCGATGAGCGCGCATGCCCCCGTCCATCCCGAGTAGCCACGCGAACACAGCACACAGCACACCGGCAACCAAGCAACTCAGCGCTAAAGACTCTGTGCGAAAGCTCTTTCGAAGCTATCGGCCGAACGTTTGCGCCTCGCCACGATGTCCTTGCCTTGCTCGACGGCAACCTTGAACTTCCCGTCCTTCGTGTCTCTTGCCTCTTCGGCGAAGGCGTGAAGCATCTCCGCGGAACGAAAGCCGCTCATGGACGCCTGAGAAATCTCAGGTAGAAGGCCGCGAACACCAGGACGATGCCAATATTCACCATCAGCCGTCCCCAGAACAGATTTCTGAAGAATGCGAAATCCACCCCGACGATGACCGCGACCATCGCCACCGCGTAAAGGACGAGAGCTACCGGCCTTCCCATCTCAACACCCCAAACTTCGCTCCCAAAACAGCGTCCACGGGCTTGACAAAACCCCCGGTCGAACGGCCCAAAAAACACGCCACCCCGTGCGCGCGATTATCAGCCGCCGCCCCGAGGTCCACCGCTAAAGTCCCTGCCCTGAAGACTTTGCACAAAACAGGGGGGAGGGTCCCCCAACCTATCGCCGCGATCCCAACTCCGGCCTCTCACCCATGCTTGAAGTACTGGATCGCCCGCTCGTGCTTCTCCGCCGCCTCGCGGCTGGCGAACGTCCCCAGGTTCTTGCGCTTCCCCGACTTCTTATCGGCATGACGGCTATAGATACGAAATTCACCGGATTTGAGCTTACGAATCATGCCTGGCTTAGATGCCGGATGCCCCGTTCATCGCCCACCCATTGCCTTCTCCGTGCCCCCGCCACCCCGCAATTGCGCCTCAATTTCGTCTTCAACTCGCGACCAGACGCGGGCGTCACAGCCTATCGCGTTATGCGTTATGAAAAAGTGACGGTTAAACCACGAATACGATCGACACCCGGCCGGCTGCGCGGTGTACTCGAACTCATAGTTCCCGGTGATTCGCGTCCGCTTTGAATCTTCCGCGCGGATTGCCCGGCATCCGTGCAAAACCCCTCGCGTCTGATAGAAGTCCGTCGCCTCAGCCACGTTGGGCGGGATGACACAGTCGTGCCCCCATCCTTTGTTGACGCTATCCACCTGAATCGTCAGCAGAACTGGAATGCCTCGTCTATTCAGATCGTCGGCGAGCGTAATAACGGCTGATCCGCCCCAGCTATGACCGAAGAGAATGATTCGCGCGCTTTGCTTCTCCTGCGCGGAAAGATGTCCATCCCCGTTGGTATCCAGCCATCGGATGACCTGCTTCAGAGCCTCCGCCGTCTGTCTGTTTTCAAACACCGCTGCATGGAACGCCGGCCGTTTCTGCTCAGACAGTCGCTGAATGATCTGCACCTCTGGATGCCGGCTGTCGTCGTTTTTGACAAATCCACCCACGAAACCGAGCACAACAGTTGAGGAATGGACGGAATCCTGTAAAGCCACGTGAGGAATTTGAGCGAATGCCGGGAGCACAGTCAGCGCCAGAAGCACAGCCCCCAGAACCGAGACCTGCCCTGAGACCCGGCCCCACCGCGAAAAATCAGCCAAACTCCGAGCACACACGCATCTTCCATTGTTCGCCATTAGAGCGAAAGCCGCCACCTTTATTTCTGCGCCGCGGCGCAAGACAAATCTGTCGGACCATCCGCGTAATAGTTATGTCGCCGGCACAACAG
>DASXZC010000306.1:0-5453 GCA_036502165.1 Bryobacteraceae bacterium
TCATCGGCAGCGCGAATCCGATTCCTTCATAGGATCCCGAATGGGTGGCGATCATCGTATTCACGCCGATCACTTCGCCATGGATGTTCAGCAGCGGACCGCCCGAGTTGCCCGGATTGATGGCTGCGTCAGTCTGAATGAAGCGTTGGAACACCTGGTTATTGACGTCGCGCCCAGTGGCGCTCACGATACCCGCGGTCACTGTCGCTTCGAATCCAAACGGCGAGCCGATGGCCACTGCCCAATCGCCGACCTGCACGCCATCCGAGTTGCCGATCGACACCGGCGTCAGACCCGTCTTCTCGACTTTCAGCACTGCGATGTCCGTCTCCGGATCGGTGCCGACCACGCGGGCCTTGTACTCCATCGGATCCCCGTGGAGCTTCACTTTGATCTTGTCCATCTTCTCGACGACGTGATTGTTCGTCATGATGTAGCCGTTCCGGTCGACAATAAAACCGGTGCCGGATTGGCCGTGTTTGTAGTTACGAGGCTGGTCCGGGCTCTGGCCAAAGAACCGGAAGAAACGCTCCATCTGATCGGAGTTCGGGGTGCCCTGCGCCTGATCGGGATCGTCGTCGCCGGATTGTGGAGGAGGCTGCACCTGTTGGCCACGGCGCCTGCGCGGCTGCGCTTTCGGATCGGGCTGATCTTCAGTCGGCGGATGGTTCCGGCTGATCGAAGGCGCGACCGTCGTTTCGGCGGTGATGTAGACGACCGAGGGCTCGAGCTTCTTAGCGAGCTTGGTAAAGTCGTTGCCGATTTGCGCAAGCGGCGGCGTCTGCAGCGGAGTGGCGTCCGGCGCCACCGTCGACTGCTTATTCGCCGCGCTGACATGACCATCGATCAGGGTCCCAATGAGAATCCCAATCGACAGCGTAAATGCCAATAGGGTGAGGGAAAGCACTTTCTGGTGCTTCAAACGTTCCAGCATGTGTCGTAACTCCACTTTCAACCGGGTAGCGGTTCACTTTCAGTATAAGCCGTATCTGCTGTTTTAAAAGGCAAGTTTCGGGCGCAACGGACTGTGCCTATGATTCCACCCGATCCAATGGATGTCCTCTGAACAAGGATGGTTTCAATTCCACGAGCACGATTCCTGCCAAAATCGCGAACCCTCCGAAAGACGCTCGCGCGGTCAGCCGCTCGCCGGCGACGAAGTACGCGGTCAGCCACGCAAACACTGGCTCAAGCGCGAATATCAACGCGGTACGCGTCGGAGTCGTATGCTGCTGCGCCCAGCTTTGCAGTGAGAACGCGACCGCCGTTGCGATCACCGCGCACACCAGGATCGCGAACACCACGGGACCTGTGCCGGTAAAGCGTGCCGGTAAATCCACAAATGGGAACGCCAGCGTCGCGAACACCGCCGCCGCCGCAATCTGGATGACCGTCACAGTTTCGAACGGAATCTTTCCTGTCCAGCGCCCGAGGAGAATGATCTGCAGCGCCCACGCGGCCGTCGACGCAAGGACCAAGAGATCGCCGCGGCTGACGCTCATGCGCTCGTCCGGAAGGGTCATCAGAATCACGCCAATCGTCGCAATCGAAATCCCCACCGCCTCCACCGGCTTCGGCCGGACGACTTCGAGCCTTCTCCCCCTAATGACGAACATCAATAGGAAAGGTACCAGTGGAATGTAGAACCCCGTGATGAAGCCGGCCTTCGATGCGGTGGTCCTGTCGAGGCCGATCGTCTGCAAAATATACCCCGCGATCAGACATGCGCCGAGCAGTGCGCACCGTTGCACCGTCCACCAGCGGAGCCCGCGCGGAGGGATCCAGCGTCCGCGGAAAACCACCGCCAACAGCAACGCGCCGAGTGCAAAACGGATCGCGAGAAACAGCGTCGGCGAAACATCCGCGAGCGCCCGCTTGACGACGATGAACGTCGCTCCCCAAATGAATGCGATCAGGGCTAACGCGAGATCCGCCAACAAACGTTGCCGGCCATCGACGGTCATACCGCCGAGGCTGCCATGGCGAGCGTGAGAACGATCCTCTGCAATCCGACGTGGCGGCCCTCAGGATGGAACCATTCGGCCGGAGTGTGCGCGCCGCCGCCGAGTCCGCCGGCGCCGATCGACATGGCGGGCAGCCCGAGCGACAACGGAATATTCGCATCGGTCGATGCGCACTCGACCTGCGCGCGGATTCCTAAGTGAGCGTCAACCGCTCGCAGAGTCTTGAAGAACAGGCTGTCCTCGGAAAGCTCGCCGCCCGGGCGCGATCCGATCTCACGCAGCTTCGCCGTTACGCGGCCCGCACTCGAGGAGCTCCGTCCCGCGGCCCGTTCGTTCTCGACGTCGAGCGATCGCTCCACGCAGCCGGCCAGCAGATGCACCAGTTCCTCGAGCCTCGACGCGCTCTCGCTTCTGAGGTCGACCTTCGCGCGAGCCTCCGTCGGAATTGAGTTGATGCTGGTGCCGCCTTCCATCACTCCGAAATTGTAGGAGCTCCGCGGCGACGCCTGATTGACTGCCTGCTGCTCGGAAAAAATGGTGATCGCACGAGCGAGCGCATGTACTGGATTGGCAATGCCGTAGTCGCTCCAACTATGCCCGCCGGGTCCGGAATAAATAATTTCGTAGCGCCGGCTCGCGAGCGCCCGTGTCGTAATGTGGTCGACGTTCGGACCATCGAGCACCAAAAACGACGAGATCTTCGGCGACTGCGGCGACGCACGGCACAGGTATCGCATGCCGCTCAAGTTCCCTTCCCCTTCCTCGCCGACATTGGCGACGAAGAGGATGTTCCGCAGCCGTTCCTCGAGATCGGGGCAAGCCTTGATCGCAGCGGCAACGGCGAGCAGCGCCGACAGTCCGGCTCCATTGTCGGACACTCCAGGACCATGCATGCGCCCGTCCTGCGACACGGCAATTTCATCATCTCGCCGCGGAGCCAGCACTGTATCGAGATGTGCAGTGAGCGCGACATAAGGTCCCGGCGCCGAGGCATCGAGCGTCGCCAGCACATTGCCTGCGCGGTCGAGTTTCGCATCGCAGCCTAGCGCTTTGAATTCGCCCGCGACCCACTCCGCGCGGCGTTGCTCGAAGAACGTCGGCGCGGGGATCCGGCTGAGTTGCAGATGCCGTTCCGCGATCCATTGACGTTCGCGATAAAACCAAGTGAGGCAGTCGCGCAAGGGTGCGGATGCCGCCAGCTCGGCCACCATTTTCGGGGTGGGTCCGATCGTGGCTGCTGAATCGCGAACGGAAAACAAAAGGCCTGGGCGCGGGGGCACTGCCTGTAGTTTAACAAGTACCTACGGTATCCTGACAGAAGAGAACTCAGTCGCAGTCAATCCCCCCGCCGTTGGCTCCGTCCATAGAATGAAGATCCGTCAATCGATACCACTCGCCCGATTTGCACCCGCTCTGCGCTCGCTCGCAGTATTGCTGATCGCGGGGCCGTTTGCATTCGCTCAAACCGGTGGCAATCTCAAGATCGATGTGCACGTCACGGATCCCAAAGGCCAGGCGATTCCGGCCGCGTTCGTTGCACTTCTATCCGGCGATCGCGTGGTGCGCTCGGGTGAAACGGATGATCAAGGATTCGTATCCTTCGGACGTCTTGCCGCGGGAACCTACTCACTCACCGCATCGAGCGCGGGATTTGAAAAGCTCACGAAGTCCGACGTCCAACTCTCGTCCGCGGGTTTGACGATTGACATGGCGCTCGTCCTTGCCGTGAATCACAAAGACAGTGTCGAGGTGCACGGCACCGTCATGGAAGTCGAGGAGAGTGCGTCGCAGCCGAACCACCTGCCCGCTTCGCAGGCGAAGGAACTCCCCAGCCGTCCCTCGACTGTCGCGGACGTTCTGCCGCTAATTCCTGGAGTCGTGCGCGAACCCGGCGGCGGACTCATTCTCTCTTCCGCACCCGAGCATCGCGCGGCACTCATCGTCAACTCCGCCGACGTCACCGATCCTGCAACCGGCCAGTTCGGAACGACGATCCCGATCGACAGCGTCGACGTCCTGAGTGTGTATCAGACGGCTTACCTCGCCGAATATGGACGCTTCACCGCCGGCCTCGTGTCAGTAGAAACCAAGCGCGGCGGCGACAAGTGGAAGTGGGATTTGAACGATCCGCTGCCGGAGTTCCGCATACGCAGTTATCATCTGCGTGGCCTGCGTACGGCCACTCCGCGGCTGAACTTCGAAGGTCCTCTCATTGCCAACAAGCTGTTCTTCACCGAAGGCTTCGAGTATTCGAAAAAGAACGTCGAGGTATTCGAACTTCCCTTCCCGAATAATCAGAAAGTCAGCCAGGGGATCAATTCGTTCTCGCAACTCGACTGGATCGCCTCGGCGAAACATCTGGTCACCGTGACTCTGCACATCGCTCCGCAGCGACAAGGCGGATTGAATATGGATTACTTCAATCCACGCCCGACGACGGCCGACGCGAGCACGCACAACTACACAGGCACCGCGATTGATCGCCTGACCATTTTCGGAGGACTGCTCGAAACTCGTTTTTCATTCACGAGGTTCGACGCCGGCGTGTGGGGACAAAGCGATCAGCCGCTGACGATTTCGCCGACCGGCAACAGCGGCAGCTATTTCGCCGATCAGGATCGCGACTCGAGCCGCGTCAGCGGAGCCGTGCGCTACGCCTTCGCGCCCGTCGACAAATGGGGCGCGCACCATTTCAAAATCGGCGGCTACCTCGCCGGCAGTGACGACAACGGCAAGATCTTGGAACGCACGATCAACGTCGTAAACGAAATGCAGCGGTTGATGTATCAGATCACGTTTCCGAGGCAGGCGACGTTCCAGGTTGACGACAATGAGAAGTCGTTTTTCGGCCAGGATCATTGGATCATTAATTCGAGAATCGCGCTGGATTTAGGAGTCCGCACGGAGTCGCAACAGATCTCCGGAGCCTTCCGCATCGCCCCGCGCGGCGGCCTCGTCATTGTGCCGTCCAAAAAGACGGGCACGATATTCCGCGGCGGCTACGGACTCTTCTACGATCGCGTGCCGCTCAACGTGTACGGCTTCAATCGCTATCCCGATCGCAACATCACGTTCTACAGTGCGGACGGCACGGTCAGCGATGGACCCTTCCTGTACCTCAACACGCTCGGCCAAAATCGCGTACGGTTTCCGTTCGTGAATCAGCAGCCGATCGATGGCAACTTCTCACCGCGCAGCGCCGTTTGGAGCGCTCAGGTCGAGCAGCCCATGGGACGTTATCTGAAAGTCCGCGCGACCTATTTGCAGAACGACTCCGACGGTCTGGTCGTTATGGATCGCGTCGCTCCGCCGCCCGGTTCGAATCTCGGCGCGTACTTGCTCGAAGGCACTGGAGTCTCACGCTACCGGCAGTTCGACGTCATCGGCACGCTGAAGCTACGCGACGATCGCCAGTTGTTCTTCTCCTACACGCGCAGCCACGCAGTAGGCGATCTGAATGAATTCGGCCAGTTCCTGGGAACCGTTCCC
>DASXZC010000307.1:0-7151 GCA_036502165.1 Bryobacteraceae bacterium
TCCTTCTTGCCGACGATCGGAACGTTGTTCTCGCTCTGACAGGCCAGCAGGCAGGCGTTGCATCCGATGCAGGCATTCAGATCGATGGCCATCGCCCACTGATCGCCCTTGTCGTAACTCCAGTCGCCGTAGATCGTCTCGAGGACCGGCACTTCCTGCATCTCCTCGATGACCTTCGGGTTCTTCTTGTATTCGTCGATGGTCGTTTCACGCGCGAGCGGCCGTTTGTTCGGCTGCTGGAAGCTCACCAGGATCGGCTCTTCCATCCGATTGTGCTCTTGCGTGCTGCCGACGACGTGCGTGGCGCCGGTCTTTTCGACCGTCGCACCTTCGGCGAACCAGAATCCGTTGGTCGTCCGCAGGAGGTAGGCATTGTAGCCGACTTCCTGGCCGATGCGGCCCGAAGCCGTCCGGCCATAGCCGAGAGTGATCGCGATCGTCTTATCGGCGAGCCCCGGTTGCATGCGAGCCGCCGCGAGCAGCGTCTGACCGTTCACCGTGATCTTGATTTCGTCGTCGTCCGCGACGCCCATTTCCTTGGCCGTTGCCGGACTCAACATCGCCGCATTGCCCCAGATGATTTTCGTCATCGGATCGGGGCATTCCATCAGCCAGCCGTTGTTCGCGAACGAGCCATCGTACATCGACGCGCTCGGGTAGAAGGAGACTTCGAATCCGGATCCCGCGGCCGGTTTCGCATCGGAGGCGATGGCGGCTGCGACACGCTTCGAATCGACCGTGGCCTTCGCCTCGGCGTAGCGCGAATTGGCAACGACTCCTGAATGCAGGGTTTCGCGCCAGGTATTTTCCGGATTGGCGGACTTCGCCGACGCGAAGTTGGACTTCCAGTAATTCCGCACCAGATCGTAGCCACGCGGCGTTACAGGAGGAGGTGGTGGCGGAGCCGGCGCGACCGCTGGAGTTGCCGGTGCCACTGTCGTTTCTACTTTCGGCGCCGGCGGAGGCTCGGGCTTCAACCCGGCCATCAGCGCCGCTAGTTCAAGCGCGCTCTTGCCGCCATACAACGGATCGATCATCGGCTGCTGGATCGACACCGTTCCATCCGGCGCGCGTCCATCGCCCCATGTCTCAAGATAATAGGCTTCCGGAAGATGCCAGGCCGCGAGCTTCGACGTCTCGTTGACATCGAACGCCAGGTGAATGGTGGTCGCGGCTTTCTTGATCGCGTCCACGAATCGCAAATCGGCGGGCGCCGTGTAAACCGGATTCCCGCCGAGTATCACGAGAGTGTCCACTGCGCCGGCGTTCAACTCCGCAGTCAAGGCTTTCAGATCGCCGACCTGATCGACCACAGCGTCCCCGCTCTTGGTCAAGAGCATCGTCGTTCCCAGATTGCCCAGCGTCGAGTTTATCGCGTAAGCGAGCGCATGTACCGCCGCCGGCTGTCTCGCACCAGCCACGACCAGCGACGTTCCCTGATTCGCCTTCAAATCCTTCACGAGCGCGTTTAGGAACTTCGAGCCTTGCCCCGCAACGTTGAGGCCCGCCTGCGCTCCGAGAGCGTTCGCGAGACTCTCCGCGAAAGCGCGGACTTCGCCGGACTTCATCCGCTTGCGGTGATCGGCCATCGCTCCGGTCAGGGAGAATTGTGCCTCGACCACGTACAGGCGGTTCATGTCCTCCAGGTTTTCCTTCACACGCCGGCCGTCTGAGAACTGCCGGATCGCGAGCGTCGTCGGATTGTCTTCACCCAGGAAGTCGCAATCGAGCGAGAGGATCACCTTCGCCTTGTCGTACTGCGGATGGGCTTCAATCCCCGGGCCGAACGCCATCGCCGCGCCTTGCTTTGCTTGCGTGAAATTGACGGGTTCGTACTCGACCCACTTCGCCTTCGGATACTTCGCGATCAGCGCGGTTCGCACGCTGGCGAGGGTCGGGGAAGCGACGGTCGTCGAGAGGATCCGCAGCTTATCGCCGCCGCCGAGTGTGGACGCCTTGGACTTCCAGGCGGCTCCGAATTTCTCCCACGTCGAGGACTTGCCACTCTCGAGCACTTCCTTCGAACGGTCCGGATCGTAGAGGTTGAGAATCGAAGCCTGCGCCAGTCCGGATGCCGCGCCTTTGCTATACGGATGATCCGGATTGCCCTCGATCTTCGTCGGGCGGCCATCATTGACCTCGACCAGCACGCCTTGCGAAACGCCGCTCAGGGTGAACGCGGAACTATAGAAGTACGCCTGGCCCGGGTTGTTGTCCTCAATGCCGTGCGAGGCGGGCAGGATTTTCTCGACCGGACGGCGGCAGGCAGTCAGTCCGGCGAGGCCGAACGAAGCTGCCATTAACTTCAGAACATTACGGCGCGACCCGGACTCGAGCATTTCAGCTCCGCCCGGGAATTCCTTCTCGACCCATTCCTTGAACTCCGGCTTGTTGTAAAGCTCGCCGAGACTTCGCCAATACTTCTTTCCCGTTGCGGCGGGGTTCAGTTGAATCAGATTGCTCATCGTGTATGCCTTGTGACCCCTTAGCGATGACAGCCCGAGCAGTTCACCGGGGGGTGAATGTTCTTGGCGGCGATGATTTCCTTGCCGATCTCGACCGGATCACGATCCGGAACCCAATCGAGTTTGGTCACCAGGTTCGACGGCCGCAGATTCGGAGCCGGATTGCGATGGCACTCGAGGCACCACGCCATATTCAGCGGTTTCATCTGCCGCACCTCGACCATCTGATCGATCCGTCCGTGGCAGGTGACGCAGCTTACGCCCGCGGTGACGTGGGCGCGATGGTTGAAATAGACGTAATCCGGCAGCACGTGGATGTGGATCCACTCGACCGGATTGCCCGTCCGGTAGCTCTCGCGTACCGGCGCCAGCTTCTCGCTCTGCGCCTTTACCTTGGAGTGGCAATTCATGCAAACCTCCGTCGGCGGAATAGCGGCGAAGGCTCCCTTGGTCACCGTGTAATGGCAGTAGGTGCAGTCGAAGCCCATCGTTCCGGCGTGGAGTTTGTGGCTGTACGGCACCGGCTGGACGGGCGAATAACCGGTGTCAAGATTCCGGGGGTGGGAGACGATGGCGTATCCGGCAACCACACTCAGGACTCCCAAACCGGCGGCGAGGCCGCCGATCTTCATGATCAGGTCAGCAGATTTGGAAAATAAGGCAGGCATTTGATGCTGTTACCCAAGGCGTACGAAGAGGACGAAGCAACGCACACACCGACGGTCCGCTCGTGCCACCAAAACACTCTCTATAGTTCTATCAGGAATGGAATTTTTACGCAACAACAGGAATCGTTCTCGTCTCTCAGAAATTTGGCCACTTACAGTGCGGGGCAGCATTGCCGGGCCAAGATAGTTCCAAAACGAACCCAATCTACTCACCAGGCGTAACGATAACGAACGCGGGCGAGAGTCACAAACACGGAAACGGGTGTTCACGATAGCTTACCACAAAAGTATCGGTTTGAATCTGGCCCGAATGGGGGGTGGGTACCGGTCCTAAAGGTTCAAGTCGTAGTCCATCGACAGCATCGCAAATTGCATATTGCAAGTTGCAGGTGACTGTGTTAGTATGAATTTCAGAGAGAGGAGGAAGATCAGATATGCCAGAAGAAATCGTGGAATACCTGTCCACATCCCGCCTGGGGGAGCGCGGGACAATGACCCTCCCTAAGGAGTACCGCGACGCATTGCACCTCGAGGCGGGGGCACCAGTGAGTCTGGTGCGCATCGGCGACGGGCTACTATTGATTCCCGAGCAGAAGCGCTTCGAACAGATTTGCGAATCGCTCGCCAAACGTCTGGCGGATGCCGGTATCTCCGAAGCGGCGTTGCAGGCAACACTGCCGGAAGTTCGCGAGCAATTGACTCGCGAGCGTTATCCGGAGTTGTTCGCTGAGACGCCCGCTAAACCGAAGTCCCTTGCTAAGTCCAACCGCCCGTGAGTACGGAACGGCGCCGTCTTCGTCTCTTTCTCGATTCGAACGTGCTCACTGGCGGGATGGTCGCCCGCTGGGGACTCGATAAGGCGATCCTTTCCCTGTGCGCGGCACGCGTATGCCGGATGGTTCTGGCCGAGGCAGTCCGCGAGGAAGTCGAGCGGAATCTGCTATTGCATGCCGACAGACTATCGAAATCCGGGGCGGACGCACTGCTAGAGGACTACGGCGAGTTGATCCGCCTCACCAAGCCGCAGATGGTCCCTTATCCCGACGTGCAGAACGTTCTCGCCTCGCGCCATCTGATCGCACATGCGGCCGACGTCCCGGTCCTGCTCTCCGCAATCGAAGCGAGGCCCGATTGGCTGCTGACTCATAACACGAAACACTTCACGCCCCAAGTTGCCGCCGCAACCGGACTCCGGATCGCCACCCCGATCGAGTTCTTCCGCAACCTCGCGGAAGGGGTCCGCGAACTTTCCGCCCGGTAGTCTCGAACCTTTTGAGACAATACCGGGATATGCGAACGCTGCTCCTGACCCTGATCCTGACCGTTCTTCCCGTTGCCGCTCAAAGTAAGAGCTACGTATTAAAAGCCGCGCGGCTCTTCGACGGCAACCGGATCTCCTCGCCCGGCCTCGTCGTCGTTACGGGTAGCAAGATCTTGGAAGTCGGAGCGGGTTCGCCGATCCCCACGGGTGCGGAAGTGATCGACTTCGGTGACGCTACACTGTCGCCCGGCTTCATCGACGCCCATACGCACTTGTCGATGCCGGACCACGGCAACTTCCAAAAGATGTTGATCGACGGTCTGCAACAGACGATCCCCGAGCAGACGCTGATGGCGCTCGAGAATCTGCGGAAGACTTTGCACGCTGGCTTTACGACCGTCCGCGACGTAGGCTCGCATGACTTTCTCGATGTCGGCCTGCGAAACGGCGTGCGAAAAGGGAAGATCGAAGGTCCTCGGATGCTCGTCGCCGTTCATGCATTGGGATCGACGGGCGGCCACTGCGACGATCAGGCCGGCTTCCGTCCCGGACTCTTCGGACGTGAAACCGGTCCCGAAGATGGAGTCATCAACAGTCCGGAGCAGGCGCGTTACGCCGTCCGCTACAACGTCAAGTACGGTGCGGATGTGATCAAGACGTGCGCGACTGGCGGCGTGCTTTCGCTCACCGATGAGATCGATACTCCGCAACTGACGCAGGAAGAATTGAATGCGCTGGTCGATGAAGCGCACGCTCTTCGCAAGAAGACCGCAGCGCACGCGCACGGGGCCAATGGAGCGAAGCGCGCGATCCGCGCCGGGATCGACTCAATCGAACACGGCACCTTCCTCGACGACGAAGCGCTCGAAATGATGAAGCAGCGCGGGACCGTGCTGGTTCCAACGTTGATGGCGCTCGAGGGGGGACGCGCGATGATCGCCGCCGGATCGCAGCCTCCGGCGATTGAAGCCAAGATGCGTCTCGCCATCGAGACGATGAGCAAGACGTTCAAGAACGCGATATCGAAGGGCGTCATCATCGGACTCGGAACTGATGCCGCCGTCTATCCGCACGGCCGCAATGCCGGCGAGTTCAATCAGATGGTGCAACTCGGCATGGAACCGATTGCCGCCTTGCGCGCGGGCACCTCCGTCGATTCGCGACTGCTCGGGATCGACAAATACGCCGGAACGATCGAAGCCGGAAAGATGGCGGACATCGTCGTGATTCCGGGAGATCCTGAGAAGGAGATCCGCAATACGGAGAAGGTCTCATTCGTAATGAAAGAAGGCGTGGTGTACCGGCGCGATCGCTAAGGCCTGGTAGCCAACGCGGTGCGCGCCGAACGCACCGCTTCGACCGCTTGCTCGACGGTGTCAGCCATTGCGGTCACGTGTCCCATCTTACGCCCAGGCCGCGCCGCCAGCTTGCCGTACAAATGCAGCTTCACGCGCGGATCGGTGAAGGCACGCGACCAGTCAGGCTCCCCGCCGGTCCAGATGTCGCCCAACAAATTCGCCATCGCCGCCGGGCGCATCTGTTCGGTCGAACCGAGTGGAAGTCCGCACACCGCGCGCAGTTGCTGCTCGAATTGGCTGGTGATGCAGGCATCGAAACTGAAATGACCCGAGTTGTGGGGCCTCGGAGCCAACTCGTTAATCAACAGGCGTCCATCTTTGGTTAGAAAGAACTCGACACAAAGCACGCCCACGACGTCCAGAATCTCGAGCACCGCGCGGGCGATCTCGACAGCGTCGCCAGCGATCTTCTGATCCACTCGCGCCGGCGCGATCGTGACATCGAGAATGTGATTGTGATGTTCGTTCTCTACCGCTCCATAGTGGACGAACGATCCATCCACGCCGCGCGCGGCGACGACACTCAGTTCGCAGGCGAAGTCGACGAACGCTTCGAGTACGGCTTCCTGATGTCCAACGAATTCCCAGGCGGCTTCGATCTCGGCGGCCGTATTAATGCGCCGTTGACCTTTGCCGTCATATCCGAAGCCGGCCGTCTTGAGGATCGCCGGGTAGCCTAATTCATCGAGGCCTGTGCGCAATTCCTCGATCGACTGGACATGGCGGAACGGCGTGTGTGGCAGTCCCGCGCCTTTGAGGAACGTCTTCTCACGCAGCCGGTGCTGAGTCGTATGCAGCACCGCGCCCGCGGGCCGCACCGGACCCGATGCCGCGCAGACTTCCGCAGTTGCCGATGGCACGTTCTCGAACTCGAAAGTCACTACGCGCACGCCTTGCGCGAATCGCCGGACGTGATCGAGATCCTCGTAGGGCGCGGCGATTTCGACGTCCGATACTTGACCGGTCGGCGAGTCGTAGTCGGGCGAATACGTGTGGACGCGATAGCCCATGCGGCGCGCGGCGATGGCGAACATGCGTCCTAATTGGCCGCTGCCGAGGACGCCGATCGCGGATCCCGGAAGAATCGGTCTCATGGGACTCGATCGCCGAGTACGCGCTCCGTTTGCGCCGCGCGGAATTCAATGAGCCGTTCCCGCAACTCAGGCCGCGAGTTGGCTAGGATCGCGACCGCTAGCAGAGCCGCATTGGTCGCACCGGCCTTGCCGATCGCGAGCGTGCCGACGGGAATCCCGCCGGGCATCTGGACGATCGACAACAGCGAATCCATCCCTTTCAAGGCGTGACTTTCGACGGGCACTCCAAGAACAGGAACCACCGTGTTCGCAGCCACCATACCTGGCAGATGCGCGGCGCCGCCGGCTCCGGCGATGATCACTTC
>DASXZC010000308.1:0-16736 GCA_036502165.1 Bryobacteraceae bacterium
AGAGCGAGTTCTATCGCGGTGAAATGTTCGCGATCGCGGGCGGCAGCCGGCGGCACAACGAGCTCTGCGGACGGCTGATCGGAATTTTGTTCGGGCGACTTCGAGGCAGCGGGTGCAAAGTCTATCCATCCGACATGAAGGTTCAGACCGGACCTGACGGATTGTACACGTATCCGGATGTCGCGGTCGTTTGCGGAGATCCGATCTGTGCCGATGGCGGCGACGAGATTCTTGTGAATCCAAAAGTCATCTTCGAAGTATTGTCGAAATCGACAGAGGTGAACAAATTTCAGCAGTACAAGCAGATCGAATCCTTAGAGGAGTACGTTCTCGTGTCGCAGACAGAACCACTCATCGAACGCTTTGGCCGACGCCCGGGGGCTCCGTGGGCGGCGTACTCCGAGGCTCGCGGCCTCGACGTGCAACTGCAACTCGATTCACTCGGCGTCGAGATTCCGCTGAGTGAAATTTATCAGGACGTGGTGTTCGAAATTGACGCCTGAACAATACCTCGCGATCGAACGCGAAGCCGAGTACAAGAGCGAATACTACAAAGGCGAGATGTTTGCGATGGCGGGCGGCTCGTTCGAACACAACGTCCTGTCAGCACGCATAATCGCGCTCTTGATCAATCGCCTCAGCGGCCGCGACTGTCACGTCTGCACGTCCGATATGAAGGTCCGCATCGACAAAAGCGGTTTGTTCACGTACCCGGACATCACTGTCGTTTGCGGCAAGCCGCTTGTCACTCCCGACTACGGCGATGTTCTTCTCAACCCAAAGCTCATTGTTGAGGTCCTCTCGAGATCCACTGAGGCGACTGACCGCGGCTTCAAATTCCACCAATATCAACAAATCGAGTCTCTCGAGGAATACGTCCTGGTCACCCAAACCGCGGCTGTGATCGACCGGTTCTGGCGCGCCAAACCAGGCGGTGAATGGTCCGGCTATTCGACCACACGAGGATTGGATTCGACGCTCGTCCTCGTTTCACTGGGCATCGAAATCCCGCTCGCCGAAATTTACCGGGGAATTGAACTCGACTCGAACGGATAGCGCGGACTCCGTCCGTCTGCAATATCATCTCGAGACCTGGGAAAAGAAAGCGGGACGTCAAGGCCGATTCCGGTAACATCATCTTCATATGCTGGGCGCCGCGCGGCCAAAGGCCGGTGGAACGTCGATCGCCACTTTCTAAGTCGTTGCGGAACTGAGCATCGAATGTCAAAAACGAACACGCTCGCAGCCGGCATCCCTTTGTAATCAATTCAGCAGCGGCGGAAGTTCATGTGCTTCTCACCGGTCCCATGGATCTCAAGTTTGCCCTTCGTTCCCTGCGGTCGCATCCCGGCTTCACGGTTCTCGCCATTGCGATTCTGGCGCTCGGAATTGGCGCCAACACAGCGATCTTCAGCGTGGTGAATTCCGTCCTGCTGCGTCCGCTCGAGTACCGCGATCCGGCGCGCCTCGTCATGATCGGCAACGACTGGCGCGACGGCAGCGCGTCCACTATGACGCAGGTTTCCGAGCCCGATTTCGACGACCTCCGCAGCCAGTCTACGCAGTTCGACGGCGTCGCCGCATACATGGGAGGCGGGACGGCGAGCAGTTCCGTCATCGTCAACAACTCCGCCGAATTCGCTGGCGTCACGCGCACGACCGAGGATTTTTTTCACGTGATGTCGGTCGAGCCCGAGCGCGGACGCCTCATCACCAGTGAGGAATATCAGTTCGGCGGCCCGAATGTGGTTGTCGTCAGTCATGACTTTTGGATCCATCGCCTCGCGTCCGATCCCAACGCGTTAGGTACGGAGCTGCGCGCCTACGGGCGGCCGTTCAAGATTATTGGAATTCTGCCGCCGGGCTTCAATTTCCCCTCTAAGACAGACGTTTGGGTCGGTGCGATCGAGGCAAAGAACACGTCACGCTCCGCGCATAACTGGCGAGCCATCGCGAGGCTGAAGCCAGGTGTCACCGTCGAGCGGGCTCAGACAGAACTCGACACGATCGGCTCGCGGCTGTCGCAAGCGTATCCGCTGAGCAATAAGAACGTCACTCTGCACGCAATGCCTGTGCAGGAACAAATCGTTTCCGGAGTGAAGACGACGCTCTGGATCCTGCTCGGCAGCGTTGGCATGGTCCTGCTCATCGCGTGCGCGAATGTCGCGAATTTGCTGCTGATTCGAGCTTCCGCGCGGCGCCGTGAGATCGCCGTTCGCGCCGCACTTGGAGCGCGCCGCTGGCACATCATCCGTCAGTTGGGGATCGAGAGCGCCCTCATTGCAATCGTCTCAGGCATCGCCGGAATCATGCTCGCCAGTTGGGGAATGTCGGCGCTGCTCCATCTCGCACCGGCCAATTTGCCGCGCGTCGAAGAGGTCAGGCTCGACATGACGGTTCTCGTTTTCACGATGCTGCTGTCGCTCGCCGCGAGCGTCGTGTTTGGCCTCGTGCCCGCGCTGAAAGCGTCTCGCGTGGACTTGAGCGATGCTCTGAAACAAGGCGCTCGCGGCGCAACCGTTGGAGATTCGCGCGGCCTGCGCGGCGCGCTGGTCGTTGCGGAGATCGCGATCTCGATGATCCTTCTCATCGGAGCCGGCCTGCTGATTCGCAGCTTCGATCGCCTCACTCGCGTCGATCTCGGCTATCGTCCTGATCATCTGCTCGTGATCAATTCGAATCTACCTGCCGAGACGATCGAGGATGCGCGCCGTTCGAACCTCGTGTATGGAAAGGTGGCCGCGCAGATCGGATCCATCCCGGGGATCGTATCGGCCAGCGCCGCTATGGGCCTCGTCGGTGGACCTCCTCGTTCGAATGGCGGCTATTATCTCGAAGGCGGACCCGACTACTATCAGTTGGGAATGACCGGTCCACAAGGCGATTTCTTCGTCATCATGCCGGACTACTTTCGCACGATCGGCGTCCCGTTGCACGCTGGACGCGATTTCGATGCGCGCGATCAATTCGATCGTGGACTCACGGTCGTTGTGAACGAGGCCCTGGTGCGCCGGTCTTTCCCGAATGAAAATCCGATCGGCCGCCGGATCAATTGCGGCATGGACAACAGCGGCTTCATGACCATCGTTGGCGTAGTGGCGGACTTCCGCAACTCCGATCCGGCAAGGCCGCCCAGGCCCGGAATCTTCATGCCGTACTTGCAGCATCCTTTCTTTGCGACGCGTATGACGTTCATCGCGCGCACCGCCGGCGATCCTTCGGCGATGACCGAAATCGTGCGCAAGAAAGTGGCCGAGGTCTCGACGGATCTGCCCGTGCAGTTCTCAACGCTCGACGATCGTCTTGCCGCGACGGTCGCCTCGCCGCGGTTCCGCAGCACGCTTCTCGGCGTCTTCGCGGGCATCGCGCTGCTGCTCGCCATGGCCGGTGTTTATGGAGTCATGGCGTACACGGTCAGCCAGCGGACGCAAGAACTCGGCCTGCGCGTCGCACTCGGCGCGGATCGCGGGCGGATCATTCGCCTGGTTCTATCGGGCGGCTTGAAGTTCGCGGTAATGGGCCTTGCGATCGGCCTGCTCGGCGCCTGGGCTGCGACGCGTTTGCTCGGGGCGATGTTGTTTGAAGTCGGCCGCAACGATCCTGCGACGTACCTAGCGATGGGCGCCGGAGTGATGTTGATCACGATCGCCGCCTCAGTCATCCCCGCGTGGCGCGCGTCGCGGATTGATCCAATCGAAGCGTTGCGTCAGGAATGAGTGGCTATTTCGCCGACGCCAGATCCTTCACGATTTCGAAATGGAATCGGATGAACCGGTACAATTCGCTCTCGAGCACGCGTTCCTGATCGCTGTGCGCTCCGAAACCTTTGGGTCCGTCTTCGATGTCGGTGGCCGGGCCCAATCCGTACGACTGGACACCTCGTGCGCGTAAATACGATAAATCGGTGGCGCCGGTCTGCATCGTCGGCAGCACGGGCACGCCCGGATAACTGCGCTTCGCCGCTGCCTCGAGAACGTGAAATCCCTCGGTATCGAGCCGCGACGGAGGCGCACCTGGTCGCGTATCACGCGCCTCGCGAACGATCTCGACGGCTGGATCGTTGATCACGCCTTTCAGCATTCCCAGGAATTTCGGTATGTCCTCGTCCGGCAGCGCTCGGATATCGAGCGTCGCCTCGGCTTCAGAAGGAATCACGTTCACGCGATATCCGCCCTTGATCACAGTTGGCGAAATCGAAGTGCGCAGCATCGAATAACTGCCCGGTTCATGTTCCGCAAAGTATTCCTGAATTGCGTCCGTCTTTTCCGGATTTACGATACCGTTGTAGCGCGCGGCTTCTTCCGGAGTCGAAACCATCGCCAGCCGCTCGAAATACGCGCGCGTCGTATCATTGAGCCGCATCGGCGTCTGCCAAGCCGCCACCTTGCCGACGGCGTTCGCAAGATGCACCACCGCATTCGACCGCAGCGGACGCGATCCGTGCCCGGCTACGCCGTGCGACACGAGCTTCACCGCGTAGGGAATCTTCTCGGCCGTGCCGACCGAGACGTACTTCATTTTTCCATCCTGGCGGATGCCGGATCCGCCCTCGGCGAAGGCGTACTCGGCGGCGATGTCGTCGAAATGATTCTCGACCATGTACTTGATGCCGAACCGGACGGCGCCTTCTTCGCCTGATTCCGCGAGGAAAATCACGTCGCGATCGAGCGGGATGTTCATCCGCTTCAGCGTCAGCATGATCATCAGGCAGGCGGTGGCGTTGTCTTTATCGTCGACGGTCCCGCGTCCGTAGATGTAGCCGTCCGCGCGATCGGCGCTGAAGGGTCCATGAGCGATCCACTTGGTGGGGTCGACGTTCACGACATCCGTGTGGCCCATGATCAGCACGGGCCGCTTCTTGCCGTTGCCCTTCAGCCGCGCGACCAGATTCGGCCGCCTCGGATCGAACGCGAAGATCTTCACCGGAATGCCCTCTGCCTCGAGGACTTTCTTCATATATTCGACCGCCGGCTGCTCGAATCCGGGAGGATCCTGAGTGTCGATGCGGACCAGCGTCTGGAAGTGCTTGAGCGCCTCTTCGTTGAGCTTGTTCCAGTCGGGATTGGTTGGGGTTTGCGCGAACAGGGCGGCGGAAATGGTTGCAATCAGCAGAAAAAATCGCGAACGCATGAGAGACAGGGTATCATCGTGCGGTAAAATGTGAGGTATGGAAGTTCCTATTGACCAGGAGCGAATCCGGCGAGCGAAGCAAATGGAAAACGCACTCGCCAATGGAAGGCTCGAGGGGCTCGAACCGTCCGAAGGGGCCGCGGCTATCTTCAAACGCTATGTCGATGGCGAACTCACCCTCGAGGAGATGGGTCGTGCGATCGAAAGTTATGCCGACCGGGAGTACGGCAAAATCCCTTTGCATCTGACCGCCTAACTGCGGGCGGATCCGAGCCCGGTGAGACGCCCTCCTGGCTACCTAACGAAATGCTCGAACATAACGTTGACCCTTATGTCTACGAGGGAACGAATGTTCTCAAAAATCTCCGTGACATTCGAGACGCTGCGATCCTCTCTCGATTCGAGATGGACATGACAACGCTCCGTGGTGTCGAACTAATCGCCCGCGCGAAACCGGGGCGCCTCGACACGGACCAGCTCAGGGACGTCCATCGCTACCTTTTCCAGGATGTCTATCACTGGGCGGGAGAGCTTCGCACGGTCAGGATCGAGAAGCCTGGCGCCGTTTTTGCCTTCCCCGCGCACATCGAATGGGCCCTCAAGGACGCTTTCAAGAAGCTGCGCAATGAAGCACATCTCAACGGCTTGGCTATTGATCGGTTCGCGGAGCGGGCGGCCTATTATTTAGGAGAACTCAACGCGATCCATCCCTTTCGCGAGGGAAACGGACGAACGCAGCGTGAGTTCATTCGACAGCTCGCGTCGCACAATCGGTTTGAACTCGACTGGTCGCGCACAACTCGCGACCAAATGATGACGGCCTCCATCCTTAGCTTTCGAGGAGACTGCAGCCTCCTCGCCAATATCATCCGCGCAGCAATCACCAACTAATGATCTCGCTCTCCAACATCAGCAAACAGTACGGCAAGCAGCTCATCTTCGTTGACGCCAGCTTCCAATTGAATCCCGGCGACAAGGTCGGACTCGTCGGCCCCAACGGCGCCGGCAAGACGACGCTCTTCCGCATGATCATGAGCGAGGAACACGCCGATGACGGCGAAGTCAGCGTTCCGAAACGCACCACCATCGGCTACTTCCGCCAGGACGTCGAGGAGATGAGTGGCCGCTCCGTCCTCGATGAAGCCATCGCCGGCAGCGGACGCGTCGGCGATCTGCACCATGAACTCGAATCGCTGCAGCAGGCGCTCGAGGATCCCGATCGCGCCGATGAAATGGACAAGATCCTCGACCGGTTCGGACACGTGCAGGAAGAGTATGAGCACCTCGGCGGCTACACGCTCGAGGCACAGGCGCGGGAAGTTCTCGCGGGGCTCGGACTCACTGAAACGCAGGTCGACGGCGATGTGGGCGCGCTCTCGGGCGGGTGGAAAATGCGCGTCGCGCTCGCCCGCGTATTGCTCGGCAAGCCGGACGTCCTGCTCATGGACGAGCCGACCAACCACCTCGATATCGAGTCCATTATCTGGCTCGAGCAGTTCCTGAAATCGCTGCCTGGCGCGTTGCTGATGACGTCGCACGATCGCGAATTCATGAATCGCATCGTCACGAAAATTGCGGAAATCGATGCCGGCGAGATTACGACGTACTCCGGCAATTACGATTTCTATGAGCGCGAACGCGCGATCCGCGAGACCAATCAACAGGCCGCTTTCGCACGCCAGCAGGCCATGCTCGCGAAGGAACAGCGCTTCATCGATCGCTTCAAAACGCACGCCGCCAAGGCTGCGCAAGTGCAGAGCCGCATCAAGGCGCTCGACAAAATCGAGAAGATCGAACTGCCCAAGAAGCGCCAAGTCGTGAAGTTCACGTTCCGCACGCCTCCGCGGTCGGGCGATCAGGTCGCTATGATCGAGGACATCCACAAAAGCTACGGCGCGCGGCGAATCTATTCCGGCTTCAATCTCACCGTCCGCCGCGGCGAGCGATGGGCCGTCATGGGCCGCAACGGCGCGGGCAAGACGACCTTGTTAAAGATGATCGCTGGGGCGCTCGAACCCGACTCGGGCGAAGTCCGTCTCGGCGCGAGCCTCAAAATGGGCTATTTTGCTCAGCAATCGCTCGAAGTTCTGGATCCTGACCTGACCGTGCAAGAGCAGTTGATGAACGATTTTCCGCACGACACCATCGGATCGATCCGCTCGCTGGCCGGAGCGTTTCAATTCTCCGGCGACGACATCGAGAAACGGATCCGCTCCCTTTCCGGCGGCGAAAAGTCCCGCCTCGCTATGGCCCGGATGCTCTACGATCCCCCGAATTTCCTGGTGCTCGACGAGCCGACCAACCACCTCGATCTCGCCACCAAGGAAATGCTCGTAGAAGCCCTGAAGGACTTCGAAGGCACGATGATTTTCGTCTCGCACGATCGCATGTTCCTCCGCGGACTCGGCTCGCGCGTGCTCGAATTAGCGGGCGGCCCCGAAGGCGATCGCGATCCTGTCGTGTATCCGGGCAGCTATATCGAGTACGTGCGGAACTCCGGCCACGAGGCTCCCGGAATCCACAGCTAGGCTTCCGGAACCGCCCGTCAATAAGCTGCTATTTTGGTCCCATGGCCGAAGGTAATCCCTTTCAGGATCTGTTGCGGTTTGAACGGCGCGTACCCCCTTGCGCAGTGGTGATTTTTGGGGCGAATGGCGACCTCACCAAACGGAAGCTGATTCCGGCGTTATACCGGCTCGCTTACGAACGAAGGCTCACGCAATCCTTCGCAACCATTGGGAATTCGCGAACCGCGATGAGCGACGACGACTATCGCGCGAAGATGAAGGAATCGGTCAAGCAGTTCCTCGAAGACAGTCCGTTCGATGAGGATCTGTGGAATGACTTCGCGAAGCGGCTTTTCTACGTCGCCGGCGATGTAGGCAGTCCGGACCTCTATCGCGCGATCGGCGAAAAATTACAAATGGTCGAACAAACGTTTCAAACAACTGGGAACGTTTTGTTTTATCTATCCACGCAGCCGAGCCACTATGAACCCGTCGTCGAGCAGATCGGCGCGGCTGGCCTGAACAAAGGCAGCGGCTGGCGGCGCCTGGTCGTCGAGAAGCCGTTCGGCCACGACCTGTCGAGCGCGGGAGCGCTGAACGCCAATATCCAAAAGGTTTTCCCCGAATCTGAGGTCTACCGAATCGATCATTATCTCGGCAAGGAAACGGTCCAGAACATCCTCGCCTTCCGCTTCGGCAATGGGATCTTCGAGCCGGTGTGGAATCGCCGCTACATCAATCACGTGCAGATCACCGCCGCCGAATCGATCGGCGTCGAGGGCCGCGGCGGATATTATCAGGAAGCCGGTGCGCTACGCGACATGATCCAGAATCACCTGCTCCAGGTCATGTCGACGATCGCCATGGAGCCGCCCGCGCACTATGAGCCGGGCTCGGTTCGAGACGAGCGTTCGAAGCTGTTGCGCGCGATCCGCATCCCCAAGGATCACGAAGTGCCGCTTTACGCGGTGGCCGGACAATACGGTCCCTCGCACATCGGAGGGCAGGAAATCCTGGGCTTCCGGCAGGAACCCGGAGTCGACCCCGGCGCGCGCACCGACACCTACGCGGCCCTCACGTTCCACGTCGATAACTGGCGCTGGGCGGGCGTTCCGTTCTATGTCCGCAGCGGCAAACGCTTGCCGAAGCGCGTCACCGACATCGCAGTTTTCTTCAATCAGCCGCCGGTTTCGATGTTCAACCGCGAGGGCGATGCGCCGCTCCGCCCCAACATGTTGGTCGTCCGCATACAGCCGGAAGAAGGAATTTCGCTGCGCTTTTTATCGAAGCATCCCGGCGGCGGCATGAGCTTGCGTCCCGTCTCGATGGACTTCAACTACGGCTCGAGTTTCGGCACACGCACACCAACCGCATACGAGACGCTGCTCGTTGACGCCATCTCCGGCGATGCGACTCTCTACACGCGGCAGGACATGGTCGAAGCAAGTTGGAAAGTCGTGCAGCCCGTGATGAACCGCTGGGCGACGTGCCACTTCGACTTCCCGAATTATGATGCCGGCACCTGGGGGCCGCGCGAATCCGATGAGATGCTCGCGCGCAATGGACACGTCTGGAGGGTGCCATAATGCCGGCCGGAGTGCAGCCTGAACGGATCTTAAAGGAACTCGCCGGATTGTGGGCGGGCATGGCGAAGGGCGATTCGAAAGGCAACAACAGCAGCGTGCTGCGCGCTTGCGCGATGACCCTCGTTGTCGCCGCCGAGTCCGATGAGGACGCCGCGAATGCCAGCGGCACGCTCGCCGAATTGATGCACGCGCATCCAAGCCGCGCGGTCGTCTTGCGCCCCAGCGCCGAGCCGGGCGCCATGGAAGCTCGCGTTTTCGCCCAATGCTGGATGCCTTTCGGCAAGCGTCAACAGATCTGCTGCGAACAAATCGAGATCACCGCGTCGAAGGATCGGCTCGCCGAAGTGCCCGGCGCGATCCTAGGCATCATGGTTCCGGATCTCCCCGTCGTCTTATGGGCGCGCGGTAAGGAATGGCTGAGCGCGCCCGAGTTCCAACTCGTGCTGCCGCTCGTGCAGAAGCTGATCATCGACTCTTCGAAGCTCGGGGATCCCGCGCGCGCCTTCTCATTGATGCGCTCGCTGCAATCGGAAACGACGTACGTTGGCGATCTCGCGTGGACGCGGCTTACGGCCTTGCGCCAAGCCATTTCACACATGCTCGAGGATGCCGCGTTGCTGCCGCGGCTGAGCGCGGTTGAAGAAATTGCCGTCGAATATGGCGATCATCCGATTTCAGGAACCTATCTCGCGGCGTGGCTGCGCAACGGATTGCCGCGAGCGCGAGTGATTCTCAGACGTCGCGACACGGAACCATCCTCGATCCGCTTCAGCGGCCAAGGCCTCGATATTTCGATGGAATTCGGTGCAAATCTGATCGTCCGCATTGATGGCATGGAACACAAAGCAGCGTTGCCGGTCCCCGGCGAGTGTGATCTGATGCGAGAGGAACTTTCGATCCTTGAATCGGATCCGGTCTTCGCGTCAGTCTTCGAGACCGCCGAGCAACTCGCCAAAGGGGGAACGCCTTCATGAACCGGCACATCGCCGCGGACACCGCCGGAGCAGCCGAGAGCTGTGCACGCCGTATGCTCGAAATCATCAACGTGGCGATCGAATCGTCCGGCTCGGCTTCGATCGCCGTTTCAGGTGGATCGACACCGAAGCTGATGTTTGCCGCGATGGCAAAAAGCCCAATTCCATGGGAAAAAGTGCACTTGTTCTTCGTGGACGAACGCGTAGTCCCGATGACGAGCAACGACAGCAATTACAAGCTCGCCTTCGATAATCTGATCAGCCCGGCCGCGTTCCCGGCCGCGAACGTCCATCGCGTTCACGGTGAGCTCGAGCCCGAACAGGCAGCCGTGCGGTACCGCGATGACATCACAGAATTCTTTCAATTGAAGCCGGGCGCGATGCCGAGATTTGACGCGATTCACTTGGGAATGGGCGAAGAAGGCCACACCGCCAGCCTGTTCCCGGGCGACCCGAACATCAAGGATCGCACCGGCCTCACTGCGGCCGTGTACGCTCCGAAGCTGCCGAACTGGCGCGTGACGACTCTACCCGGAGTACTGCTTGCGGCATCGCATACGCTGATGCTGGTCGCCGGCGCGGACAAGAATCCGGTGCTGAAGCAGGTGGCGAGTGGCGACTACGATCCTTCCGTTCGCCCGGTTCAATTGATCGCCCGCGAAGGTTCGAACGTCGAGTGGTTTCTCGATCAAGCCGCTGCCGCTGGGATATAGATAATGGGCTTGACCCGGCGCACGTTGTTGTCGCTGCCGCTCATTCCGCTCGGTCCGGTGAGTCGGCTAACGGGTCCGCCCAAGGCGCCGGAACCGCTCGAGACGCACATCATTTTCGGCGGCGACGTCATGCTCGCACGCGCCGTCGCCGATGTCGCGCACCGCAAGAAGGATTGGACGTCGCCGATGCGCGACGTAGCTTCCCTGTTCTCGACCGCCGACATCGCCTTTGTCAATCTCGAGTCGCCGTTTTGGGATAAGAAGCCGATCGGCAACTCCGAGTTGATCTTTCGCGCGGAGCCGGATTCGATCGCGGCTTTGAAATCCGCGGGCATCGACATCGTCTCGACCGCCAATAATCACGCGCGCGATTGCTATGCGGACGGTGTCGGATTCACGCTCCGTTGGCTCAAGGAGAACGGCATCGCAATCGCGGGATCGGGCGAAGACGCGGCGACGGCTCACGCTGGCGCGGTGCTCACGCGCAACGGTTGGCGCTTCGGATTTCTCGGCTACACTTTTGATCAGTCGAACGGCAACCATCCTGACATCGATCCACGCATTGCCATGCTCGACATCGACCAGATGCGCCGCGACGTGGCGGACATGAAGCGCCGCGCCGAGGTGATCGTAGTCTCGATGCACGCCGGCGCCGAGTATTGGACGCACGTTCATCCCATTCAAACCGCGTTCGCCCATGCGGCCATTGATGCGGGCGCACGGCTGGTCATCGGCCATCATCCACATGTCGTGCAGCCGGTCGAACGCTATCGCGATGGATTGATCTGCTATTCGCTTGGGAATCTTGTGTTCGATCAGCAGCGAGAAGGAACGCGGCAGGGGCTCGTGGTCGAGGTGACCTTCCTTGGAATCGAACCCGTCCGCTACCGATTGATACCGGTCGATATCGTGGACACCGTACCTCGCGTGTCGGCCAGCCGTCCTGAACAACGACACACGTTCAATGAGTAACTCGAACCCCGGCGTGCGCCGTCCAATAGATGTGCGCGGACTTCTTTTGACCGTAGCGGCGGCCGCTGGCCTTCCATTCTCGAGTTTTGGCGCCGAGCCGCAATTGCCCACCGTCTACTCCGCGGCAGTCGAAACGATGCAACCGGGCGGTCCACTGGTCTCGCGGAAGATCGACCGCGATGGACCACGCGTGACGGTCGAACGTTCGACTTCTTTGCCTTTTCAAGCTCACGGCCGCCAGTCGCCCACCCCAAGTACGCGTGTTTATTACAACCTCGACTTCCGCCGATGGTTCAGCACGGATTTGAATTATGGACCTTCGATTTCCCCAAATCTGCCGATTTCATCCTCACCCAACTGCCGCGCGGGGACTTTCGATGGCACTTGGGGCGATCCGTTCATACAATCCGCGAGGCTTCTTAGCGCCGTCAATCAGCGGAGTCCAAGCCAAACCGGCACGGCCACACTCAACGGATTCTCGACGCGAATCCTCGAAACCAGCACGGGCAATCAGAAAATGAAGATCTGGCTCGACGACGCCACGCACGGTCTGGTTGTCAGGGCTGACATAGATGGCCGAACGGTCTTCAACGTGAAACGTCTCACACTCGCCGAACCGAAGGCGTCGAGCTTCGTGCCTCCCACCTACTGCGATTTCGCCGCTCATTAATCGCTCAACTTCTGGAACTCTATAGTACGACTCGCATAAGCGGATTGCGGTGGCCCCGCCTTATCCAATTCCATCGCAAACTGAGGTTTTCCTAGTACTCGAACCGGTTCGGCGGTTCCGCACCGATGTTATACTGAAGTTGCTCGCGTCCAGGCCTGGTGGCCGAGACTCGCCGTTGAGCCGTTGGTCCCTCATGAATGTAGGAGCGATGATGAGACTCACGCGAAAACTTTACGCCTTTCTATTCCTGACCTCGACCCTCTTCCTGGCGCCCGGACTGTACGCGCAGGCTCCCGGCACTTCCTCTGCCCCTCAGGATCCGGTCGCTCTCAAACCTGCCGACAGCCGTGTAGGACTCTCCGATTCGAAGCCCGTCATCGAGACTCGCGCGAAGCCCGCTCCCGGAACGATCAAGGAAACCCCGGACACCCGCCGCGCCAACATCCGCGTCGACTCGACGCTCGTACTGATTCCGGTCTCCGTGTACGATCCGATGAACCGCTCGGTCACAGGCCTCGAGAAGGAACACTTCCGCGTCTTCGAGGATAAAGTCGAGCAGGAAGTCAGCCAATTTTCCTCAGAGGACGCTCCGATTTCAGTCGGTATCGTGTTCGACGCCAGCGGAAGCATGGGACAGAAGCTGCAAAAGTCCCGGCAGGCGGTGGCGCAGTTCTTCAAGACTGCCAATCCCGAGGACGAATTCTTCCTCATCCAGTTCAATGATCGCCCGCAGCTCGTGGTGCCGTTTACTCCGAATGTCGAGGAGATCCTGAATGCGCTGACGTTCACTCAGGCGAAGGGCCGCACGGCTCTGCTCGACGGAGTCTACATGGCGATGCGGACGATGCGGAAGGCGCGGAACCCGCGCAAGGCCATTCTTCTCATTTCCGACGGCGGCGATAATTCGAGCCGGTACACGGAGTCGGAAGTGCGCAACGCGGTGCGTGAGGCGGACGTCCAGATGTATGCGATCGGCATCTTCGAGCCGGTCAGCTCGCGCGGACGGACGGCGGAGGAGGCTGCCGGCCCCGGCCTGCTGAGCGAACTCGCCGAACAGACTGGCGGGCGTCATTTCCCGGTGGAGAACCTGAATGAACTGCCCGATGTCGCCGCTAAGATTGGGATCGAATTGAGAAATCACTACGTACTGGGCTACGTCCCCAAGAATCAGGAACGCGATGGAAAGTATCGCCGCGTAAAAGTGACGCTCGTGCAACCCCGGCAATTGCCGCCGTTGCGGGCTTTCTTCCGGCTGGGGTACTATGCGCCGTCTCAGTAGCCTGGCTCTGCTGTCGGTCATCACCATCACGTCCCTCTTAAAGGCGCAAGAGGACATTATCCACGTAGAGACGCGCCTGGTCGTGCTCTATGCGAGCGTCGCCGATAAGAACGGCAACCTCCTCACCGACCTTCCGCGCAGTGCCTTCAAAGTCTACGAGAACAACGTCGAGCAACAAATTAAGCAATTCAAACGCGAGGATATTCCGGTCTCGCTCGGCATCCTGATCGACGACAGCGGCAGCATGATGAACAAGCGTCAGAAGGTCGCCGCCGCGGCGCTCGCGCTGGTCAAAGCGTCGAATCCCAAGGACGAAGTTTTCATCGTCAACTTCAATGATCAGGCTTATCTGGACGTTCCGTTCACCAACAATATCGACAAGCTGCAGGAAGGCCTGACGCGCATTGAATCGCGCGGCGGAACGGCCATGCGCGACGCCATTTCGATGTCGATCGATTACATGAAGAAGGAAGCCAAGCTCGACAAGAAAGTCCTGCTTGTTATCACGGATGGCGATGACACGGCCAGCAGCGAGAATCTCGAGAAGCTCGTAGCCAAATGTCAGCGCAGCGAAGTCCTCGTGTACGCCATCGGACTCTTAACCGAAGAAGAACAACGCCGTCAAAAGGCAGCAAAACGGGCCTTGCAGACGTTGACCACCGCATCCGGAGGCGTCACGTTCCTTCCCAAGGATCTGACCAGCGTCGAGCAGTTGTCGCTGCAGGTGGCGCACGAAATCCGCAATCAATACCTGATCACGTACTCGCCGCAGATCCCCGACGACGGCACGTTCCGAACCATCAAGCTGGTCGTCAGCGGCAGGGGCAATCCGACGGCGCGCACCCGCACTGGCTACTACGCGACGCCCGAGCCTCCGACGAAGAAAGTGTCACAAAACCACCAGCATTGATCGGCTTCCTTCTCTCTTCGACTCGCGGCTACCGGCTGACGCCCTGGCGCAGCCCGTATTTGCTGTGGCGCATCGAGACCTATTGGGGATTGCACGCCGGCTCAATCACTCCTCGCGAGTTCTGGAGATTCACGTGGGAACATCGTGCGGAACTGTGGCGATTCCTCAAATGGGCCGCGCGGTTCCGGCGTGTATAATCGGTCTCGATGCCACACAAAGTGATCCGCGGACTCGATGAATTGAAGGCCTCAATCGGCGTCGAGGCCGGCGTCAGCGACTGGTACGAAGTCACGCAGGAGAGGATCCAAATGTTCGCCGATGCGACCGGCGATCATCAGTGGATCCATCTCGATCGCGAACGCGCCGCGCGTGAATCGCCCTTCCACACGACGATCGCGCACGGCTTCCTGACGGTCTCTTTGCTGCCGATGCTGCTGAAACAGGCCGTCGAAGTGGACGTCAACGCGAAGCTCAGCGTCAATTACGGCTTCAACAAGCTGCGCTTCGTATCGCCCGTTCCCTCCGGCTCGCGCATACGCGTCCGTGTGACGCCGAATGCCGTGAAGGAGGTCGAAGGCGGAGTCGAAATCGTCTGGGGCATCATTGTCGAAATCGAGGGCGGCGGCACGAAACCGGCGGTCGCAGCCGAGTGGCTCGGGCGCCTTTACTTTTGATCGCCGCGCCAACGTGATATCGTCTACTCCATGCGCAATCGCTTAATGGCCGAGATGCTCGCTGAGTTTCTCGGAACGATGGTCTTGATTTTATTCGGTGCCGGCGTCGTTGCCACTGTAGTTCTATTCGGCAAAGGCGTGCCCGGGGAAATCGTCAACGGCGGCACCACGAACATCAACATCTGTTGGGGACTCGGCGTCACCATGGGAATCTATATCGCCGGCAAAACTACGGGCGCGCATCTGAATCCCGCAGTGACCCTGGCGCTCGCCGTGTTCCGCAAATTCCCCTGGGCGAAGGTCGCGCCGTACGCGTTAGCGCAAACTGCGGGAGCATTCGTGGCTTCGGCGATCGTGTTCCTGAACTACCATCCGGCCTTTATGAAGGCCGATCCGCTGCTCGATCACACGGCCGGAGTCTTCGCGACGTTCCCCGCCTTCCCTGGGGATCCCGCTGCCGGATGGATCGATCAAATTATTGGAACCGCGCTGCTTGTGTTGCTGATCCTCGCGATCACTGACGAAGACAATCAATTCCCCATCGGGAGTCTGGCGCCATTGATGATCGGAGCGATCGTGGTCGCCATCGGTATGGCTTTCGGACCGATGCACGGTTACGCGATCAACCCCGCGCGCGACTTCGGGCCGCGCCTGTTCACACTGGTAGCCGGCTTCAAATATACGGGCTTCTCAGACGGCGTCTTCTGGGTGCCCTTGCTCGCCCCCCTCGTTGGCGGCGTCATCGGCGGCGGCGTCTACGACTTCGCAGTCAAGCCTTGCTTCCCCCGCCGCAGCACCGAAATCTCATAGGAAAAAGGCGCAAGTGCCGCCGGTTGTCCGGCAAACATTTGCGCCTTTTTATGTTTCGAACTAACTTAGAACCGCAACCGCAGTCCGAACTCCATCGACCGCGACTGCGCGCCATTCGGCGTCGTGAACTGATTGCTCACCACACCGAATGAACTCGGCGTATCCGTCGACAAAGAAGGATCAGCCGGCACGAAGTGATTCAGCAGGTTCACAAACTGGAAGGACAACGTAGCGCCGATCTTTTCGGTCGCCTTGAAATCCTTCGAGATGGTTGCGTCGAGGTCCCAGAATCCGAAGCCGCGGATCACACCCGCGCCACCGGAATTCGTATCCTCGCCGAGAATCGGACGGCGGAACTCGTTGTAAACCGCCAGCGGATTGGCAAACATATTCACGCCCGTCGTACCGCTCGTGGCGACTCCGCCGTTCGGAGCGATACCGTAGTGCAAGCTGTTGCCGCCAGTGAACGCCGACGCGGAAGCTGCTTCTTCGTAGTTCGACGATTGGCCCG
>DASXZC010000309.1:0-2322 GCA_036502165.1 Bryobacteraceae bacterium
ACATAGGCCCCGCTGCCGAGACCGCCACGGAGTAGCTCGGTGATGAACGGCGATCGCTCGGCGGTGTCGTGCTCTTCTTGGGAGGCGGCCCGCATCGCGGCCGATAGCTGCCACGCGGCTGTGGGAACAGCAGCAGCGTTCATCAACGTGCTCCACGGGTCGAGAATCACCGTCACGGACAGGGGAAGGGGGCCGATTCCGACAGTCTGTCAGACATTCACCCATGGCTCACCAGCGAGGTCGCGTCTTTCGATCGCGCTGATCCGACAACTTGCAACGCCGCAGTGCGCCCCTTACGCACCGAATCGTGTCTTTTTCGTTAGGAATGTTTAGTCCGACCGTGATAGAGGGAATTACATGTATGTGATTAAGCGTTACACACATGGAGGGCGGTTTAGCCCCGACCCGAAAAGGACAACTGACATGAACACGATCCTGTACTTCAGCCCTGATGGCGTCGTCTACGAGACCAGCGCCTACAGCAACGCCGATATCGTTGGACTTGTTCACGACTACGGCCTGGAGAGTTTGACCAGCGACGATCGGCAGTTCGACTTCTGGTTTACTCCCACGACTCGTCGCTGCCGGCGCAAAATCAATCGCAGCGCTACCGAAATGCTGCTGGCAACAACACAATTCACCGCAAAAACAGTGCCGATTCTTTATGGCGCAGTCGTAGTGGCCACTCACGATTCTGTCGGCGATCTTGATGGGCTCAGCTGGAAACAACTGGACCTGCTGAGCAAACGCGGTGCTGCCATGACGCGACGCGAGGACCGGATCCTGAACCGACGGATCAAACAGGAAGCACGGCGTCTCGAAAGCCAGTCCTCCGCCAACGTCGTGACTGGCCGCTACATCGAACAGCGCATCGTCACTGGGAGCTGACTCGACAGGGCATAACGGCGCGGACGAAATCCCGATCCGTACCGTGAGCCCATGGACGTGCGCCGTGATGTCGTCAATCGCCGTCAACTACTCCGGTTAGCGAGCAGCGCCGCACTGGTATCGGCAATCGGTGCGTGCTCGAGCGCCGCGACGCCAACTACCCGCACTCGCCTGACCAGCGCCGCCTCCGCGCTGCTGTTGTGTCGCGAGGCGTGGGGGGCGCGGCCCGCCCGCCCCGGCGGCAAGCGGCACACCATCACCCGGATGACTCTGCACCACGAGGCGGTTGTGCTCGACGACAACCGCAATGCGCCGGGACGCCTACGCAAGGATCAGCAGTACCACCAAGACCAAAAGGGCTGGATCGACATCGCCTACCACGTCGGCGTCGACCGCAACGGCAACCTCTACGAATTGCGCAACACTGAGCTTGCCGGCGACACCGCAACCGATTACGACACCACCGGACACTTCCTGGTGCTCTGCGAAGGAGACTTCGACCAGGAGCCTGTGTCCGAGGCACAACTTCACGGAACCGCATTGGCGTTCGCATGGGCCGCCCAAAACTTTCGTATCAAAAGCGATACGCTGGCCGGCCATCGGGACTTCGCTCAGACGTCGTGCCCCGGCGCGAACCTATACGCGCATTTGTCGTCCGGCGACCTCAAACGCCGGATCGACACTCTGCTCGCAGGTGGAGGAGTGAATCTCGAGCGCTTCTGCGGACCAGACGCGACCAGCCGAGTCGCGGCCATCGAAGCCGGCAACTAAGCGGCGATCACCGAGTCGATCTCCGCGATTTCCCAGGTTCGCACGCCAGACCATCGCCGTCGAAGTCGAGTTCTGGCCGATAGGCCGGGTCGGTGAACGGGATGCTGGAACGGCCGTCGGCGCGGGCCTGATTGCAGTCTTGGTACGGCGGGTCAGCCACCGCCGCGGATGCACTGCTGATTTCAATGCTGAAGAACATCGCTGAGACGGCGAACGCGGTCCGCAATGCCGATCGGTGCTTGTGCCGCAGCGGGCGTAACAATGCCACCACAGAAGTGTAGCGACGAGTTTTGTGCTGGCTTCAGCTGAAATCAATCGACACGAGCTGTTTACGGACGGATTCGAGCCCGGGCAAATTCGCGCGTAACCGGCCGCGCAGGCGCAGTTGGCCGATAGTGTCGTGTTGTCGTCGTGGACCGGCGGATGGAGGCGCGATGAGCTATCGAACAATCGTCGTCGGGACGGACGGCTCGGAGTCGTCGCTACTGGCGGTCGACCGCGCCGGAGCGATCGCGGCCCAGGAAAACGCGAAGCTAATCGTCGCGAGCGCGCATCTCGACACATCGGAAAAGGGTGGCTGGTCGCGAGCGCCCTCCCCCGATCGACTCAGTGACGGCAGGGCCGCCGATAGCCTCCGGGACGAGGGCTACCGGATGCACGGGA
>DASXZC010000310.1:0-7130 GCA_036502165.1 Bryobacteraceae bacterium
TCACGCGGCGTACGACGTCCTTGTGTTTCAGAAACACCGCGAACAACTCCGCATAACGCGCGGCAAGCTTATCCGCGACGTCTTGGGTGAGCCCCCCCGCATACGGATTCAACTCAGCACGCGCCTGATCGCGACGGGTGACATCGGCATTCATCGCGCGCGTCGCCGCCGGCAGGACGTCGATATCCAGCTCCGTAATGGCGATCTTGACTCCGGTCGCGGACAGCTCCACGATCGCCAGCTCTGTCTTCTCGACGGGCGGACGATCCAGCTTCAAGTGGCACTGCATCCCGGCGACATCAATTTGCGCTCCTTGCTCCTTCAATTTCCGGATCAACCGGATGACGCCCGCACGCTTCTCATCGGTCGCCATGTTGTAGTCGTTGTAGTGCAGCTTCGCACCAGGGTCGGCCGCGTGCGCGTACTCGAATGCCTTCGCGATGTAGTCGTCGCCGATGATCTGTTCCCAACGCGATTTCCGCATCGTCCCGTCTTCGTTGATCGCCTCGTTGACGACATCCCAACCCTCGATGCGGCCTTTGTAGCGGCCGACGACATGATCGATGTGATCCTTCATGCGCGCAAGCAAGGCGTCACGCGTCAACGGCTGGCCGGCTTCGTCTTCGAACACCCATTTCGGAACCTGGTTGTGCCACACGAGCGTGTGGCCGATGATCTGCATGCCATGCTTCTCGCCGAACGCGACATATTCGTCCGCAGGTCCGAAATTATATACGCCCGGCTTCGGATGCACGACCTCCCATTTCAGGATATTTTCCGGACTAATCGAATTGAACTGCGCCGCCGCCAGTTGCGCTCCGCCGGAGTCGCGGCCTGAGAACTGGGCCTCGTTCAGCGCCACCCCAACGTGGAACGCACCTTCATAGGCGTCCTTCAGCGTGTTCTGCGCGTACAACGAACCGCACAACGCCCCAATCAACAGCAAGGAATTTTTGAGTTTCATCATTTACACCGCGGGAGCCGGAGACGCCCCGAACGACTTCCGCCGTTCAGCCAATTCATCCGCAATTCTCTCGTTTAATTTCTTGTCGATCTTGTAATACACCAAACACGCCACCACAATCCCCAGGAAAATCGCCGGATAGACGCTCACCGTCATCCGGATCCCCAGTAGCGCCTGCGGCGTCTGCGCAGCGTTCGCAACGTACCCGTAGCCCGACAGCAGCCATCCGGCGATCGCACCGCCCAAGCTCAGGCCGGTCTTCAATCCGAACAGAATCGTCGCGTAGACGAGCCCGGTCGTGCGGCGGCCAGTTGTCCACTCGGCGTAGTCGGCCACATCGGCGAACATCGCCCAGATCAGCGGCACGGTCGTGCCGTAGCAGATCAATCGGATCCACTCGAGCGCCAGCGTCGCACCCACCGCATCCGGAGGCAGCAGGATGAACCCCAGCATCAACACGGCCGTCAACGAGAAGCCCACGATCGCGACCGCCTTCTTGCCGTACTTGATCGTCAGGTATGTCGAGCACAGAACGCCCACCAGCGTCATCAACTGGCTCGACATATTGAACAAGCTGAAGCCCACTGACGCGACGTTATGGCGCTGCGGATCGACCAGCAGTCCGAACGTGTCGAGCAGATAATGACCCACGCCGGTTCCCTCGGCATTCGCCAGACCCAGACTCTGCAGCAACGCGAACAGACGATCCTTGTCGACGTAATACTGAAAGTAGTAATACATCGTGCCGCCGCGCATCGCGAGCATGATGAAGTGCGCGAGCGTCAGGATGAACATCGCGATCCACGGCCCGTTCTTCGCCAGATTGCGGAAGTCCTCGCGGACGGACGTCTTCTGTTCCGGATCCGGTTTGATGCGTTCCTTCGTGGTCGCAAACGTAATCAGGAACAGCCCGATGCAGACGACCGCCCACAACGACATCGTCATCTGCCAGCCCTTGGCGTTATTGCCCTGTCCGAGCTTCGCTACCAGCGGCAGCGTGAATCCGCCGACTACCAATTGCGCGATCAGCACCGACACGAAGCGATAGCTCGACAAGCTCGTCCGCTCATTAATGTCGCCGGTCATCACGCCGGTCAGCGCGGAATATGGCGTATTATTGGCCGAATAAAGCGTCATGAGCATGATATTCGTGACGCACGCCCAGATCGCCTTTCCCATAAAGTCGAAGTTCGGAGTCGTATACGCGAGCACCATCACGACGCCCCAGGGAACCGCCGTCCACAAAACCCACGGGCGGAACTTGCCCCAGCGCGTATCGGTCCGGTCGGCCATCACGCCCATCATCGGATCGAAAAAAGCATCCCACAAGCGCCCCACCAGCAACAGCGATCCCGCGATCGCCGCCGTGATGCCGAGCGTATCAGTGTAGAACGTCAACTGGAACAGGATCATCGTCTGGAAGACGAAGTTGGCGGCCGCGTCGCCCAAACTGTAGCCGGCCTTTTCGACGAAGGAAAGTTTCACAGACGCCCCTTTTATCGGACCTTCAGGATCACCTTGGTCAAATCGCAATCGCGCGACGACGTTCCCACCTGGATTTCGAAATCACCCGGCTCGACGGCGTACTTCATCTCGAGGTTCCAGAATGCCAATGATTCCGGAGTAATCTCGATGCTCACCGCCGACGTCTCGCCCGGCTCGAGCGTAACTTTTCGGAATCCCTTCAGCTCGCGCACAGGCCGCGTGACCGAACTCACGAGATCGCGTATGTACATCTGCACGACCTCGGCGCCAGCCCGGCTACCCGTGTTCGTCACATCGCACAAAACCCGAGTGCGTCCGTCTTTCGCGATCCGCGACTTCTCGAGCCGGACGTTCGAAATTTCGAATGTCGTATAGCTCAACCCATACCCGAACGCATACAAAGGCGTCACATCATCGAACAGATATCCGCGCCGCGCCGACGGCTTGTAGTTATAAAAGACCGGCACGTGCCCCACCGAGCGCGGAACAGAAATGGGCATTTTTCCTGAAGGATTCGTGTCCCCAAACAGGATCTCCGCAATCGCGCGCCCCGTCTCCTGACCCATGTACCAGCACTCGAGAACGGCTGGAACGTGCGCGCTCACCTCCGTCACCGACAGCGGACGCCCGTTGAACAGCAGCACCACCACGGGCTTGCCAGTCGCGAGGCAGGCGTCCACAAGCTCCTGTTGACGTCCGAGTAGATCGAGGCTCGTGCGATCACCCATATGCACTCGCGACCACGCTTCGCGCGAAGTCTGCTCATTGCCGCCGATCGCGAGCACGATCACGTCCGCCTTCGTCGCGACCTTCACCGCTTCCTTGATTTGCCGCCGATCCTCTGCCGGATCGCTCGCCGCAACCGCATCCTGTTGCCAACTGCCGCCGAGCGTGATCTTGCAGCCCTCGCTATAGAGGACCTTCACGCCCTTCCCCACGCGCGCTTCGATACCTTCCAAGACCGACCCGTTATGTTTGGGAACCCCGCTGTAGCCGCCCAGCAGACTGCGGTGCGCATTCGGCCCGATCACCGCGATCGTCTTCAGCTTCGACGCATCCAACGGCAACAACCCACCGTCATTCTTGAGCAGCACCGCCGTCTCACGCGCCCCCGCAAGCGCCAGTTCCCGATTTGCTTCGGACCCCACAACGCGCTCCGCCTCAGCCGGATCGACATAGGGATCATCGAACAACCCCATTTGGAACTTGTAGCGCAGCAGCGGCTCAACCAACTCATCGAGGCGCGACTCCTTGATGACGCCCTTCTTCACCAGCTCAGCCAAATGCAAGTAGCAATCCGGCTCAGGGGTCTCGACATTCACCCCCGCCTCCACCGCCAAGCGGCACGCTTCTTTGTTGTTGCCTGCAACAAAATGGCCATGCGTATCCGGCCGGTATCCGAGTTCCCAGATCGCATAATAATCGGAAACGACGAACCCCTCGAATCCCCATTCCTTCCGCAACACTGTGTCGAGCAGCCACCGGCTCGCATGCGACGGCACCCCGTCGATCTCGTTGTACGACGCCATTACGCTGATCGCGCCCGCCTTCTGGATCGTCTGTTGGAACGGATAGAGGAACGTCTCGCGCAGCACCCGCTCGCTGACGTTCACTGGCGCGCAATTCATCCCCGACTCGGGTTGCCCATGCGCCGCAAAATGCTTCATAGTAGCGATGACGTGCTTCTTATTTTGAAACTTCCCATCGCCTTGGAAACCCCGCACCGCCGCCATGCCAAGCTGCGCGACGAGGTAAGGATCCTCTCCGAAGGTCTCCTCAACACGCCCCCACCGCGGCTCGCGCGCCACGTCGACCACCGGCGTCAACGCCTGATGCGTCCCGCGCAAACGCGCTTCCTCCGCGGTCATCGCGTACAGCCGCTCGACTAGTTCAGGATTGAACGTCGCACCCAAACCAATCGGCTGCGAGAAGCTCGTCGCATCCGGCGCCGCTTGCCCGTGTAGGCATTCTTCGTGGAAAATCACAGGAATCCCCAGGCGGCTGTGCTCGAGGAAGAACCGCTGGATCGCATTCGTCAGCTCAGCGTTCGACTTCGCGTCGAGCCCCCCCGCGGAATCACTCGGACGCCCCACCTGCCCCAAGCCATTGCCGTGCCCGAAAGCCTTCTGGGCCTTTTTAGGATCGAACCGCCCCTCAGCGTCGATGAGCATCTCGGACTTCTTCTGCCAGACGCACACCATCTGCGCGGCCTTCTCGGCGACGGTCATCTGTGCGAGCAGATCTTTGACGCGCTCCGCAATAGGCGCCGCGGGATTCTTATACTTCGGCGCAGCTTCGGATTTTATGTGACGTGACACGTTCCCCCCAACGGATCAACGAATCGGATCAGGTCCGCAATAGTTGACGAACTTCCGCGGCAACCGCTCGCGCGTGCTCCACATCGCCTTTTTCGAAGCTGATCGCCCCCACCCTCGGATGCCCGCCGCCGCCGTACTTCTCGCAGATCGTCGCCAGATTATGCTTCAAAGGACCCGTCACCCAGGGATTCGACCCCACCGACACCTTCGTTCGAAAACTCTGGTTGCTCACCGAAACCGTGTAAACAGATTCCGGGAACAAATAATACGGGATGAATTTGTTGTAGCCCTCGACGTCCTGCCCGATCAGATCGAAAAAAACCACGCCATCATCGCAGCGCGCCCGCTCGCGAATGATCCCAATCGACTTCAAGTGCCGCTCATATAGCGGACCCCACGTCTCCTGCACACGCGCGTCCTCGATGATCTCCGACAACCGCTTCGACTGCATCAGCCGGATGATGTGCTGCACCAACTCCGACCCCTTCGATCCCTCGATCACCAGCGTGAGCTTCATCGCCGGCTGCCCCAATTCAACCGCAGCCTTGGCGCTTTCATATTGCGCGCCGTCGATGATATCCGCCCAATGCACGAGCTCGTCCAAATCCGGAGCCGTGAAATCGAACCGTTCGCGGCAAACGTCCGCGATGAACTTCGTGCACGAGCGGTAACTCGGATCGAAAATCTTGCGCCCCGTCGTATCGCGCCGGAAATGTTCCTGATCTTCCGGCGACAAAAACGCGCTCTGGTGATGGTCGAACCACCACGTCAAATGCGGATGCGTCGAGTATTTGAAATCGACGATTGCGTTGATATCGCCGTCGAATAGCGAGTCCTCGAACAGTTGACTCGCCTTGTGTGCCATGCCTGTATACAGGAATTCAGTGGGTTCGTTTTGGCAATATTTCGCCGCAAGAAACCGGCTGAAGAACGCGGCCGAAGCCGCCCCGTCAAAGCAATGGTCGTGATATAAGATTCTGACGCGCATGAAACTCTGCAACTCACACCCGAAAACCTATTAGGTTGCCTCATCCGGTACCCCATTTGCAAGTCGGACCGCAAAATTTCCTAAGAGACCCCGCCCGGATCCCCGTGCTACGCTGGACCATCAGGACGACTACCGTGCCTCAAACGGCTAACACCGGCATCATGGATTCGCTCAAGCAGCAAGGTGTGCGCCTGACCCGCCAGCGCCAGATTCTGCTCGAGCTGATTGATCATTCCGGCAAGCATTTAGACGCCGAAACGCTCTTCCAACTGGCCAAAGAAAAAGACTCCAAACTCAACCGCGTCACCGTCTACCGGACTTTGAAACTGCTCAAGGAAAGCGGCCTCGTCGACGAGTTGGACCTGATGCATTATGGCGGCGATCAGCATTATTATGAGACACGCCTCAAACAGGAACATGCCCACGTCATATGCCTGCGCTGCGGCAAAGTGGAGGAATTCTTCGGTGAGCCTTTACAGCGCATCCGCCGCCAGGTTGAACAAAACCTCGGCTTCCAAATTCTTTTGACGCGTACAGAAATCGGCGGCTATTGCGCCCACTGCCAGGCGCTGCGCGCCGAGGAAATCCAGCCCGTTCACAAGTCGAAATCCCGTAAGCAACCTGCATGAGCGATCCACAACCCAGACCCGCCGCGCTCGTGGTCATCAATCCCAGCGGCAACCGGGCCAAGGCCCTGATCACTTCGACGCCCTTCACCATCGGCCGTCAAAGCGAAAATCACCTCACTCTCCGCGACAACCGGATCTCGAGAGTCCACGCCCGCATCATTTACGAAAACGGCTACTACATTGAGGATCAGAACAGCCGCCACGGTACCTTCGTCAATGGAGAACGGGTTCAACGCAAAGCCCTTCACTCGTCTGACCGCGTCGAGTTCGGCTTCGATGACTCCTATAAGCTGCTGTTCCTCTATGACGACGACGAGATCGGGCGCCTCCTGCAACAGATGCAGACCGGCCAATCGCTCGTCACGGGCGGCACCAATCTCGCCAAGCTCCGCGCCATGGTGGAAGTCGCGCGTACGCTGCAGAATTCCTTTGCCGCGAGCGAAGTGCTCGCCGCCGTCGTCGACGCCGCACTGACGATCACCAACACAACTCGAGGATATTTGATCCTTCGCGAGGAAGGACATTTGAAAGTCCGCGTCGCCCGCGATCAGACGGGCCGGCCCATCGAGCATGCTCCGCAAATCAGCCTCGAAGTCCTCGAAGGCGCGCTCATCCACCGCCGGGATTTTCTCACCGTCACTGTTCCACTTTCCGATGGCCAGACCGCTCTCACTGTCCCGCTCGTGCGGATCCGCTCCGGCGACGCCGAGGAGACGCACGTCGTCTCGACCGGCGATAACACAGTC
>DASXZC010000311.1:0-3257 GCA_036502165.1 Bryobacteraceae bacterium
TCCGGCGGGGCGAAGTGATTGGTTATTCCGGCGCGACAGGCTACGTGACGGCTCCGCACTTGCACTATGAAGTTCGCATTGGCGGCAATCCGGTGAACCCCTACCGGTATTTGCAGAACAGCGGGACCACGGTCACCGCGAAGCGCGATCTGCCGTTCTAAATCAGTTTGCGTATCAGGTCCGCTTGCTGTGATAGAGTAGGCGGACATGAGTCCACGTTCCCTTGTCCGGCCTTGCTTAGCCGGAGCTGCTGCTATCCTCCTCACCGCTGCTTATCAACGAGCGCACACGATCCCGTTACTGACTGAAACCGCCAAGGAACTGCTTCGCACATTGAACAGCGACCAGAAGGCGAAGATTATGTTCCCGATCGACTCCGAGGAGCGATTCCATTGGGATTATCGGCCCGTACCGCGGAAGGGTCTTGCGATCCGCGAGATGGATCCGTATCAAAAGCATCTGGCAAACGCGCTGCTGGCGGCGGGTTTGAGCCAGCGCGGATACATCAAAGCCGAGACGATCATGAGCATCGAGGACGTGCTGCGGATGATCGAGAAGGATTCGGGTGAGCGGCGCAATCCGGAGAAGTATTACTTCACACTCTTCGGCGAGCCATCGGAGACCGGCACCTGGGCATTGCGTGTGGAAGGCCATCACCTGAGCTTGAACTACACGATCGTCAATGGGAAGATCGTGGCGGCGCCGACGTTCTTCGGATCGAATCCCGATGAAGTCCGCGTGGGGCCGCGCAAGGGTTTGCGTGTGCTCAAGACTGAAGACGATCTGGGGCGTGAGCTGATCGAATCCTTGAGCCCGGCGCAGAAGGAAGTGGCGATCGTCACCAAGGACGCGTACAAAGACATCCTGACCGACAATCGGAAACGGGCCGAGATGCTCAATCAGCCGCAGGGTCTTTTGGTGTCGAAGATGACTGGGAAGCAGAAGGCCATCCTCGACCGGGTGATCTCGGAGTACGCCAACAACCTTCCGGACGATATGGCGGCGGCGCGGCTCGACCAGGCCAAGCGCGACATGGGTCAAATGTACTTCGCCTGGGCGGGTGTCGAGCAGCCGGGCGGGCCGCATTATTACCGCGTGCAGACGCCGAACTTCATCATCGAGTACGACAATACGCAGGACAACGCGAACCATGTCCATACGGTATGGCGCGAGTTCAATGGCGATTGGGGACTCGATCTGATGAAGCAGTAGTCCTGAGTCTTGCTAGCATGAGGATATGGGTTTCACCACGCGGCGCGAAGTCCTTCTGATCGCCGCCGCGGCGGGGCTCAAGCCGTCGCAGGTGTTGACCGCCGCGACCCATTCCTTTCCATCCGAACTGAAGCGGTTGATCGATCCGGCGACCGAGTTTCCGATTCTGCGGCTGACTAGTCCGGAATATAATGCCAGGCTGCCTTGGATTACGAACCGGTTCATCGGCCACAAGAGCAATTTCCTGGTGTATTCGAGCGATCGGGCGGCTCCGAATACGGGGATTTACCGGCTCGATTTGAAATCCGGCGAGAGTCAGTTGATTGCGGAGGGGCAGGCGATCGACCCGCGGTTTGCGATGTTGACGCCGGATGATCGCGGTTGTTACTACGCGGAGGGTGACAGCCTATTCGAGGCTTCGCTGAGCGGCGGGCATCCGCGGGAATTGCACCGGTCGCAAGAGGGATGGCGGCGGTCGACGCTTCCGGCTGTGACCGAGGACGGCATCGCCGCGCTTTGGCCGGAACAGAAGGAGCAAGCGTTCCGAATCCGGTTTGTGCCGTTTGGCAAAGCGGCTGGGACGACTGTGGTGGAATCGCCGGAGGCGCTGAGCGAACTCGCTCCGAGGCCGCGGCGGGCGGGGTTCCTTTATCGCAGGGGAGCGAACGAGCTTTGGCTCGCGAACTTTGATGGGCAGCGGAATTATCGATTGAAAATTGCGGGGGCGCCGTTTTCCTATGCTCAGTGGACGGCGGAGGGGCGGTCGATCCTGTATTTGAGCAAACCGGCTCGGCCGGCGCTGGCGGAGATCCGGGAGTTCACGCCGGATTCCAATGAAGACAAATTGGTTACCAAAACCAGCCAATATGCGGCCTTCAGCCGGAACGCGGATGCGACCGTTTTTGTTGGCGCAAGTGGCAGTAAGGCGTCGCCGTACCTCTTCCTGCTGATCCGCGCGGTGCAGCGCGAACTGGCCATTGCGGAGCATAAGGCCAGCGACCCTACTACCTGTATGCCAGTGTTTTCCCCCAACAGTCACCGGGTATTTTTCGAGACCGACCGCGACGGGCGAAGGTGTTTATACTCAATGATTGTCGATAAGCTTGTAGAGGAGACCTGATCACAAATTGGGGATCCTGAGCCCGGCCGGAGCATAGGGTACAATCGAAGGCAAGCACGAGCCGCGATGGATCTGGATCAGCTTCACACGTTTCTCGAAATCGTCCGCCTCAAGAGCTTCTCGAAGGCCGCGCAAACGTGTTTCCGCACGCAACCGGCGATCAGCGCGCAAGTCCGGCAACTGGAGCAGGACCTGAATACGACGCTCTTTGAGCGGCTGGGGACGCGCATTTCACTGACGACCGCGGGCAAGATTTTTGCGGAATATGCGGCGCAGATCCTCGAGCTGCGCAAGCAGGCGCAGAACTCGATCAACGAACTCGAGCGCGTGCCGCGCGGGGAACTGGTGATTGCGGCGAATGAAGCGACCTGCATTTACGTGCTGCCGCGGGTATTTTCCGAATATAAAAAAGAATTTCCGAATGTGCAACTGCTGGTCGACCGGTCCTATGGTGCGAAGGTGGTTGCGGCGGTGCTCGATAACCTGGCCGACTTCGGAATCACGCAACTGCCGGTCGACGAAAAGCGGCTGCAAGTCGTCAAAATTCACGCCGATGAGATCAAGCTGGTGACGCCGCCGAACCATCCGCTCGCGGGAAAGCGCTCGATTGTGCCGATGGATCTGAAGGGGCATCCGCTGTTGATGCCGAAGGCCGGCACGACGCGTATGAAGTTGAACGCGTGGCTCGAGCCGGTCGAGGAAGAGTATCAGGTCTCGATGGAGCTTGATTCGACCGAGATGATGAAGAGGTTCGTGCAGGCGGGAATGGGTCTTACGTTCCTGGCGACGAGCCATTTCAAGGAAGATTTGGAGGCGGGCCGTGTCGCCGCGGTTAGCCTATCGCCGGAACCGATGATCCGCAAGTTGGGATTGATTTACAGGAAGGATAAAGCGCTCTCAAAAGCCGCGCTAGGATTCATTCGAG
>DASXZC010000312.1:0-2956 GCA_036502165.1 Bryobacteraceae bacterium
CCGATCTCGACGCGCACAACGTCGCCCGGCTGCATCGGACCGACTCCGGGAGGAGTGCCCGTCGCGATCAAATCCCCAGGCTCGAGCGTCAGAAATTGCGTGATGTATTCGATCACGAAATCGATCGGAAAGATCAGGTCGGTGATCGGCGCATCCTGCTTCACGGCGCCGTTCAGGAGCGTCCTCACGCGGACTGCGGGCAAATCGAGCGAATCCCTCAGCACGAGCCGCGGACCTACCGCGCAGAACGTATCGAATCCCTTGCCGCGCGTCCACTGGCCGTCTTTCTTTTGCAGATCGCGCGCCGTAATGTCGTTGACGCACGTGTAGCCGAGCACGTAATCGAAGGCGTATTCGCGCGTCACGCGGCGAGCGGTCTTGCCGATGATGACGCCGAGTTCGCCCTCGAAATCGACGCGTTGCGAGAGCTTCGGATAGACGATCGCCCCGCCCGATCCGATCAATGATGACGGAGGTTTCAGGAACAGCAAAGGCTCCGTCGGAACTTCATTGCCCAATTCCTTCGCATGCTCGACATAATTGCGTCCGACGCACACGATCTTCGATGGCGACAAGTTGGGAACGAGGCCCTCGGCCTCGGTTTGATTTTCAAATTGATAGCGAATCATGTTGTTCTCAGGCGTCGCGGTGAACGGTGTCCGGATGAAACGCAGGCAGGCACACCGCGATGTACTCGCACCCTTCCGGAGTGCTGTAGCGCACCCATTCACCCGGCGCGCAGTGGATCGACTGGCCCGCGTGGACGTCCGTAAGGCCGCCCTCATGCTCGACGCGCATATAGCCGCTCAATACGACCGTGAACTCATCGAACTCAGGACGCTGGCCGGGTTCCGACCATCCAGCCGGACTCTTCATCTGCGCGATGCTAACGGCAGACGTCCCAGTATTCACACGGCCGACGTGCTCGCGGATCTGCTTGTTCCCAGGGACGGGAATGATCGTCGGTTTCTCAATCAGGCGCGGCATGTTTACCAGCCCATCCTTTCCCGCAACGCGGTGACGTGTGCCACATGATGGCGGCCATGCCACGCATAGAGCGCGAGCGCCATTCGGAGCGCCATATCTCCATTCTCCGGATGCTTGAACGTACGCTTCCACGCGGCTTCGTCCATCGATTGCAAGAGCCGCACCCAGCGTTCGTGCAAGCGTTCGAGCAGCACTAGCGATCCCTCGATCGGCGCCTTGCTATCGGCCAGCTCCGCCCACAAATCCTCGTGATAAGCCTTGATCAGCGGATTGTCCTCGGTGAGAGCCCACTTGAATCGAATGTACGAATTCATGTGGCTGTCGGGCACGTGATGGACAACCTGACGCACTGTCCATCCGCCATCGCGATAAGGCGTATCGAGCTGCTCATCATTCAATCCGCTCGCCGCCTTCCGCATCAATGCGGGTGCATGTTCAAGCTCGGCGAGATGCTCGGCGCGAAGGTCTGTGGTGTACTCAGCAGGCCGGTGAAATTTGCCAATCGGGTAGCGGGGATCACTCATATCAGATAGGATCACACGAGGAACCCGGCCGACGCTCCGACCCATTCCATGTTCTTGTTGTGATCGACGCCCATCATTTTGCCGCGGCCCATGCGGATGATCGTCGTCGTCGCAATCGGCTCGGGCGCGGCGGCGGGCCAGATGTACATCACGCGGACTTCCGCCTTGGTCGGGCCGTGCGGAGTCTCGATCACCGGAATGAAATTGACCCGCTCTTGAAGAATATAGTCGGCGCGCTGCGCGTCCGGAACGGCGTCGATATCGGCCTTGGTTGGTCCCACGACCACGCCCAGTCCGGCGAACGAATACAACGGCTTCAGCACGTAATTCTCGAGATCAGGCGGGATTTCGGGCAGTTCGTTGAGGAACCACGTCTTCGGCACGCTCACGTGCTTCAAATAAGGAATCGAGAATTTGCTGATGCGGAAGTACCAGTTCGGATGACCGGCCCACTCGACATCCAAATCGCCGGTCAGATCGAAGCCGGGCTTGATCTGCTTGCGTTCCAGCTCATCGACGATCGCGCGGTTATAAATCCGATGGATCGCGACGCGCTTGCCTTCGTCATTCTCATACCAAAGCTCGCGCCCGCTCTGATGCACTCGCGTCACGCACACCGCTCGCACACCCAGCAGCCGCTCAGTCAGTAGAAAATCGCAGAGCGTCTTCTGATGCGCCGGGTCGATCTCGAGCAGCACAACGTTCTCCGGCCGATGCTCACCGACAATCGACGTCCGCAGCAGTTCCTCATATGATCCGCTGTTCAATCCGTCGAGAAACGGATCGAGCGCCACGTCGAGTTCATAAACGTCGCGGTAGGTTTGCGCCAGAAACGGCTGATAGGCGTAGAGGGAAGGAAAGGCCTGGATCTCGACCAGCTTCGGCTCCAGATTCTCAGCGATCCCGAAATCCGCCTGCAGGAACATTGGCAGCGGATCCTCGTGCGCGACATGGAACTCCGCCGGAATCGTCGCATCCGATCGCTTGCGATACTCAGCGCTTCCAGTCAACTGCAGAACCAGCTCGCGTCCGTAGCCCGCCATCTTTTCGATCAGCGCCCTCGGAAAAAAGCACGGCGTCTCGCAGTTGCGAAACGAAACGTGCGTCCCGGAGCCCGAGTCGATCCGCTCGAGGAACCGCGCATACTTCTCCGGAGTCCACGTCTCGTTGAACCGTCGGCGGAGTACAGGATCCATGAAACTTAGATCAGGAAGTGGCCCGCGGCCATGATCTGCTGATTGTCGGCCCAGATATCGAATTGCCGCCCTACGACATCGATGTGCGTCGACGAATACCAGTCCGCGCCGGTGTGCGCGCCGTATGGATTGCCGAAGGCGATATGGATGCCAGGCAGCTTCTCATCCTGCAGAATGTTGCCGATCACTTCCGTCAGGCCGATGTTCGTGCCGATCGCAAACTCACCCACGCGGTCGGAGTTCTCATCG
>DASXZC010000313.1:0-3658 GCA_036502165.1 Bryobacteraceae bacterium
CCGCGATTGCGCCAGTAACGGCTCTGATTACTGCGCTTCGAGTCCGCCGGCAGCGAGGCCTCGACCTCCGCGCGCACGGCTTTGGCAACATCGGATTTGTGCTCGCGCAGCGTCACCGTGTCCGTCTCGTACTACTGCAAATAAACCTGCGCCATCCGATCGATCTTCTGCTCCGGCGTCAGGTTGTCCGAAGCGGCGTAGGCTTCCCAGAAGCCGCCGCCCATTGCCCGCGCTTCATCGAGCAGCTCCCCGACGCGATCGGGCCGCCACTTCTTGTCGAGCAACAACTGCGCGTAGTTCACCAGACTCGAGGCGTCTGGCTCCTGCCATTCGCGATCATGCGCCACTTGGGCCTCGAGTGCGGCGACGCCTTCCTTCTCCGGAAGACTCTCGTCGTCAAACATCAGGTCGAGGCGCCAGCTTCCTTCATTCGCGGTCGGAAACTGGCGATCCCACACGCCCAATCGCTCGACTAATTTCGCGTTATACGCTTTCCACGCGCCGCGGTCGGTCTGGTTGTCGGGCTCCTTGTTTTCTTTCTTCGATCTCTCGTAGATGATGAAGAAAGCAACGCCGGAATCGGGAGCCCCACGTAAGCCCTTATTCTCGAACGCCGTCACGACATCACTCGACGCTCCGCTCTGCTTGTAGCCCTTGATCAGCATGCTCCAATAGTTCGCGTCGGGTTTGGGATTCAGAGCGTCGAGACGCTTGACGTCCTGGGCCACTTGTTTGCGCAGAGCGTCGTGTTGCGCCGGTGGAGTCGCACGGAACTCGAGCGCCCACAATTCCTGAAATTGTAAAACTTTCCAGAGATCGGTCTCGGGCTCGAGCCGCTTCCGCAAGGCAGTCGCCAGCTTCGCCGTCACTTCCCGATCCGCAAGCTTGGGCAGAAGCCGCATCGCCATATAGTCAGTCGAAGCGGGACACATCGTGAAATACGCCCGCAGATTCTCGCGAAACTTGTTGGCATCCGCTCGTTGACCTTCCGAATAAATTTGCGCCAACAGCAGCGCCGGGTATGGGAAATCCGGCGCCTTCGCTCGCGCCACCTGAGCCAGCCGGATGCTCTCGGGCGTATCGGTTTCGAAGAGCGCTTTCGCCGCCAACGCCAGAGCCAGAGCGTCGTCCGGATGCTGGGCCGCCATCTCGCGGAAGTGCCGTTGCAGCGCCCTTCGCTCGTTCGTGCTCCACCTGAGGAACGAGCTCTCTCGGATATTCGACCGTCAGGCGATTGAGGAGCCGTTCCCTCACAGACTCCTGCTCCCGCCACCGCGCAAACGAATGACTGTCCAATTCGTGGTGCATCGCTCGCGCGACTTCAGGACGCGCCTCGCATCCAGGATATTCCTGAACCGCAAGTGGAGGACGCAAGTCCGAGTTTTGCCCGATGGTACCGCCGCGCGTTCAGGAACTCCATCAGGACCAGAACCAGTCCTGGGACTCCCCGTACCTTCGCTCCGATGAATGGGACGCGTTTCTCCTGTTCAATCAGTGTAAGAAGTCAGCTCCTCATCTCACCATGAAGCATCGAGTCCACAGATTCCGCCCGGCACTTGAAACGGCAACAGTCGTTGAGCAATGCCCGTTGTGCGTGGATCTTGATGGCACGCTGATCCGCTCTGACACGCTACACGAATCGATACTGGACGGCCTGCGGCAAAATCCTCTCGGGATGGCGGCATTGCCGTTGTGGGTGATCGAAGGACGCGCCCGCTTCAAGCAACGGGTCGCCGATCACTGCCAGTTCGACGCGTCCACGCTGCCTTATCGCGATGACATTTTAGACGCTCTACGCCAAGCTCGCGCCCAAGGGCGGGAGTTGGTTCTGGTCACAGCGGCCAATCGCGATATCGCGGCCGCGGTTGCGGCGCACTTAGGAATATTCGACCGGATCATCGCATCGAGTGACTCCAACAATTTGAAAGGCGCAGCCAAGCGGGATGCGCTCGACAAGCTGTTCGGCGAAGGCGGTTGGGACTACGTTGGCGACTCTGAAGCCGACCTCGAAGTCTGGGCCGGCGCACGCCGCGCCTGGGTTGCCGGATCGGTCGAACCTGCGGATGCGATCGTCGAACGACGCTTTGAAGGACGCACGACGCAGTCCTCGGTTCGAGCATTCATACGGGCGATACGGCCTTATCAGTGGGTCAAGAACGTCCTGATTTTCCTTCCCTTTCTGCTCGGTCATCGCTGGATGGATTGGCGGTGCTGGCTCGAAGCACTCGTGTCGTTCGTCGCCTTCTCGTTCGTCGCCTCGGCCGGATATCTGATCAACGATCTGCTCGATCGCCGCGACGATCGGCGGCACGATCGCAAGAAGCATCGTCCGTTCGCCTCGGGCGACTTGCCCCTCTCGGCTGGCCTTGCCGCACCAGTACTACTGGCCGCGGCGCTGTTGCTTTGTCTCGCGCTGCCGTTCAAATGCGCGTTGATCGTCTGCGTGTATTTCCTGGCCACAATCTCATATTCGCTGGCGTTGAAGAAGGTGCAACTGGTCGATGTCCTGACCCTCGCGTGCCTCTATTCGGTCCGCTTGGTGATGGGCAGCGAGGCGACAGGAACTCCGATTTCACTGTGGCTCTTGCGATTCTCGCTGTTCATGTTCCTCACGCTCGCACTCGCCAAGCGAGTGGCCGAATTGCGGATGCTCGAGCAACTGCAATCCTCCGTCAAGACATTTGGCCGCGGATATCGCATTGGCGACCTTCCGCTACTCGAAGCCATGGGCGTCGGAGCCGGTTACATGGCCGCGCTCGTGATGGTGCTGTATGTGGAAGGCTCGGGAGTCGAACAACTCTATCCGCACGCGAACTACCTGTGGCTCATGTTGCCGGTGCTTCTGTTCTGGATCAGCCATCTGTGGCTGACCGCGCATCGCGGCGAGCTTCCCGACGATCCGATTCTGTTCGCATTCCGCGATAAAAAGAGCCTCATGACGGGCGCCGCGGCGGTTCTCTGCGTCGTCGCCGCCAGCCTATGATTTGCGCCGGTATGGCGTGCTGATATAGCGCTTCGACTCGCTCGCCGCTTCCGATTTCGGAGCAAACGCGATCGCCTGCTTATACGCCGAAACCGCCTGGGCATGATCGCCCTTCAAATCCTCCAACTGCCCGAGACGCATCCACGCGAGGACTCCAGTATTCAGATCGAGCGCATGTGCGTTCGCAGTCGCTTTGGTCATGGAAGCGAGCGCCTGATCATAGTCCCGATACCAGAACAGCAGGTTGCCGCGTGCGAACTCGACACGCGCAGGGGGAACGCGTCCATAGCCGGGTGCCCCCGCGGCACGTAGCTTCTCGATCCCATCGAGCACGCTAAGCGCGCGGTGCTGATCGCCGAGGTCCGAATACATTTGCGCGAGTTCGAACTTGAGGATGAAGTTTCGTGGGAAGCGATCGCTCAGCACGCTCAACAGCGGAATCGCCTCGGCGAAACGCTTCTCACGGCGGTAAATGACGGCGAGCAGCAGCTCAGCATCGAGCCGGTTTCGGATTCCATAGAGCTCGACCTTGCGCAGCATTTCGATCCCTTTCGCGCGGTCGCCATGCAAGCCTACGAGGAAACTGAACCAGCGGATGCCGCGCGGCATGCTGCCCACGACGTACTCGTGCAGTCCTTCAACCAGCAGTGCGTCGACGAACTCAGGATCGATCGC
>DASXZC010000314.1:0-14019 GCA_036502165.1 Bryobacteraceae bacterium
GGTCCGGCGCTCGATGCATCGAATCAGGCGATCGCGGGCCAAATGGAGCAGGTCAGTTCGATCGAACGGTACCGGCGGACGCTGTTGTTCGAGCAACTCGGCTATACGCCGGCACAGATCAGAGCGCTCGGCGGCGGCGCAACTCAGTTCAGCATTGCGGCGGGCAATCCGGAAGCGTCGGTCGGTCAATTCGACATGGGGCTGTTCGCGGGCGACACCTGGCGGATGCGTCAGAATCTTACTATTTCGTACGGCGTACGATACGAAACGCAAACGAATATACACGATTTGCGGGACATCGCTCCGCGGTTTTCGTTCGCATGGTCACCGAAGACGAAATCGCACAAACGGATGGTGCTGCGCGCGGGGTTCGGTACATTTTACGACCGGTTCGCGCTGGCGAATACGCTCACCGCGGATCGCTTCAACGGCGCCGTGCAGCAGCAGTACGTGGTGACGAATCCCGACACGTTTCCGCTGATTCCCTCGATTTCTTCGCTCTCCGCGAACCGCGCGGGGCAGAGCGTCGAGGAAATCGATTCCCACGTGCGCGCACCGTATATCATGCAATCCGCCGTGACGTTCGAAAAGCAGTTGACTGCGAATACTGTGTCGGCGGTGACGTTCACCACTTCGCACGGAGTTCATCTGTTGCGGTCGAGGGACATCACCGCGCCCGATCCGAATCCGCTATTCCTGATCGAATCGACCGGCATTTACAATCAAAATCAACTGATCGCGAACGTCAACACGAAATTGGCGAACAGCGTCTCGTTGTTTGGATTCTATGTGCTCAACAAAGCCATGAGCGACACGGACGGCGTCGGAACGTCACCGGCGAATCCGTACAACTACTCGGGCGAGTACGGACCGGCGGCGACCGATATACGGCATCGCGGAACCATCGGCGGATCGATCAATCTGCAGTGGAACATACGCCTCAGTCCGTTTGTCATTTTGCAGAGCGGCGCGCCGTTCAACATCACGACCGGCAACGATGTGTATGGAACAACCGTGTTCAACGCACGCCCAGGGATCGCGACGGATCCCACGCGGGCGGGGTTGATCCAAACGTCCTATGGGTTGCTCGATCCCAATCCTACAGCCGGCGAACAGATTCTGTCGCGCAACTACGGGCGCGGGCCGAACCAGTACACCGTGAACCTGCGATTCGCCAAGAACATCGGATTCGGGCCGGAAAAAGAAGGCGCCGTAAAGTCCGGGGCATCCACACCATCGATCGGCGATAGCCAGAACGCTGCCGTAACCGGACGCGGGTTGCGCGGATTCATGAGTCCTCCCTCCGGATCGCGGCGCTACAACCTGAGCCTCGGCCTGTCGGTGCGCAACCTGCTGAACCATGACGATCCCGGGCCCATCAACGGCGACATCACATCGCCGCTATTCGGACGAGCGAATCAAATCGCGGGCGGTCCAAATGGCGAGGGATTTTCTGAAAACGCCAGTAATCGGCGCCTCGAAATGCAGGTCCGCCTCACATTCTGACAACGGTCCGGTTCGCCATCCGCACTCCCGATCAGTTACACTCTCGTATTCAGGATCAACATCCCTTCCTCATGGACGAAAACACTTCAACCCGGCGCGGCTTCTACGGAGCCGTCATTAACTCGCTCAACGGGATTATCGGCGTCGCACTCGCGGTCGTCGCGATTCCCTATCTGCTGTTCCCGAGGCGCCATCCGGTTACGGCTGGATGGACGGTCGCGACCGACGTCGACAAGCTACCGCAAGGCACACCGGCCGAGGTGATTTTCGAGCGGGTGCGGAAGGATAGCTGGCGAGTCAGCACCGAAAAAGCAAGTGCGTGGATCCTCAAGAAATCCGACCAGGATGTGATCGCCTACGGCCCCTCGTGCACACATCTCGGCTGCGCCTACAAATGGGATCAGTCGAGCAAGAACTTCATTTGCCCCTGCCATACGTCCGCATTTTCCATCGACGGAAAGGTGTTGTCGGGACCGGCTCCGCGTCCACTTGACCGTTATGACGTGCGCGTCGACAACGGTAAGATCCTGCTCGGCGACATCAGGAAGGCATAAAACCAAGTGGCCACCCTAAAACCCGTACTCGACTGGATCGAGGACCGCACAGGCATCGGCGGCCTGATCCATCACGCTCTCTACGAAGACATTCCGAAATCGAGCGGATGGAAACATGTGCTCGGAAGTATCGCACTGTTCTCGTTCATGATTCAAGTCGTCACGGGCATCCTGCTGGCGTTCAACTACGCGCCGACGCCGGGCGAGTCGTACAACAGCTTGAAGTTCATGTTGACGGAAGTGACGGGCGGCACAGTGATCCGCGGGCTGCACCATTGGGGCGCGAGCATCATGATCATCGTGGTCGTCTGCCACATGGCGCAAGTCTTCCTTTGGGGTGGCTATAAGAAGCCTCGTGAAGCGACCTGGATGGTGGGCGCGGTGCTGCTGTTACTGACGCTCGCTTATGGACTCACCGGATACCTGTTGCCATGGGACAACCGAGCGTATTGGGGCACGATGGTCACTGTTCAAATCGCGGGATCCGCGCCCGGATTGGGAACCTACGTCCAGCGATTAATGGGCGCCGAGAACGGAGTGCTAGGCGTGATGACGTTCTCGCGATTTTTCGCGGTCCACGTGCTGGTGCTGCCGCCGATTACGGCGTTGATGATCGCCGCGCATCTTTATCTCGTACGCCGCCATGGAGTCGCTCCGGAACCGGAAGAGACCGAGACGACGAAGTTCTATCCGCGTCAGGTTTACAAAGATACCGTCGCAATTTTCGTAGTGTTCATGATCCTGTTGACCATGTCGATCGTGGCGAAGGTGCCGCTGGGTCACGTCGCCGATCCGACCGACACGTCCTTCGTCCCGCGTCCGGAATGGTATTTTCTGTTCCTGTTCCAGACGCTGAAATTCTTCGAAGGTCCGCTCGAGTTGTTCGGAAGCCTGGTGCTGCCGCAATTGGCCATTTTGCTGCTGTTTCTGGTTCCTTTTATCGACCGCGGCAAAGCGATTCGCGTTGGCAAACGCACGACCGCGATGGCCGTGCTCGGACTCGCGGCGCTGACCTGGGGCGGACTGACTGCCGCTGCGATCCGCAGTACGCCGGTGCCGAATGAATATGCACAGGCACTCGACGCCGCGCCGGAGTCGTGGCAGGAGATGCCCGCCGATCAAGTGGCGGCGGTTGCGTACTATCGCAATGCGCAGTGCACGAAGTGCCACCAGCTAAAAGATACTTCGAAGCCGATCGACTGGCTGGTCGATCACTTCAAACAATCGGCTCCGCAGGTCCAATTGAAGGATAGCCAATGGAAGTCCCTGGCGGTGTTCCAAACGAAATTGACCGATCAGATGCGGGATGCCCTCGTGACGACTCCTGATTACGCAGCGGCTGGAGCGGCGGTGTATCAGGCGAACAATTGCTTCGTCTGTCATCAGATCAACGGAGTCGGGATGAAGACAGGTCCTCCGCTAAGCCGTGTGGCGATGCATCGTGAGAAGCAGTGGGTGATCGATCACTTCAACGATCCGCAGAAGATGTCGCCGGGAACGGTGATGCCGCCGTATAAGTTCAACGCGCAGGATATGGAGAACATCACGCACTACGTGCTGATGCTGCCGTAGAGTACGGCTTTAGGGGATTGGCTGGGAGGCAGGGACTCGAACCCCGATACGCAGATCCAGAGACTGCAGTCTTGCCATTAGACGACCTCCCAACGGCCAGCTTTTTCATCTTAACACTTCCCGAATCCCGCGTCTGCGATACTGCAAATAGAGATGATGTTGCGCACAGCGGTTCTAGGATGCGTGGCCTCGATAGCGGCGCTGGCGGCAGGCGATCCGTTGGCGGCGCGATGCCGGACGAAAATCGATGAGATCGAATCCGGACGAGCCCGCGCGAACGCCGTTTACATGTTTTCCCAGGCGGAAATCAATGCCTACGCGCGCGAGGAACTGCCAACCGTCGTTCCCGACGGGCTGCGCTCGCCTGCGATCGAGCTGCGGCCGGGCACGGTGATCGGAACAGCGCTCATCGACTTCCTGCAGATGCAGCACGCCAAAGGCGTCAAGGCGAATTGGCTGATCGAAAAGCTGATCGAGGGCGAACGGCCGACTAAGGTAGTGATCGAAACGCAGTCGAAGGACGGGCGCGCGGTCGTGTATTTGCGGAGGCTCGAAATCTCGGGGATCGCGGCCAACGCGACGGTCCTCGATTTCCTGATCCGCAATTTCTTCCGCCCGCTGTATCCGAATGCCCACATCAACGAATGGTTCGAGATGGGATACAACATCGATCACGTCGACGTCGGCACGGGCAAGGTCGTCGTATTCATCAAGTCGAAGCTCTCGCCGCTGCCGCCGCCGAAACCTCCGCCTCCGCCGCCCATCAAGAAGTACTGAGGAAGTGGCAACCGGCTTGCATCTTTTCTTGTCGCAGCGGGGCTTGAGGCCTTTAGAATCAATCCGCACGGGGTGTGCGGATTGGCGTCAACTGTTGCGGGCCAGTCACGGCCAATAGAAGCTTGCGAGGATCGCTATAATGAATTCTATGAAGTGGTTTTCGTGCCTGGCGGTTGCCGGCGTACTGGTAACCGGCCGCCTGAGCGCCGCGGACAACAATCCTGTCCTCGAAGAGATCGTCGCCAAAGTGAATGGCGACATTGTTACATTCGGCGAGATCGAGCGCACCAAGCGCCAAATCGAAGCCGAACTCCGGACTTCCCAGAATTTGACCGGCGTGCGGCTGCAAACGGCCGTACAGGAGCGCGAGAAGGACATTCTGCGCGAGCGGATCGACCAGCTCCTGCTGGTGCAAAAAGGCAAGGAACTGGCGATCAACGTCGATTCCGAACTCAGCCGCTACATGGCGGACTTGCAGAGAAAGTTCCAGATCGCCGATCCTGATAAATTTCAAGCCTTCGTGCGGGAACAGACCGGTCTTCCTTATGAGGACTACAGGGCCGAGCAGAAGAACGCCATGATCACCCAGAAGGTCATCCGCGATCAGGTCGGCCGCACGATCAACGTTCCGCGCGAGGAAATGCAGAAGTATTACAACGACCACAAGGACGAGTTCATGCGGCATGAGCGCGTCTTCCTGCGGCAGATCATCGTCTCGACCGAAGGTAAGGACGCAGCGGGGATCGCGGCCGCCGAGAAGAAGGCGAAGGACTTGTCGGCGCGCGCGAAGAAGGGCGAGAAGTTTCCTGAATTGGCGCGTGACAACTCCGATAATCCTACGACCGCGCAGCAGGGCGGCGACATGGGTAACTGGCAAAAAGGGGCACTGCGCAAAGAGATCGAGGACCTGATCTGGGACAAGCCGCGCGGGTATGTCAGCGATCCGATCAAGGTGCAGGAAGGCTTCCTGATCCTGAAGGTCGATGAGCATCAGAAGGAAGGGCTCGCTTCCTACGACGAAGTGGAGCCGGAAATTCAGGACAAGTTCTACAGCCAGGCGTTTCAGCCCAAAATCCGCGATTTTCTGACGAAGCTCCGGCAGGATGCCTTCCTCGAAATCAAACCGGGTTGGGTCGACACGGGCGCCGCGCCGGGCAAGGAAACCGCCTGGCAGGATCCCGCTCAATTGAAGCCGGAAACGATCAAAGCGAAGGAAGTCGCGCAGACGCCGCACTTCAAGAAGCTCTTCCGGATCATTCCCATGCCCGGCACGACCACTGAACGCACCGGCACATCGTCTTCTAAATAAGAGACAATCGAATTTGAGCAACAACGCAAGGCGGCGCGGAGCACAGCCCTGTCCGGACCCCGCTGCGCTTGCGCAAGAAAGAAGTTCGTGAAATCTCCCTTTGTCAGTGAGCTGAAACCCGATCAGACGATCAACTGCCCATTTCTGGTCCAACTCAAGGATATCCGCCTTAAGAAGTCCGGCGACCCGTACCTGTCGTTGACCCTGGCGGACCGGACCGGCGAACTCGACGCCAAGATGTGGGATAACGCGGCCGAGGTGATCGACACCTTCGACCGGGACGATTTCATCAAAGTCAAAGGACTGGTGCAGGTTTTCCAGAACCGGCTGCAGCTTACGATCCACAAACTCCAGCGTCTGGACGATTCCGATGTCGCGTTCGCCGACTACTTCCCTGCCTCGAAGCGCGACCCAATGGAGATGGAGGCCGAACTGCGCGCGGTGGTCGCCGGAATCGGCAATTCGCACCTGAAGGCGCTGCTCGAGGCGGTGTTCGGGGATGAGAAGCTGATGGCCGCGTACCGGATGGCTCCGGCGGCGAAGTCGATCCATCACGCGTACCTCAGCGGATTGATCGAGCACGTCCTCAGCATGGTGGCGCTCGCGAAGTTTACGGCAGCGCATTATGCGGGCGTCGACTCCGACCTGGTACTCACTGGCGTGCTGCTGCACGATATCGGTAAGATCCACGAGCTGGTGTACGTGCGGACGTTCGGATACAGCGACGAGGGTCAACTGATCGGGCACATCGTCATGGGCGTCAAGATGGTCAATGAGAAGGCCCGTGCGATCCCCGGATTTCCGCCGCGTTTGTTGACGCTGGTCGAACACCTGATCCTCAGCCATCATGGGACGCTCGAATACGGATCCCCGAAAGTCCCGCTGTTTCCGGAGGCGATGCTGCTGCATCATCTGGATAATCTCGATTCCAAAATGGAAGCGATGCGGCAGACCATCGAGCGCGATCAGCGGATCGAGGGATCGTGGACCGGCTACAATCCGGCGCTCGAACGGGCAGTACTGAAGCGCGTCAAGTACCTCGACGATTCGCCGAAGCCGGTGGTGGCGCCGCCCGTGACTCGGCCGCCAGCTCCTCCTCCGCCTGCGGCGGCTCCGTCCGGCAATTCCCTGCTCGCCGACAAACTGACGAGTGCGCTGCAGAAGTCCGGAACGTGAATGGCCCTCCATGCGCAAAGCCGGACCACCTCCTGAGATCCCTCCGCCGCTCGAGCTCGAGTGTCTCAAAGCATTGTGGACATTGGGCGAAGGCAATGTCAAAGACGTCCGGGACGTATTGACGGCGAGCCGGAAGCTGGCTTACACGACAGTGATGACGGTTCTCGACCGGCTGGAGAAGCGGGGGAAGGTTGCGCGGCGGAAGCAGGGGCGGAAGTTCGTCTATACGCCGGCCGTTTCGCGCGATACGCTGCGGCGGCTGGCTGTCGATGCGCTAATTGAGGATTTCTTCGACGGATCGGAGACGCAGTTGGCGCAATACGTTAGGTCCGCCGAGGCGCCGGTGGACGACGGTGTTCCCGAGGAAACTCCCGTCCGTTCGACCCTCGACGCGGCATTACTCTAAGAACTACCAAAGGCCGGATCCCTGGTTGAGGATCCGGCCATTTGGGCCATAAAATTGTCAAAAAAGTGCGGTAAGGAACGCAGTAGTCCAAGTCGTCGTGGAGCCGGACCGTGACGCAACCCGCCGCGTGAGAAGCAGGTTTAGCTGCCCTGGGTCGCGGCGGCGGCCATCGAGCTCGAAATCTTCGAGAAGATGACGCTGATGCTGTTCGCAACACCAGGCATAATCGCACCGGCAGCCACGGCCACAAAGCCCGCCATCAAGGCGTATTCAATGAGGTCCTGACCTTTGGTGTCTTTCCAGATCCGCAGCTTCCAAACGAGATTCATTGTACGAGTCATTTTACTTAATCTCCTCTCCCTGCAGCGTTGAATTCTACTCAACGCCACTATGGAAAATGTATCATCCGGGGGGGATAGTTAGAATCAGGAGGATTGCTTAGTCGACACTGCAAAGGGCTGGTCCGATTGCGGTTTGCGCCCGGAGTGCCGTAGGACTCCAGTACCGTCCCAGGACGAAGCAATCGCCCAAAATGAAGGCGGCCCGCAAGCGGCTTCCGGGGATATTCCGGAAGGCGCCTGAGGGCCGCTGGTTAGTTGAATAATAAGGACGGGTAGCCGTTAGCTGCCCTGGGTCGCGGCCGAAGCGAGCGTGCTCGAGATCTTCGAGAAGATCACGCTAATGCTGTTGGCGACGCCAGGCATAATCGCACCGGCCGCCACGGCCACAAAGCCCGCCATCAGGGCGTACTCAATGAGGTCCTGGCCTTTGGTGTCTTTCCAGATCCGGAGCTTCCAAACGAGATTCATCGAACGGGTCATATTTGCTTTTCCTCTTCTGCAAGGTTGAATTCCGCTCAACGATGCTATAGAGAAACTATCATCCAGGGGGTACCAATTAGAATACGGAGTTGAGCTTAGCCGGATCCAGGCAAATGGCTGGGGGAAATGTTCGTACTATGTGATTTCCTGTAGAGCGAATCGGTACTCCGCGGCGCGAGGTTCCTGAAACCGCTGGAAACAAGCAAAAGCGGCCCCCGAACAGCCCTCCTGAAATTTCTGGAGGGGCGTCCGCGAGCCGCTTGTTGGTGAGGTTGTTAAAAGAGTAGCGTTAGCTACCCTGGGTTGCGGCTGAGGCCATCGAACTCGAGATCTTGGAGAAGATGACGCTAATGCTATTCGCGACATCCGGCATGATCGCGCCAGCGGCCACGGCCACAAAGCCCGCCATTAAGGCGTATTCAATGAGGTCCTGACCTTTGGTGTCTTTCCAGATCCGAAGCTTCCAGACGAGATTCAACATACGGGTCATATTGCCTTTCCTCTTTCCTGCAAAGTTGAATATCGATCAACATTGCTATAGAAAAACTATCACCCAATGGGAATGTGTGGGAATACGTCGATGAGCTTAACTGGATCCGGGCAAACAACTGGGGAAACGCTCACACTGCGGGTTTGCAGTAGAACATTGGTACTGGTATTCGTTCGCGGCTCATAGATTCTTGAGCCGGAAATTTCAGGCGGGGATTAACCGAAAATCAGAAAAAGAAGCGGCTCCCGAACGACGCTTCCGCGATACGGAAGGGCTGTTCGCGAGCCGCTGGCTGGGTTGAAACTGTTAAGAGTAGTTTAGCTACCCTGGGTCGCGGCCGCTGCCATCGAGCTGGAAATCTTCGAGAAGATGACGCTGATGCTGTTGGCGACGCCAGGCATAATCGCACCGGCGGCCACGGCCACAAAGCCCGCCATCAAGGCGTATTCAATGAGGTCCTGACCTTTGGTGTCCTTCCAGATCCGAAGCTTCCAAACGAGATTCATCGTACGAGTCATTTGCTGTGTTCTCCTGTCCCTCGCAACGCCTTCAATGACGTTGCTGAAATAACAATATCATCGGGGTAGGAAGGTTAGAATCAGTAGGATCGCTGAATTGATGGTTCGTAATCCTCTTGGGGCCCTAGCGAGACTTAGCTGAGGACTCGTACCCCTGACGTACTCCCTACCCGATCCATCCCGCTGATTCTAAAACAAATTGGGCGGTCTCGCCGGGAAGCCCTCCGTGGTGTTCCGGATGACTTCCGCTGGCTCGACCGCCCTGATGGACTCTTCTCTCGCGCCGGCGAACCCGAATCCGGGCCGCTCGAGCGCATCTCCTACCACTTCACATTCCGTGCCTGTACTAGCTGCCTTGTGTTGCGGCGGCAGCCATGGTGCTTGAAATCTTCGAAAAAATCTTGCTGATGCTGGTGGCGACACCGGGCATGATCGAACCCGCCGCCACGGCCACAAAACCAGCCATAAGAGCGTATTCGATCAGATCCTGTCCGCGTTGATCCTTCCAGATCTTGAGCCTCAGCAGGTAGTCCATTGGATTTTTCATAAGCTTCTATCTCCTTCTCGATTGATCCGCCTGTTCCCGATTACTTGATGTTCCCCTTTGTGATTCGAGCGGCGCCCAGGCCGCTGATTTTGTTGAGGGCGCCATCCACATCAGGGACGCGTTTCTCGTTTGGGGAAGCTTTACTAGTATTCAACCATGTACCCGCGCTCGCGGGAATTCGGTCTGATTCCTAGATGAATAGCCCGTTTTCATGTAGCGGATACGGACGGAGAGCCCGGACATTAGAACCATTCACACAGGACCCCGCGGCCCCGCGGACTTGGCGAAATGATGTTTCCGCTCTGACACAGACGTCCGGCAGGGTGCGTACCATTTGACACAGGCCCTCAACAAGTGGTTCAATCATAAGGATTTCCTTTGTCGGAGGTCGACGTGCAACTGTTCGTACTATGACCGTCCTGCTGATATTTGTTCTGGGTTGCGGAATCGCGTTGGTGTTGGCGGGCGGCCTGTTGTGGCTGTTCTTTGAATTGGTACTTCGGGGCCAATATCATGGCGGATCTTCGCCTGCACCTCACCACAGCCCTACTCGTTCTTAGCGCTCTTCCGGCCGCCGGCGGCCAGGATCTGGATGACGCATTGCAGCGTTTGGTCCAGCACGCCGGACGCAAGCCGTTATCGATCACCTGGCAGAATCTTTCGACCATGCCTCCCGAGGAGGCGGATCAGACGCGCAAACGCGTCGAGTCGGTGTTTGAGAATTCCCAGTCGGGAACCGAAGCCAAGGCGACGCTGTCGGAAAATCCGCACGGGTACCTGATCGTATTGCAGCTCAGTGATGGCAAGGTCTACATGGAGTCGTGGGCGCGTCCGCCGGCGAAGCCCTCGCAGCCTCCTTATCTTTTACGACGCTTTCCTCTGGGCGAGAGCACGCATCCGGTGCTCGATGCCGCCGTGTCGCCGGATGGCCGAACGACTGTACTGCTCGAGCCGTTTCGCGTAGTGACACCGGATGGAAGATCCGCCGGACTTGGATTGCCGCGGCCTCTGCCAAGAGATCCGCGAGGGCGGATCTGGATTTCGGATCTGGGCGACATCGGCGTCCAACTGCCCGGCATGCGTTGCTCGGGGACTTTGAAACATATGCAGTGCGCGGCGAGCGAGGAGACCTGGATCGTGCCAGGCCGCAATTATTTCCGCGGCTCCCGGAGTTTGTATTATTCCGAGGTTGAGATCGAGGGCGGCGATTTCCAATCCGAACTCGATGGCCATACGCGGCTGTATGTCGATCAGGCGGAGCCGGGGCGCGTGCTCGACAACTGGGGGAGCGAACTCGCGCCGGTCGAGTCCGCCTGCGGATCGAAGATCCAAATCGTGACCAGCCTTGAGACGGAACAGGCGCAGGCATTCGAATATGCGGGAGGGCAGGTGCGGCCTTCGACAGCGCCACTCGCGACGGATGGCCCGATCGTGGCAATGTGGCCCGCCGGTGAGCGAGCCGATCAGGTGACGATGGTGGTCCGGAATCGGGCCAAAGGAACATATGAAGCGTCGCGACTGGCTATTGACTGCACTCAGCGGTAGCGCGGCGCTGATGCCGGCCGCGTGGGCGGATCGTCCACGTTACGGGGGAACCTTGCGCGTGTTCCCTTCTCTGCCAGCCGCGAATCTCGAGCCGTTCACGCGCGTCACGACCGCGGCGCAGCCCGATGCCGCGCGACGTGCCTGGCGATTCACGTTGCGTCCGAATGTCCAACTGCAGGGCGGAACGCCGTGGACCTCCGCCTACGCGGTCGAGAAGATCAAAGCCGCATTCCCCGGTTTCGGCGCCGCGGGCGCGGGTCCGGGGACGGTGATCGTCACGACTGACGCTGTAACATCCGATCTGCCGAGGGTGCTCGACCGGAAGGTTCTCATTGAATCCGGTCCGTTCGAGCCGGTGCTTCCTCCTGGTCCTCGACCGACGATGCGCGCGAACGAGTTGTATTGGAACGGGCGTCCATTTCTCGATGCCATCGAATTGGCAGGTTCTGCGCAGGATGCCGATCTGGTGGAGTTGAGCCTGACGGGCTCGCGCCGGCTGCGGCCCGACAGCCATCGGATCTGGTCGACGCTGCCGATTGAACTGATCGCGATCGATGCCGCGGGCGCGCATCCGCAAGTGCGGCAGGCGTTGGGTCTCGCGATCGACCGCAGTTCCATCGTGAAGGTCCTGCTGCAGGGTCATGGCGAGGCGGCCGGAGGATTGTCGCCGCAGTGGCTCTCCGGGTACGCGTTCGTATTTCCAGTGCAGACGGACCTGGCGAAGGCGAAGTCGCTGCTCGGCGGGCGGCCTCCACAAATGACGCTCAGCTATACGGCGGGCGACGTCTTGCTGCGATTGATCGCGGAGCGAATCGCGGTGAACGCGCGCGACATCGGACTGGCAATCCAGCCGAAATCCGTCGCGGGGGCGGAGTTGAAAATGCTCCGCGAGCCGGTCGAGGAATGGCCGAACTACGACACAGAACGCGCGGTGATGGAGGAGCGCAAGCTGATCCCCGTTGTGCATGTTCCGCATTTGTACGCGATCCACAATCGGGTGCGCGGATGGGACGAGGCGAATGACGGACGCAGCGCGGATCTGCATCTCGAGTCCATTTGGGTGGAAGCATGAGTTTCCGCCTCAAAGTGATGCTGGCGTTTACGCTGACGGTGGCGGCATCGGTGTGGCTGGTGGCGTGGCTCGTCACGGAATCGCTGAGCCGCACGTTCGCCGAGCGCGATCATCGGCGCGCGGCGATGCTGGTGCAGTTGTTCAAGCACGAATTCGAGCGTCGCGGCGATGAGCTCTTGCAGCGGGTCAAAGCGGTGGCGGCGTCGCAGGCGGTGGTGGGCTTGCTCGCGGCGCCCGATCCGGTGTTCGAGGAAGCCGGACGTTTGGCGAATGAACAGCGGCTGAACTTTCTCGAGATCCTCTCGCGGGATGGCACGATCATCAGTTCGGCGGAATGGCCGGCACGGTTCGGCTACAAGGAAGAATGGCTCGGTGAGAGGAATTGGGCGGCGCTGAATCCGTTCCTGCGAGTCGAGGAATTGCCGGACGGGCAGGCGCTCGGATTGTATGCGCTGACGACGGTTCAGAACGATTCGAATCAGCTCACGATCATCGGCGGGTTGCGGCTCGACGAGCAGTTCCTCAAGGCGATCGAGGTGCCGGAGGGAATGCAGGTGACGCTCGACCGCAAGAATCTGCTGCGCGGATCGATCGTCACCGACATGCCGCTGAAGGGCGGCGACGATAAGACACTGGCGACCGTCTACATCGGCCAATCGAGCAAAGAATTGGCGGATCTGCGCGACTTCATCCGGCAGACAGCGTGGATCGTCGGAGGAGCGGGAGTCCTGATGGGCGGCCTGTTGAGCCTGTGGGCATCGGAACGTGTGACGCGTCCGGTCGAGCGACTTGCGGCGACGGTGCGCCTGGTTGCGGCCGGCGAATGGGATGCGCGCGCGGAGGTGAATTCGCGCGATGAGATCGGGCAGCTCGCCGCGGACTTCAACGCCATGAGTGAGCAGCTCGTCGATCAAAAGCGGCGCATGCTGCAGGCCGAACGCGTAGCGGCGTGGCGCGAAATCGCGCGGCGGCTGGCGCATGAGCTCAAGAATCCTCTATTCCCATTGCAAATCACGATCGAGAATCTGCGGCGCGTCCGCGAGACGAAGCCGCACGAGTTCGAGGAAGTGTTCGAGGAAAGTACCAAGGCGCTGCTGGTCGAACTCGGCCAATTAAAAGGGATCGTAAACCAGTTCAGCGACTTCGCAAGGATGCCCGCGCCGCGGCTCGAGCAGGCGGATGTGAATCAGATCGTCCACGAGGCGACGCCTCTGTTCGAGGCGCACGCGGCGAAACTCGAACTCGTTCTGGCGGATGGGCTGCCGCCGGTCTACGCGGATCCTGAACAGATCGGACGCGCGCTGCGCAATCTGATTCTGAATGCGATGGACGCAATGGGCGACGGCGGCACGATCACGATCCGCACGAGTCTCGCCGCCGGCGGGCAGCGAGTCGCGATCGAAGTCATCGACACGGGCGCGGGATTGACGAAGGAAGAGATCGAACGGCTGTTCACGCCGTACTACACGACGAAGCATCACGGCACGGGCCTCGGCCTCGCGATCGTGCAATCCGTCATAGCCGATCACAAGGGCACAGTGTCGGCATCGAGCGAGCCAGGCAAGGGAACGACGTTCCGAATGGAGTTGAACCGTTATGAGCAAACTGCTGCTGGTTGACGACGACGCGAATACGCTGGCTTCGCTGTCGCGCGCGTTCCGTCTGGCGGGGCATGAGGCCGTCGTGTGCGACAACGCCGGACGCGCGCTTGAACTCGCGCGGCAGC
>DASXZC010000315.1:0-6343 GCA_036502165.1 Bryobacteraceae bacterium
GCGGCGGCGCACCCTTGCAATTCACGCTAGTCGCAATCGCCGTCGGCTTCTTCTTATGGATGATCGTCCGTGAGAAAGATCTCGGCGCCGGCCTCGGCCTCGCACTCCTCGCCGGACTCCTGATCAGCCCCCACGGCTACATGCAGGATTTCTCACTGCTCCTGCCGGCTTCGGTGCTGCTCGAAGCCCGCCTGCAAGCGAAAATTCCCAAGACCTTCAACCGCGCCGTACTGTCGCCATTCCCCTACCTCGCCGCGATGTTGGGGCCGCCTTACAGTCTTCTATTGCCCACCGCCGCCGTCGGATTATTCGCGAGTCTCTCGCGTCCAAAACCGGCGGTATAATCGGATCTTTGCCGCAACAGCCCATCTTTGCCGCTCTCATCCGCACCACGGGAGCGCGCAATGAATTGCTCCTTGACGCCCTAGAATCGGTCGAGCTGCAAAGCCAGCCCTGCCTCGCGATCGTCGCTGTCCACGCGCAGGAATCGATCTGGTCTGAAGTCCGCGCGCTGTGCCCCTCCGCCAACGTGCTGCACGCCCCAAACGAAGATCCCGCCCGCCGCCGCGGATATCCGGTCAACGTCGGAATCGATCACTGCCTCGAGCAGCACCCCGAAATCGAGTGTGTATTCCTGCTCGACGACGACGACATCATCTATCCATTCTTCACTTCAATGATGACCGCCACCTTCGAAGCCACCGGAGCCGACCTCGTCTACGCCTCCGCCAACTGCCGAGAATCCGGCAAACCCCTCGCCCCCGCGTATCCTATAAAGCCTTTCTATCATTTGTTCGATCGCAACTTTATCCCCTCGAACAGCTACGCGATCCGGACGTCATTCCTGAAACGCTCCGCCGTCCGCATGGACGAAGACCTCGACTCCCTCGAGGACTGGCTCTTCCTCCTACGCCTCATCGAGCATGGCTGCCGCTTCGCGCCCCTCGATGCGACGCTCAGCGAATTCCGCTCCGACGCCCCCGCCGAATCCGCGCACCGCTACAACCTCGAACAATGGAACGCGAGCGCCGAACGCATACGCGCCTATATCAACTCGACCAATTTTCAAATCTCCGGCGCGGAGCTCTCAACCCTCGCCGAGCGCAACCAAAATCCCACCCAGGACGAAACCCGTTTCGCCGACTCCTCGACAACCGCCGCCCTCCATCGCCGCATCTGGGATCTCGAACATTCCCTTTCCTGGAAATCGACCGCTCCCCTGCGCAAGGTCGCCTCGAACCTCATGCGGCTCAAGAAACCGAGGACCTAAAGCGTGGATGGAATCACCACCATCCTGCCCGTCCACCTCCGCAACCCGGACGCCGCGGACGCAAATTCCCTCGACCGCGCGATCGACTCCGTCCTCTCCCAGGACACCCGATCTCTGCCTCACGAACTCCTGGTCATCGACGACGGCTCCGATCCCCCCATCGCGAACCTCCCCGCCGGATGCCGTATCATCCGCCTCCGCCGCAATCGCGGACTCAGCTACGCCCTCAACGCCGGACTCTCTCAAGCCAGCCATAACCTGATTGCCCGCATCGATGCAGACGACGCCTGGCGTCCCGGCAAACTTGCCCGCCAACTCGCCATGTTCGCGGCAGATCCCGCCCTCACCCTAGTCGCCTCGAGCATGCGCCTTCATCATAAAAACCCCGGGCTCGGCCGCGACGAACTCCGCGGCGGAGATTGGGCCCACACCCTCGCTCTCACGACGCGCATCGGATGCCCGTTCCCGCACGGCAGTATCCTCGCTCGCTGCGACGTCTTCGAGCAAATCGGCGGCTACCCGCAAAACGCACGCTTCGATCATGCGGAAGACTTCGCACTCTGGGCCCAGTGGATCCGCTTCTTCAAAGTCGCAATCGCCAACGAAGTCTTCCTCGACTACACAGTCTCCGACTCCCAGATCAGCACCCGCTTCGCGACGGAACAACAAAAAGCCTCCCACAGCGCCGCCGCCGCACTCAACGCGCTCGGCGAAAACCGCGGTTCCATCCCCCAAGCCGTGGAATCCCTCGCCGCCGGCCTCAACCTCGACCTCCTCCAGGCCTCCAAAATCCTCTTCACCGCCTGGCGATTCTCGACGCACATCCTCACCGACCCCACCCTCTACGACGCCGCAGCCACCCTCTTTCCCGATCGCGCCGTCCACCGCTGCTCCGAAATCTATTCCCTTCTCGGAGGCCGATTCTACTGGCTATCCCGCTCCCCCACCCCCCAAATCGGCTTAAGCCTTGGCGCAATGGTCAGGCAACCGACTTAGTGCATTCGTACCGGTACGTCCCTCGAGTGAAAGAAAGGCCGTTCTTGTGTCTATGCGGTTTCGATACCCTTTGATATACTGTAGGTGCCTTGAACGTTTGTACGCTGCTTGCGCGCTGCTGGGTTCGCGCCGTTGAATTGGGGAGAGGGGACTTGTGAAACGTACGGGATCTGACGACTCGCTCCGCTGTTCTTTCTGCCACAAAAGCCAGGATGTTGTTGGGAAACTGATTTCTTCCCCCAGCGATTATCCTCGAGCCTATATCTGCGACGAGTGCATTGCTGTTTGCAACTCGATCTTAGAAGATGACCGCCATGAGCATACCTACGGCGGCCCTCACAAACTCCCGAAGCCGCTCGAACTGAAAGAATACCTCGATCAGTACGTAATCGGTCAGGAAGCGACCAAGAAGAAGCTGGCGGTAGCGGTCTACAACCACTACAAACGCATCCAGATGAACAAGCAGCGGGGTTCAGATGTCGAGGTCGGCAAATCGAATATCCTGCTCGTCGGTCCGACCGGAACCGGCAAGACTCTGCTGGCCCAAACCTTAGCCCGCATCCTGGACGTTCCGTTCGCCATCGTCGACGCCACCACGCTCACTGAGGCTGGCTACGTCGGTGAGGATGTCGAGAACATCATCCTGCGCCTGCTCCAGAACGCCGATTGGGATGTGCAGCGCTGCCAGACCGGCATCATTTATATAGATGAAATCGACAAGATCGGCCGCAAGGACGAGAACCCGTCGATCACCCGCGATGTCTCGGGCGAAGGCGTGCAACAGGCTCTTCTGAAGATCCTCGAAGGCACGGTCGCCAACGTTCCCCCGCAAGGCGGACGCAAGCATCCGCACCAGGAATTCACGCCCGTCGATACCACCAACATCCTGTTCATCTGCGGTGGCGCATTCGTCGGACTCGAAAAGACCATCGCCCGCCGCGTCGGCACCAAGACCATGGGTTTCGTTCCTCCTAATGAGGAAGCCGACAACCGCCGGATCACGCATCGCCGCGATTCGGAGATGCTCCAGCAGATCCAGCCGGTCGATCTGATCCGTTATGGATTCATCCCCGAATTCATCGGACGCCTGCCCGTCGTAGGCGTACTCGAGGACCTCTCTCGCGAAGCCCTCGTGCAGATCCTGACAAAGCCGAAGAACTCGATTCTGAAGCAATACCAGCGCCTGTTCGAATTCGAAAACGTGCGACTGAAGTTCACCGATGACGCCATGGATTCGATCGCCGGCCTCGCCCTCGACCGCAAAGTCGGCGCCCGCGGATTGCGCATGATCATCGAAGATCTGATGCTCGACCTCATGTACCACGTCCCGTCGAACAAGAAGCTGCGCGAGTTCGTGGTCACCAAGGAAATGGTCACCGGCCAGAAGATCAACCTCGCGATCCTCGAAAAAGCCGGCTAAGCTTACATCACCCGAATGCGAAATCCGTTGATGGCGATGTCGATCGCCGTCATCGCGATCGTCACCACAACCGCATAGGTGATCATTCCGAAGATCTTCGTCGCCAACATTTGAAACTTGCGGAACCCGAGCGTCACCAGACCAGCTATCCAGAACACAGCGTGCAGAACCGAGATCAGGGTCGCCTCATCGCTCCCAGACGCTCCGCCGAGCTTGTCGGCGTACTCCAAATACGACACCAGCGCGGACCCGCCCAGCCCGATCAGAAGTGAAATCCAGCCCAGATATTTGGTCATCCACCCTGTTTGTAGCCGGATTGGAACATTCGTGACTCCTGCTGGTATATCCCTCCGTTTTCCACAGAAGTTGCCACTAACAAGGTGCTCAGAACAAACCCCGTTGTTCTCCTTTTCCTCTCCCCGCTCTTGCGTAAGCGCCACCCCCCTGTGGACACTCCGAACCACCGCGAATCATCCTTCCCCGCGAACCCCCTTTTCCGACAACTCGCGAGCCTCCCAAACGTATGAAACATAGACTCTTACCGAGTTAATCACTTTTCCACAGCAGTGATTACTACTATACCTATACTAGGTATGCTTATCCAGGGATAAGAGAGTAGCTCAGAGGACAACAAAAAAGCCCGTCCGGAGAGGCACAAAGCGCCAATTCTTGCTATAATTTAGAAGATCCTGGACTCCGGCGAAAACCACGCCTCCCCTACACCCGGAGCCCTCTCTGTTTGAACCGCACGCACACGAGGAACACGATGGAGTTTACCGTCAGCAAGAACGACCTGGTACGTGAGCTTGGTTTGTCTCAGGGGGTCGTCGAGAAGAAGACCACCATTCCGATTCTGTCGAACGTTCTCATTGAGGCCTCGGGAGATCGCATCCATTTAACCGCCACCGACCTCGAGCTGGGGATCCGCTGTTCCTGCCCCGCCAAGGTCAAACGGCCCGGCGCCGGAACAGTCCCGGCCAAGCGCCTGCTCGACTATGTGCGCCTCCTTCCCGATTCCGATATCGATTTGAAGTTCGCCGACAACCACTGGGTGTCGATCACTTGCGGACGCTCGAAGACCCGCATCGCCGGCATGAGCCGCGAGAGCTTCCCTGAGCTGCCGCAAATGCCTCCCATGCTCGCGAGCGTGCCCGCAAGCCTGCTCTCGCAGATGATCGCGAAGACCATCTTCGCCATCTCGAGCGAGGAGTCGCGCTTCACGTTGAACGGAGCCTTGCTGCTCGTCCGCGAGGACTGCATCATCATGGTTTCGACCGACGGCCATCGCCTCTCCATGGTGCGGCAGGACGCCGATATGGGCACCGCCTCGTATCGCGCCCTGCTGCCCCGCAAGGCCATGAGCGAAGTCCTGAAGCTCGCCGGTGACGCCGGCGCCGACGGAGCTTTTGAATTCTCAGGCGACGATAACCATCTGTTCTTCAAAATCGGCTCGCGCCTGCTGATGAGCCGCAAGCTGACCGGCAACTTCCCCGACTACGAACGCGTGCTTCCCAAAGACGCCAACAAGTCCGTGACCCTTTCCCGCGACGAGTTCAAGGGCGCCATCGAACGCGTCGCCCAGTTCGCCGACGAACGTTCCCGCGCCATCCGCGTCCGCTTTGCGAAAGAGGAAATGAAGATCTTCTCCTCGATCTCCGAGACCGGCGAAAGCGAAGAAGTCCTCCCCGTCGACTACGCGGGCGAAGCTGTCGAGATTGGGTTCAACGCCCAATACATGCTCGATTTTCTCCGCGCCGTCAATCAGACCGAAGTCTCGTTCCTGTTCAAGGATGGCAACAGCGCCGGGGAAATGCGCCCCGCGGCAGCCAAAACCGAGAAGACGGAAACGGCCGCCACCGACGGCAACCAATACCGTTATGTAGTGATGCCCATGCGCATCTGAAGTAGGAGCAGTAAGTACGTCTATGTCAATTGCACAGTTGCCTCCCGAGGACGGCGACCCAGAGGTAAAGCCAGTAAACGTGTCAAAACCGACGCCCGACATCTACGATTCCAGTAATATCCGCGTGCTCGAAGGACTCGAAGCCGTCCGCCTGCGCCCCGGCATGTACATTGGCCAGACCAATGAACAAGGCCTGCACCACCTGGTGTGGGAAGTCATCGACAACGCCGTTGACGAGCACCTCGCCGGATATTGCGACCGCGTCGACATCACGATCCATTCCGACAATTCCATCACCATCGTCGACAACGGCCGCGGCATCCCGGTCGACATCATGCCCGAGTATGGCGTCTCCGCCGCCGAGATCGTCCTCACCAAACTCCACGCCGGCGGCAAGTTCGACGCCAATTCGTACAAAGTATCCGCCGGTCTACATGGCGTCGGCGTAAGCTGCGTCAACGCGCTCTCCGAATGGCTGACCCTCGAGATCTGGCGCGACGGCCACACCTACGAGCAGGAATATGCGATTGGAGTTCCCCAGGCTCCCCTCAAGCAGACCGGCAAGTCCGGCAAGAAGCGCGGCACGAAAGTCAGTTTCAAACCCGACGGAACCATCCTCACCGTTACTGAGTTCAACTTCGACACACTCGCCGGACGCATCCGCCAACTGGCGTTCCTGAACAAAGGTCTCACGTTCACCCTCACCGACGAACGCGAGGATCCGCCGAAGGTTGTCGAGTTCTTCTACGCCGGC
>DASXZC010000316.1:0-10215 GCA_036502165.1 Bryobacteraceae bacterium
GAGCATCCGGCATGAACGGTAAGACCGGTGCGACGGGCGCGAGCGGCAGCACTGGTGCAACAGGAGCTAGTGGTAGCAATGGTGCATCGGGCACGAACGGCAGCACCGGAGCTACCGGCGACACCGGAGCCACGGGCGCCACCGGAGCCACGGGAGCCAGCGGCTCTAACGGCAGCAACGGAGCAACCGGAGCAACCGGAGCAACCGGCGCGACGGGCGCTACCGGTCCAATGGGACCGGAAGGACCTCTCGGAAGTGCTGCCACCGTAACGATGGGCGCCATCACGATGGGCCCTGTAGGCAGCGCACCGCGGATCACAAACAGCGGAACCAAGCAGGATGCGGTCATTAACCTCGTCCTTCCGGAAGTTCCGGCCGGCGCGGCGATGGTTACGGCATCGCAACAGCTCGTCTTTACGGGCACGGTTCATCAAGACGCATCCCAGGGCGCGGCGGGCGAGTTTATCCCGCTCAACGCGACCGGGGATCCGACGACCGGCGGACTGCATCCGCTGTTCACGGATAACGCTACACTGATGCCGCTCTCTTGCGGCACTCTGACACTGTTCGCATTCCAAGGACCGCAGAGCGGAGGCGATGTCACCGTCACCCTCTACCGGTCGACGGGTGGAACAGAGTCTCCGACCAGTACCGGACTCTCGGTTACGGTCGCAAACGGCGCGGGCGGCCACGCTGAACTGTCGATTCCGATTACCGCGGGCGATCTGCTGGCCTACCAGGTCACCGGACCGAATGTCGCGAGCAACGGAGTCAAGCTGTCGGTCGGACTGGTTTGCCACGGCGCAGGATCTGCGCGAGTGTCACAGTAGTCCACCGGTCCCAAATCAACACCAATCCCGGTCGAACTCAACGCTTGAGTTCGACCGGGCGATTTTAGAGAGGTCTGTTCCTGACTACAGAAACACCGCTGTATTTCTCACACCTGGCCCCCCGGCGGAGTGTGGACGGCATAGAGGCACCGGCCCGGGTGCAGGTGCGGGATCTGGTGATCGTGATACCGGCCTATCAGCCGACTTCGATCCTGGTCGAATTGGTGAGGGCCGTGCGTCCGGCGGACTGGCGGGCGGTCGTGGTGGTCGACGACGGCAGCGGGCCCGCCTACCGGACGGTTTTCGAAGAACTGAGCCGGATGACCCACGTGCAAGTCGTTCCCCACGCAATCAATCTTGGGAAGGGCTCGGCGCTGAAGACGGGAATCAATTTCGTCCTGTGCAAGTATCCCGAGACGGTGGGCATCATCACGATGGACGCCGATGGGCAGCATGATCCTCGCGATGTGCGGACAATCGCAGAGCGGTTTACGGAATCGACGGAAACGTTGATACTCGGCGCGCGGAGCTTTTCGCCGGACACGCCGTTGCGCAGCCGGATTGGGAATCAGATCACTCGGCGAGTGATGCGGTCCGTGGTGGGGCAAAGTCTATCCGATACACAGACGGGCTTGCGGGCGATTCCGCGGGCGCTGCTGTTGCGGATGCTGAAAGTTTCGGCATCTGGTTATGAATTCGAACTCGAGATGCTGCTGGCGGTCAAGCATCTGGGAGTGCGCGTCCAGGAGATGGCGATTCGGACCATCTATGAACCGGGTAATCCGACGTCGCATTTCCAGCCGCTGCGGGATTCGATGCGGATTTACTTCGTCCTCCTGCGGTTCGCGGGCATCGGGGCGTTGACGGCGATTTTGGACAACGTGACGTTTGCGGTGCTGTTCGCACTGACCGGGCGGATCGCGCTTGCGCAGATTGCCGCGAGGCTGGTGGCGGGAACGTTCAACTATACGACGGTGCGCAACGCCGTGTTCCTCTCAGAAGAACGGCACGCGGTGTTGTTGCCGCGGTACCTGGTCGTGTTGGTGGGGAATGCAGCACTATCCTATGCGGGGATCGAGATTTTGCATGGCAGGTTTGGGACGGCGGTTGTGCCGGCCAAATTGATTGTTGAGACTCTACTGTTTTTGGCGAGCTTCGCGGTGCAGCGGGATTTCGTATTTACGCGGCGTCCGGGGTCGCGGCGGGTGGTTTCGAACTAAACGGTACGATTCGCTCGCTAGAAAATATCGCCGTCAGAAGGCGCCAGGGGAACTACGGAACTTTGCGCATTCGCGTCTCCTAGAGAACTTCCCTGCCGGTCTTTGTAGTCGAGAACCTCCTGTTCCTGGCAATAACTTTACGGCTCGCCTGGGGCGAGCTTCAACTAACAATCCGATCTGGAAGAGGGGTGTGCGGATACGGCGGTACAGCGGGATTTCGTATTTACGGGGTCGCGGCGGGCAGTTTCGAACTGGCCAGTACGATCTCCGCGCGAATTACGTCATGCAGGCGGAGGACTCCGATCAGCCGGCCGGATCCTTCGACCACTGGCAACACCGACAGTTGGCGAGGCCCGTTTTCCATCAGCCGCGCGGCAGTGAAGAGAGTTGCATCCGGATTCACCACAGTCGGCCGGTGCGTCATCACGTCCGACGCGCTGACTGTGCGGATGTCGGAGAACCGCTCGAGACATCGGCGGATGTCGCCGTCTGTGATCAATCCGGCAAGCGTCCCTTCCGAGTTCACGACGCACGCCGCACCGGTGGGCCATTTCGTCATCTCGATCAGGACTTCGCGGAGCGCGCTCGATGGCGCGACACGAGCAACCTCGGCACACGGGATCATCGCCTCGCCAACCGTGCACGTTAGCAGCCGGCCAAGGTCGCCGTCGGGATGGCGCTCGCCGAACTGACGTGGGTCGAAGCCTTTCTTCATCATCACCGCGATTGCCAACGCGTGGCCGAGTGCGAGCGCGACACTGCTGCTCGCGCTCGGGACGAGATTAAAGGGATCCGATTCCGTTTCGACGGCGGCGTCGAGGACATACGTCGATGCGCGCGCCAGAGCCGACTTCGGATCTCCGACGATCGCTATCACCGGCGACGTTCTTGCGAGGATCTGCACGAGCCGCAAGAGCTCCGGCGAATTTCCGCTTTTCGAAACGGCGATTACGGGATCGCTAGGAGCAACCACGCCGCTGTCACCGTGGAGGGCTTCACCGGCATGCAGAAACAGGGCCGGCGTGCCTGTACCAGAAAATGTAGCGGCGAGTTTTTCGGCAATACGGCCGGATTTTCCGACACCTGTAATGGCAATTTTCCCGGGATGAGAGGCGATCACCCGGACGGATTCGCGAAACGAATCGGAGAGGCGCAGCGCGGCGCGAAGGATCGAGCTGCCGCTGATTTCCATGGCCTTTTGGGCCAGTGCGAGTTCGTCGGTCAAGCTCTTATGGTACCGGCTGCAGGAAGGGTCGCACGAGCTCCCAGATCTCGGCAGCGACCGCCTCGGGAGTCCCCCCGCCGTCGACCATTTTGAACCGGTTCGATTCCTCGCGCGACAGTCGCTGATACTCTGCGAGGGCGCGGCGATGAAATTCGTGCTCCTCATCGTCAAGCCGCGTTTCGATGGCTTGCGTCTCGGCGTTGCGCGCTTGGGCGCGTTCGAGTCCGACGGCGAGATCGATGGTCACGCAGATCGTCAGATCTGGTTTGATACCGCGGCACGCGATCGAATCCACTTGCATCACGAGGTCGCGCCCGAGTCCGCGGCCGGCGCCCTGGAAGGCGAGAGTCGAATCGGTGAAGCGGTCCGACACGATGATCTTGCCGGCTTCGAGGCCGGGCCGGATCCATTGATCGACGTTCTGGGCGCGTGCCGCAAACATCAACAGCAGCTCTGTGGTCGCTCCGAGTTCCTTGTTCGCGCCGTCGAGCAGAACGCGCCGGATTTGCTGGCCGATCGGCGTGCCACCAGGTTCCTGGCTCTCGATGACATCATGACCTTCGCGCCGCAACCGTTCGGCAAGCAGGCGAGCCTGCGTCGATTTGCCGCTGCCTTCGGTGCCTTCGAACGTAATAAAAAGTCCGCGGGACTTCACTGGTCAGGCGCCGGGCTCGAAGGGCCAATTGGCCGTGGTCGAGTATCCGCCATCGACTGCGATCACCTGGCCGGTGATGTAGTCGGCTCCGCTCGAAGCGAGAAAAACAGCCAGCGGCGCGACATCCTCGGCCTTGCCCATTCGCGGATTCGCTTGCGCGCCCTGCAGCCAGTTGTGCATGATCGGCTGCTGCCACATGGCGCGGTTGAGATCGGTGAGGATGAAGCCCGGAGCGATGCAATTCACCTGAATATTATGGCGTCCCCATTCGGCTGCGAGCGTACGCGTCAGACCGGCGAGCGCGGTTTTGGTCATTCCGTAAACTGTTAAATACGGCAATCCGAGCAGGGACATCATGCTGCCGATGTGAATAATTTTGCCGCCTGCGCCGCGGGTAATCATCTTGCCGCCGATGCGCTGTGTCAATTGAACAATTCCATGCAAATTCGTCTGCATGATGTTTTGATATTCTTCAGCCGTGTAATCGACGAAAGCTTTGCGCAAGTTGGTTCCCGATACGTTCACCAGGATGTCGATGTTCTGAACGGACTCCGCACAGGCCTTGATCGAAGCGGCGTCAGTGAGGTCCAACTTTACGGCGGCGGCGGAACAGCCCGACGAGCGAAGTCCTTCGGCTGCGCGCTCGAGTTTGTCGATGCTGCGGGCCGCTAAAATTACGCGTGCTCCGGCGTGTGCCATCTGGGTGGCGATGGCCAATCCGATACCGCGACTGGCTCCTGCGATGAGTGCTGTTTTGTTGGAAAGAGAAACTGAGTGGGCCACGTTCGATAATGCTAACATGAACCGTTTTCAAATCGCCGTCATCCCGGGGGATGGCGTCGGATTAGAGGTCATCCCCGAAGCCCTGCGGATCCTGCATAGAGGCGGCGAGCGTTTCGACGCAACGTTCGAATGTACCCAGTTTGATTGGGGCGCGGACTATTATTTGAGCCATGGGCGCATGGCGCCGGCACATTATCTGGATCAACTGCGAGCCTTCGACGCGATCCTGCTGGGAGCCGTGGGACGCCCGGACATCCCCGATCACATCACGCTCAACGGCCTGCTGCTGCCCATTCGGCGGACGTTCGATCAATTTGCCAATGTTCGCCCGGCGGTATTGTATCCGGGTGTTGAAGGTCCGCTGAAGGCATTCAAGGGCGGCGAAATCGACATGGTTGTCGTGCGGGAAAATACCGAGGGCGAATATGCGCAGGTGGGCGGATTCGTCTATCATCAGCAGCCGGAGGAAGTGGCGATCCAGACCTCCGTATTTACGCATCGCGGTATTGAGCGGATCGTTCGCTATGCGTTTGAGCTGGCGCGGCGCCGAAACAAAAAGAAGCGGCTTTGTTCCGTGACGAAATCGAATGCGCAAGGGTATGGCTTGGTTTTGTGGGATCGAGTGTTCTCGCACGTCGCTGCGGAGTTTCCGGATATTGCGACGGAGTCGCTGCTCGTCGATGCGGCTGCGATGAATTTCGTGCGCCGTCCGGATTCGTTCGATGTCGTCGTTGCTTCGAATCTGTTCGGCGATATTTTGAGCGACATCTCGGCGATCGTGACCGGCAGCATCGGGTTGGCGCCGAGTGCGAATCTCGATCCGACGCGGCGATATCCGTCCATGTTCGAGCCGGTGCACGGATCGGCTCCGGATATCGCGGGTAAGGGAGTCGTCAATCCGTTGGCTGCGATCTTCTCGGCTGGGATGATGCTCGAGCACTTGGTCGGCGCGGAAGCTGGCGCTGCGGTCGAGCGGGCCGTTGCAGGGGTGCTGGCGGATGGGTCAGTGCGCACTCCTGATTTGGGTGGTCGCTCGACGACCCAAGAAGTCGGGGACGCGGTTTTGGCCCGGCTCTGAAACATCTACCGGCGAAAGCCGCCTTCGAATGTACCCAGTTTAATTAGGGTGCGGACTATTATTTGAGCCACTGGCGCATGGCGCCGGCACATTATCTGGATCAATTGCGAGCCTTCGACGCGATCCTGCTCGGAGCTGTGGGACGCCCGGATATTCCCGATCACATCACGCTCAACGGCCTGCTGCTGCCCATCCGGCGGACGTTCGATCAGTTCGCCAATGTTCGCCCGGCGGTGTTGTATCCGGGTGTTGAAGGTCCGCTCAAGGCTTTCAAGGGCGGCGAAATCGACATGGTTGTCGTGCGGGAAAATACCGAGGGCGAATATGCGCAGGTGGGGGGATTCGTCTTTCATCAGCAGCCGGAGGAAGTGGCGATCCAGACCTCCGTATTTACGCATCGCGCCGTGACGGAATCGAACGCGCAGGGGTATGGCTTGGTTTTGTGGGATCGAGTGTTTTCTCACGTGGCGGCGGAGTTTCCGGATATTGCGACGGAATCGCTGCTCGTCGATGCGGCGGCGATGAATTTCGTACGGCGTCCGGATTCGTTCGACGTCGTCGTTGCTTCGAATCTGTTCGGCGATATTTTGAGCGACATCTCGGCGATCGTGACCGGCAGCATTGGCTTGGCGCCGAGCGCGAATCTCGATCCGACGCGGCGATTTCCGTCGATGTTCGAGCCGGTGCATGGATCGGCTCCGGATATCGCGGGAAAGGGTGTCGTTAATCCGCTGGCGGCGATCTTCTCGGCGGGGATGATGCTCGAGCACCTGGTCGGCGCGGAAGCTGGCGCGGCGGTCGAGCGGGCCGTTGCGGGAGCGCTGGCGGAGGGGACAGTGCGCACTCCTGATTTGGGAGGGAAATCGACTACGCAAGAAGTCGGGGACGCGGTTTTAGCGCGGCTCTAAGAACCGTCCAAACATTTGCATCGCGACATTGAACGGATCGCCCGCTATGCGTTTGAGCTGGCGCGGCACCGGAACAAAAAGAAGCGGATTTGTTCGGTGACGAAATCGAATGCGCAAGGTTATGGCCTGGTCTTGTGGGATCGGGTATTCTCTCACGTAGCGGCAGAGTTTTCGGATATCGCCGGCAAAGGTGTCGTTAATCCGCCGGCGACGATCTTCTCGGCGGGGATGATGCTCGAGCATCTGGTTGGTTCGGAGGCTGGCGCTGCGGTCGAGCGGGCCGTTGCAGGGGTGCTCGCGGCGGGGACAGTGCGCGCTCCTGATTTGGGTGGTCGCTCGACGACGCAAGAAGTCGGAGACGCGGTTTTGCCCCGGCTCTTAGAATCGTCCAATCCTTTGAAGTGGCAATACTACGGTTTGGTTTTGTGGGATCGAGCATTTTCTCACGTAGCGGCGGAGTTTCCGGAGATTGCGACGGAATCGTTGCTCGTCGATGCGGCGGCGATGAATTTCGTACGGCGTCCGGATCCGTTCGACGTCGTCGTTGCTTCGAATCTGTTCGGCGATATTTTGAGCGGCCGTTGCCGCAATGCGCGTTGGGAACCGGAACGCCGTCGGTGCCGCGTGGATGCAGCGTCGATGGTCTCCACTTCGCGGGTGCATTCCTTCGGAGGAATCGGGCGGATTCCTCGCCCTGGAAAAGAACAGCCGATGGATACCGCGCCGCATCCATCAAAGAAGCGGATTTGTTCCGTAATGAAATCGAATGCCTAAGGCTAGGATTGGTCTTGTGGGATCGAGTGGTTCTCTCACGTCGCGGCGGTGTTCGGATCTTGCGACGGAATCGCTGCTCGTCGAGGCGGCTGCGATGAATTTCGTACGGCGTCCGGATTCGTTCGACGTCATCGTTGCTTCGAATCTGTTCGGCGATATTTTGAGCGGCATCTCGGCGGTCGTGACCGGCGGCATCGGGTTGGCGCCAAGTGCGAATCTGGATGCCACGCGGCGATTTCCGTCCATGTTCGAGCCGGTGCACGGATCGGCTCCGGATATTGCGGGCAAGGGAGTCGTTAATCCGCTGGCGGCGATCTTCTCGGCGGGGATGATGCTCGAGCACCTGGTCGGCGCGGAAGCTGGCGCGGCGGTCGAGCGGGCGGTTGCGAGAGTGCTGGCGGAGGGGGCAGTGCGGACTCCTGATTTGGGAGGGAAATCGACTACGCAAGAAGTCGGGGACGCGGTTTTGGACCGGCTCTAAGAACCATCCAAACATTGGAAGTGGCGATGCTAGGGTTTGGTTTTGTGGGACCGAGCATTTTCCCACGTAGCGGCGGAGTTTCCGGATATTGCAACGGAGTCGCTGCTCGTCGATGCGGCCGCGATGAATTTCGTACGCCGTCCGGATTCGTTCGATGTCGTCGTCGCTTCCAATCTGTTCGGTGATATTTTGAGCGACCGTTACCGCAATGCGCGTTAGCAACCGGAACGCCGTCGGTGCCGCGTGGATGCAGTGTCGATGGTCTCCGCTTCGCGGGTGCGTTCCTTCGGAGGATCGGGCGGATTCCTCGCCCTAGAAGAGAACAGCCCATGGATACCGCGCTGCATTCATCAAAGAAGCGGATTTGTTCGCAATGAAATCGAATGCCCAAGGCTAGGCTTGGTCTTGTGGGATCGAGTCGGTTCTCTCACGTCGCGGCGGAGTTTTCGGATCTTGCGATGGAATCGCTGCTCGTCGATGCGGCTGCGATATGTCGCGCACTGCGCGTCGAGGCGACCGCGGTGAATTTCGTACGGCGTACGGGTTCGTTCGATGGCGTCGTCGCTTCCAATCTGTTCGGTGATATTTTGAGCGACCTCTCGGCGATCGTGACCGGCGGTATCGGCTTCACACCCAGCGCGAGTCTCGATTCGACGCGGCGATTCCCTTCCGTTTAAGCCGGTGCACAGATCAGTATCACCGGCAAGAGCGTCGTCGATCCTCTCGCGGCGACCTTCTGGGCCGGGATGATGCTCGAGCACCTGGTCGGCCCGGAGTCCGGCGCGGCGGTCGAGCGGCCGTTGCAGGCGTGCTCGCGCAGGGAAAGTCCGCACTCCCGATTTGGGCAACCCAAGACGTCGGAGACGCGGTTTTGGGCCGGCTCTGAACCCTACAAGACATTTCCTGGCGTTCTTGTTTCAACATGTCACGTACCGCGCGTCGAGGCGGCTGCGGTGAATTTCGTACGGCGTACGGATTCGTTCGATGTCGTCGTCGCTTCGAATCTGTTCGGAGACATTTTCAGCGAATCTCGGCGATCGTGACCGGAAGCATCGGACTCGCTCCCAGCGCGACTCTCGATCCCACGCGGCGATTTCGGTCCATGTTCGAGCCGGTGCACGGTTCGGCTCCGGATATCGCGGGCAAGGGCGTCGTCAATCCGCTCGGGGCGATTTTCTCGGCGGGATGTTTCTTGAGCACCTGGTCGGCCCTGAGTCGGCGTGGCGGTCGAGCGAACCGTTGGGGGCGTGCGGCGGAAGGGCGGGTGCGAACCCCCGACTTGGGGGTCAATCGACCCCGCACGAAGTCGGAGACGCGGTTTGGGCCGGCCTTAGAAAGAGCGTGCAAACATTTTTAGATGTTTTTGTTTCCATATTTCATGCTCTGTTGACAATCTGACCATCCGGCTGAAACGGACCCCCGGTTAACTTGTAAACGATGATGCCGACACGCCGGATGTGGATGCGACAAGTAGGCGCGGTGGCAGCGGCCGCGAACACTTGCATCGCCCGGCTTTTCGGCGCACCGGCCCGTACTCTCGAAGTTGACCGGTTGCTCGACCGGTACCGCAATGCGCGCTGGGAACAGGAACGCACGCAGTACCGCGTCGACGCGGCGTTGATGATGTTCACTTCGCCCGTGCATTCCTTCGGAGGCATCGGGCATGGATTTCTCGCCCTGGGCGAGACGGCCGGGGCCACTTACGTACGCTTCGGCGCGGCTTCGAGCCCTGAAAATGCTCATGGTTTCGATCGCGCCGGGTTCATCGAGGAGGCTTCCGCCGCCGATGAATTCGCCAGTTTCGGATTCATCACGGCGGGCCACAATTCGGAATCCGGAAGTATCGCCGGAGGCGGCTTCACGGCGATGGACCAATATCTCAAGCACCGCGAGTGCTGGTTCCGCGGCGCGGGAGTGCCGGTCGCCCTCGCAGACCGGCTGCATCTGGACAAATTGATCGGATTCATCCGCGGGGCGCTCCCGGAGACCGGTGGCGTTCACAGGCAAGTCGAACTGAACGGGGCGTATCCAAGCTTTCTGCACGCGGTACTCAGGGCGGTTTCCGCGAAAGACACGCGCTTTCATTGCGTTTATGTGTATAACGCAAAACAATTCGATTTAAGCGTCGAGCGGCACGAGGATTCACGGATGGCGGCGCTGCTCGAAGACAAGGGATTGACCCGGCGGCGGGACGCGATCCGGCGCTACGAGGGAACCATACGCGACCAGCCCGGACAATCGTCCGGCCGCCAGTGGAGCTT
>DASXZC010000317.1:0-43515 GCA_036502165.1 Bryobacteraceae bacterium
TCGCGGCGGGTGATCATGAGTGCGTTCCTCTTAGTCGATGTGCAGAAATTCGTTCGAGGCCATTAGCGCCTGCAAGTACTGCGGCAGCGGATTGGCTTTCAAATATTCGAGTCCGATCTTGCGCTCGCGGGGTGACGCGGGGCGCGTGAAGAGGATTCGATAGGCGGTGGCGACGCGGTCGTTGTCATTCTTCGATGCGGATTCGACGCGCTTAGAAAGCTGTGTTGCGGCGTCGATCACGAGCGGGCTGTTCAAAAGGAACAGACGCTGCAGTGGCACGTCGGTCGAGATGCGCTGCTCGCTAGTTTGGTTGGGATTGGGGAAATCGAAGAGCTCAAGAATGGGGTCGAGCTTGCGGCGGCTGACAAATCCGTACAGTGTACGACGGTTGTTCTTCTTGTCGTCGAGTTTGGTGGCGGGTCCGCCGACGGAGAGGTCGAGTTCGCCCGAGTCCATGAGAATTTCATCGCGCAGCTCTTCGGCTTCGAGGCGTTGCGGATTAGCGCGCGCGGCGCGATACGCGGCCGACATGACGATTTCGCGCTGTAGAGTTTTGATATGCCAGCCGTCCTCGATCAGACGCCATGCGAGGAAATCGAGAAGGGCGGGGTTCGAGGGACGTTCGCCCATGAGTCCGAAATTGCTGGGCGTTTTGACGATTCCTTCGCCGAAGTGGGCGAGCCAGATGCGGTTCACGATGACGCGCGAGGTGAGGGGATTCTTCGAGTCGGCGATCGATTCGGCAAGCTCGAGGCGCGGCGGTTTGGTGAACGGCTTTTGTGGACCATCCGTGAGAATCGCGAGGAATTCGGGCGGGGCGTCCTCGCCGAGATTCCGGAAGTCGCCGCGGATGTGGACGCGCATCTTGATGGGATGTTCCTTGTCCTTGAGCGCGTAGACGAAGGGGAACTGCGCGGGCATGGCTTTCTTTGCGGCGGCGACTTGGGCTTCGAGCGAGGCGGCGTGCTCTTTCCACGGGCCATTCAGATATCGCGTGAGATCTTTGGCGTTGTAGAACAGGACGCCGGAGCCGCTGAAGAAATCCTTCCACAGGAAATAGCGATCGCGGGGCAGGGAGGCGAGGTTCGCGTTGCTGAGGTCATTGCGATTGGCGGAGCCGCCGAGGGTGATCAGATTCTTCTCGTCAATCTCCTTCTTTTCGCGATTGACGTCGAGCAAGAGCTTTTGGAAGTCCGCGGGAGTGGGGTTGTGATCGAGGAAAGGATGCTCGAGCTTCTTGCGGGCCAGGTATTTCTTCCAGCGTTCCAGAGTGGGTTCGTCGAGTCCTTTGGCGTCCGCTTTGTCGCGGGCGGCCGCGAGATAGGCGGCGGCCTCGTGGGCGAAGATGTCGGCGAGCGAGTCGCCTTGCGCTTTGAGGAAGTCATCGCGTTCCTTTTCGCGAGCGTTCAAATCCGCCTTGCGTTTGTTGAATTCGTCAACGACGGCCTTCTCGGCGAGGGGATGCTCAGTTACATCACTGTTGTCGAAGATGCCTTGAATCGAATAGAAATCGCGCGTCGGAATGGGGTCGAATTTGTGATCGTGGCACTGGGCGCAGGCGACGGTGAGGCCGAGGAATCCGCGAGTGGTGACGTCGACTCGATCGTCTTGAAATTCGGGGCTCATGGCGTACATGCCGAGGCCGGGGATGAGCGCGGGGTTGCCCATGAGATCGCCGGCGATTTGCGCTTTGACGAAGGTGTCGTAGGGCATGTCGTCGTTGAAGGCCTTGATGACCCAGTCGCGATAGCGGAAGGCGTTGGGGCGCGGGTCTTCGAACTCGGAGTTCAACTTGTCATCCGAATAGCGGGCGACGTCGAGCCAGACGCGTCCCCAGCGCTCGCCGTAGTGGGGCGAGGCGAGGAGGCGATCGACAACTTTCGCATAAGCGTTGGGGGATTTGTCGGCGAGGAAGGCGTCGGCTTCTTCGGGTGTGGGCGGGAGTCCGGTGAGGTCGAAGGTGACGCGGCGGAGAAGAGTGCGCTTGGGGGCGACGGGTTCCGACTTGCCGAGAATTGTGTCGATGGTTGCGTTCGAATCGGCGGGAGGCTTGACGGGTTGGAACGACCAGAAGGCGCGCTGTTCGGGGGTGATCTGTTTATGTTTCGTCGTTTGTTGCGGGGCGGCGGTCGTGGGCCAGATGGCTCCATCTTTGATCCAGGTTGAGAGATCCGCGATTTCCTCGGGCTTCAGGCCCGGGCCGGAGGGCGGCATCTTGATGCGCGCGTGTTCCTTCTTGACGGCTTGGATGAGGAGGCTGGCTTGCGGATTACCGGCGATGATTGCGGGGCCGGTGTTGCCGCCTTTGAGGATTGATTCGCGGGAGTTCAGGTCGAGGCCGCCCATGTGCGCGCCGTTATGGCAGGTGTAGCAATTCTTCGCGAGGACTGGGCGGATACGCAGTTCGAAGAAGTCGGACGAGGTTGCGGCCGGCAGGAGGGACGGGGCGAGCAGGAGCAACGCCAAGCGGGTCATCGGACACTATTCTATCGCCGGGGGCGAAACGAGTGTGGGATGCTCCACCGGTTCACTTGGTGTGAGCAGGTAGATTTTTCCGCTTGGCGTTTGCGTCATCAGTTGCGAGAACGCGGGGGCTGTCTAGTCATTCCTGCCGCAGTCTTGCCAGCGTATTGAGCCGGGTTGCTATCGAACTTCTCTTTGCAAGTGTTGCCACAGAAGTGATAAGTCTGGCCTTTAAACTCGCTGTGTCCCCTGTCTTGTTCCGGATCAACATCCATACCGCAGACAGGATCTTTAACAGTGGTGATGGTTTTCATCGTGACACCTTCTTTCGCTATCACTGATGAAACCAGCACGTGGGCGGCCACTAGAGGCTATTCGTCGAGGTGGAAAGTACCGACAAACGATCCTCGCTTTTGCGAGTAATTCCACGTGGTGTTGAGGCCTTGACCGTGGAACATATTTGTTTCCGTGTAGGCGGGCATCGCGTGGTCGACTTCCGTCAACGGCGGGTACCAGGTGGTTTCGTTGTGGCAGATCTGATCGCCGCTCGCGAGGGCGCGGGTCTTGATCGTCGCGAGAGTGCCGGCGGTCAGGGTCGCGTTGCGTGTGTGGACATTGTTGTTTTCGAATGCGAACTGGATGGGCTGGACTTCGACGCGCACGATGCCGTTCAAGAGTCCGCCGGCCATGCGCTGGGCGAACTTGCGGAGGGCGAGGCGCTGCTCGAGGTCGGCCTTCTGATCCACAATGAGGACGGATTGCACAGGATAGGCGGAGGTCGTGGGATCGCCGAGGGTCGCACTCGCATGGAGCACACCGACGACGGAGAGGCCGTCGAGGCGGACGCCGTCAAAGGAGCCGTGCTCGATCTGCCATCCGAAAATACCGAGGTCGCCGGTCAGATTGATTTCCGACATGGCGAAGCAGGGGCCGGTGTAGACGTCGGCGGTGCGGGCTTCGATGTAGTTGCCGCGGATGGAATTCTTCTTCAGGTCCGGAGCGTGGTCGGGAAGCGTCGCGTCAGCCGCGAAGGCGGCGAGGGCGGAGACCGCAAACAGAGTTACCAGGGTCTTCATAACACCACTACGGTAGCAAAACGGAAACTAGACGTGACGCAGCTTCCATACCCGGGGCGAGCCATGTAACGCTGTTGTGAGGACATGCTGTCCGTCCGGAGAGAAGCTCGCATCCCAGAGTTCGCTCGTGTGTCCGAGGAGTCTGGCGATCACCAGGCCGGTTGCGGTGTTCCACACGACGGCGGTTTTGTCGTAGCTGGCGGTGACGATCCGCTGCGAGTTGTAAGAGAAGCGCGCTTTGACGATGAGGGCATCGTGGCCGGCCATTTCATAAATCGCGGAGCGCTTGGCAGCGTTCCACAGACGGGCCGTCTTGTCGTAGCCAGCGCTGACGATCCGCCGGCTATCGGAAGAGAACTCGGCACTCGTCACGATGCCAGTGTGACCTTCTAACGTGCCGATTAGTTCGAGAGTGGATGTGTTCCACGTCCGGACGATTTTATCCTCGCCGGCGGTCACGATCTTTTGGCCATCGGGCGAGAATTTTGCCTCGCGCGCGACTCCTCCGTTTTCGAGCCGTTTGATAAGGCTTCCGGTTGTCGCATCCCAGACCCGAACAGTCTGGGTTTTCAGAGCGGTTGTCACGACACGCAGACCGTCGGGCGAGAATTGAGCCTTGTAGACGGGATTGGTGTGGCCGACCATCGTGTAGAGCAGGCGGCCATTGAGGGCGCTCCACAATCGAACGGTGGTGTCGAGGGAGACAGTTGCGATCTGCAGACCATCGGGGGAATACGCGGCATCGTAAACCCGGTCGGTATGGCCTTTCAAAGTGAAGAGCGAATGTCCAGTAGAGGCGTCCCAGATGCGCGCCGTGGAGTCGCCACTTGCGGTGACGACGTGCTGGCCGTTCGGCGAGTAGTTCGCGGCGTAGAGCGGCGCGTCGTGACCTGTCATCTTTGCGATGAGCTTGCCCGTCACGGCGTCCCAGATGCCGGCGGTGCTGTCGGCGCCGGCCGTCAGGATCCGCTCGCCATCGCTCGAGAAACGCGCGATTCGGACGGGTCCGAGATGTCCGCTGATTTCCCGCACCAGTTCCACCGCGGGAGACGGGATCTCAACAGGAGAAGGCGCCGGCGGGCGTGTGAACCACCAAGCGGCGCCCCCCGCGCCGGCGCCACCGGCTAGTAGGGCGACCCACCAGCCTCGCCGCGTGGGCTTTGGCTGTGGCTGTGGTTGTGCGAGAAGCTGTGGATACTGATATTGCTGCTGTTGCGATGGAATCTTTAACGGCGATTCGCGTACTGTGTCGACGCGCTTGGGTGGCTGCGGATTCGGCTTCGGTCCCGATTCGGAATTCGGCCAGCGGGCGAGGCAATCCTCGATCCGCGTGATCACGGCATTGGCATCGGCGGGCCTCTTGCTGCGTTCCGTTTCGAGAAGTTGGATAACGAGCGCGTCGAGTTCCTCAGGGATTTGAACGCCGAGGCCTCTGAGGGACGGCGGAGGCCCGGTTCGCACTGCCGTCAGCCAATCATGCAGATCCCGCTGCGGGTACGGCATGTCGCCCGAGAGCATGAGGTACATGGTGACGCCGAGGGCATAGAGGTCGGTGCGGCCGTCCATGTACTTGCCTGCGAGCTCCCATTGCTCAGGCGCTGAGAAGCCTTCGGATCCGCTGCGAACGATCGATGTGGTGCGCGCGGAGTCGCGCTCGGTGACGATGCCGAAGTCAGTCAGCTTGGCGATTTTAGGATCCACGCCGAGCAGGACGTTCGACGGTTTCACATCGCGATGCACGAGGCCCGCGGTGTGTGCGGCTCTCAGAGCCCAGCCGATTTGGCGCGCGTAGGAAAGCGCGTCCCAGACATTTATGCGTCCGTGCCTTTCGATCAGGCCCGCGAGGTCGCCGCCGGGCATGTATTCCATGACGAGGATCAACTGGCTGTCCTCAGTCTGGGTCATGTCGAAGACTTCGACGACTTGCGGGCAGCCTTTGAGCTTCGCGACGGCTTGCGCCTCTTTAACGAAGCGATCGATGAATTGCTTGTTTTCGGCGAATTGACTGTGTAGCCGCTTGATTACATAATGCTGGTCGAGGACGCGATGGTTGACGAGATATACGGTTCCAAATCCGCCGCGCCCCAGGGTCGAGCGCACGATGTACTTTCGATCCACGACGGTGCCTGGAGGCCAGATTTCGTGGGCTTCGAAGGGGTTCATGGAAGAACCAATCGTACCGCAATCGTTCCCAGGCGAACGCCGATTTCGCTCGGCGCGGCGGGTTCAAACGATTCGCTTTAGAGGGCTTTGTAACAAGGGCGCGTTTCGTTGCACTCGTAGTGGTCGACCGCTTTGCCATCCGGGCCCATGCATTGCTGAGTCGAGTGGCACCAGTACAGACCGTCGTTCGAGTGCGGAATTTCGCTTTCGGAAAGGATGTACATGCCTTTCCAATGGAGGTTCGAGCAGCGATCATCGTCGGGGCGTCCGAAGGTTGCCATGGTGAATATCCTCCTTCTAGGTGAGTAATCCGGCTGCGGTGAGCAGGGCGCGTTTCACGGCGACCTTGGTGAGCTGCACTTTGTAGTCGTTCTGGCTGAGCGGGGTCGCGCCTTTTACGGCTGCGGCTCCGGCGGCTTCGGCTACGGATTCGTTGATCGTCTTGCCGGCCAGCATTTGCGCGGCGGCTTCGGCGTTCCACGGTGTGGGCGCTACGTGCCCGAGCACTACACTGGCCGAGTTGATGGTCTTGCCGGACATCTTCAATGCGACTGACGCAGTTGCCAGAGGCCAGTCGAGGCCTTCCTTGTGACGGACTTCGTAGGTCGCGTTCGTCGTGCCGCGGGGGATTTCGATTTCCGTCACGATTTCGTTGGGAGCGAGGGCGATTTCGCGCGTGTTGCCGTCCTTGGGCGAGACGAAGAATTCGGAGGCTTTCACGGTGCGCGTAGTGGTTGGGGTCGCGATGAGGATCTTGGCGTCGAGGGCTACCAGCGCGGGTCCGAAGCTCGAGGCGCTGACGAAATAAGCGGGTCCGCCGCCGAAGATCGCGTGGTAGCGATTCTCGCCGTCGAGGATGAGACTCTTGCCGTCCTTGACGCCGAGCAGTCCCATGCCGCCGCGGAAGTACCAGCAGCGGGGGCGCTGGCAGAGGTCGCCGCCGACGGTTCCCATATTGCGGATCTGCGGGCTGGTGACGCCCATCGCCGCTTGGATGAGCGATGGGAATTGCGAGCGGATCGTTGCGTTCGACACAAGATCGTCGAGAGTCGTCGTCGCGCCGATGCGGACTTCGGTGCCGTGTTCCGTGATGCCGTGAAGCTTCTTGATGCCTTTCAGATTGACGACCGTTTTCGGCGTGGCCAGGTATTCCTTCATCATGCTGATGAGATCGGTGCCGCCGGCGAGCAGGGCCGCGTCGTTCCAATCGGAGCCGAGCAGGGCGAGCGCTTCCTTTACTGTTTTCGGACTTGCGTAGCCAAATTGTTCCATTACGCCAACCCTCCCTTGCCATTCAATGCGGCCAGCACTCGATTCGGAGTCAGGGGCAGCGAGGGCACGCGGACGCCGATGGCGTTGGCGGTTGCGTTGCCGATCGCGGCCAGGCCTCCGATGGCGACAGGCTCACCGAGGCCGATGATGCCGCGCTTGTCCATGTCGGGGTGAATGTCCATGTGGACGACGATCTCGCCGATGTCATTGATGCTCGCGAGCTTGTAGAACTCCATGTCGGCGTTCAATACGCGGCCCAGGGTCTGGTCGGTGATGCGCTCTTCCATGAGAGCGGCGCAGATGGTCATAATGCCCGCGCCGTACGCCTGGCTCTCGGCGGTCTTGGGATTGACGACCAATCCGCAATCCTGCACGATGACCAGCTTGTTCATTTTGACGATGCCGGTCTCGATGTCGACTGAGACGTCCGCCATTTGGACTCCGGCGACACCTTGCGTGATCAGGCCTTCCTTGGCGGCATTGCGGCCGACGTTTTCGCCCATCTCGGTGATCTTTTCGATGCCGAGCTTCTGGCAGGCGGCGGCCCAGCTCATGCTGCGCGAGGGATCGCCTTTGACGCGGATGGTGTTGTCGCGCGCTTCCAGTTGATCAGGCGTGGCGTTGAGCAGAGGCGCGACTCGCTCGAACAATTTGTCGAGCGCGTTCACGGCGGATTTCCGCGATGAGACGGAGACGCCGCCGGTGGTGGTCGATCCGCCGGATGCGCCGGAGGTCGGGTAGTGGCTGTCGCCGAGCTTGACGCGGACCTTCGTATAATCGACGCCGGTGGTTTCGGCGACGACCATGGCGATCATGGTGCGGGAGGCGGTGCCTATGTCCTGCGAGCCGATTTCGACTTCCACAGTACCGTCGGGATTGATCGTGGTGCGGCACTTCGAATCGTGACCGAGGCCGCCCCAGGTGCCGAAGCCGATGCCGAGTCCACGGCGCCACTGGCCGGAGCCGGAGTCGCCGCGCTGGTGCCAGTTCTTCTTCCAGTCGATGAGCTCCATGCCCTTGGCGATTTGACGCTGATAGGTGGGCTGGAAGTCCTTGCGGACGGCGTCCATATTCTTGCGGAAGAAATCGATGGGATCCATCCGCAATTTGGCGGCGAGATCCTCGAGGGCGCTGAAGGTGATGTAGGCCTGTTGCGGATGGTTCGGCGCGCGCCAGGCGCGGGCGCTGCCGAGGTTCAACGAGACCGCGGTGTGGTTGACCTTGCGATTGGGAATGCCGCGGAAGACGTATGGGAACAAGTCGGCGTTGAGTCCGCCGCCGGTCATGCCACCGGATCCCCAAGTCTCACTTTGCCAGGAGACGATGGTGCCGTCGGCCTTGGCGCCGACTTTAACTTTTCCGAAGACGGAGGGACGGTTGCCAGCGATCGAGAGCTCGGTGGCGCGGTCGAGGAACATCTTGACGGGCTTGCCGCCGCTTTCCTTTGAGAGCTGAGCTGCTTCGACTCCCCACAAATCCGCGGGGAATTTGCTGCCGAAGCCGCCGCCCATGTACTGCATGTCGACGGAGACGTTGGGGACGGGAACCTGCAGGGCCTTGGCGAGATCCCCGCCGATGGCGGAGACGTTCTGGGTCGAGGGCCAGTAGTCGATCTGGTCACCTGACCAGCGGACGACTTGCCCGTGCGACTCGAGGCAGCAGTGCGTGATGACGGGGATGCCGTAGATGCCTTCGCTGACGGCGGCGGCTTCCGAAAATCCTTTGTCGGGATCGCCGGTGACCTGCTCGCCGGAGGGACGGGCGCGTGGGCCGACCTTCGAGAGATCCGCCTCTTTTACGAGGTGAGGGAGGATGTCGTACTCGACCTTGATCTTGCGGAGGGCGTCATTGGCGGCCGATTCACTGGTGGCGGCGACGGAGGCGATCTCGGCTCCGCGCCATTGCATTTCCTTGCCGGCTCCATTAATGACACGGATGGAGGTGACGCCGGGGACGGCTTTCGCTTCGTTAATGTCGATGCTCTTGATGGTGCAATGGGCGTGCGGACAGGTGAGCAGCGCTCCGTAGATCAGGCCGTTGGGATTGAGATCGGAGCTGTACTTCGCTTTGCCGCTTGCTTTGGCGACGCCATCGAGGCGATTGAGGCGTTTGCCCATCACCTGGCGTTTGTCCATCGGGGGCCAACTATAATCAGGCACGGTTGCCTCCAGTCTTCAATTCCTGCGCGGCTTCAAGGACGGCTTTGCGAATTCCCATGTAGGTTCCGCATCGACAGAGATTGCCGGTGAGTCCTTTCTTGACGTCCTCGTAGGTGGGGTTCGCGTTGCGATCGAGGAATCCTTTAGATGCCATCACGAAGCCGGGCGTGCAGTAGCCGCACTGTTGCGCATCATTATTGACGAAGGCCTGAATGATGGGGTGGGGCTTGTGGCCGGGGGCGCTGAGGCTTTCGAGCGTTTCGATCTTGCGTCCGACGGCGTCGATGGCGAGGACGGTGCAGCCGTACATGACCTTGCCGTCGATGATGACGGTGCAGGCTCCGCAAGTGCCGCGGTCGCAGACGCGCTTGGCGGCGGTGAGGTCGAGGTGATTGCGCAAGGTGTCGAGCAGGGTTTCGCGAGGCTCGACGTTCGCTTTCATCTCGGATCCATTGATGTTGAGCGAGATTTCGACGGCTCCGGGACCGGTGACGGGCGGAGGCGCGGCGGCGGCTTCCTGCTCGGTGAGGAGGGCGGCGGTGCTGAGGACGGTGGCGCCGGCACCGGCTCCCTGGAGGAATCCGCGGCGGGAGAAATTGGATTTCACCGATTCAGTTTCAGGCGGCTCGGGCGGAGAGGATGGGCCGCGCGGGGTTCGATCTTTTGTAGAACTCACCAGTGACTCCTTCTATCTTTCTATGGCCGTTCGCGACCGGATTCGGTTACCGGGCCACTCGCGAAAAGTCGCGGGTGCGGCGGGGATACGGTATTGACCTTTATATCAGATGGGCCGGGTGGAGACAATTCAGGAGGTGACCAATGTGGAGGCTCGTCGTCTGAGATTTCATGCGTAAAGCCATTCCTCTTCTTCTCTGCTTCCTCGTGCGCTCGATCTTCGCACAAGACCATCAGGCCCAGGTCAACGAACGCGGTGATCACACGATGGGTTTCTCACATGAGAAAACAACCCATCACTTCGAACTGAACTATGAAGGCGGCGTCATTGACGTTCGCGCCAACGATGTGAAGGACTCAGCGAGCCGGGATCAGATCCGCTCGCATTTCCGCCATATCGCCCGGATGTTCGCGGCTGGAGACTTCAACGCTCCGATGCTGGTTCATGGAACGACGGTGCCGGGGACGGCGATGATGACGAAGTTGAAGGATCAGTTGCACTGGGAATTGCGCGAGACTTCGCGCGGCGCGAGGATCAATATTACGGCGGATAACAAGGCTGCGCTCGATGCGGTTCACGAGTTTTTGAAGTTCCAGATTGCGGACCACAACACCGGCGATTGCCCCATGGTCCGCTAGCGCGGCGGCTTAGTCACGTATTTCTCTTGCGAGGTTTGACAGTGGGGCGGGGCTATCGCTAGTCTGGAGGCGAATGCGTATTTTCCTGATCCCGATGTTGACCCTTTTACCGGCGGCTGTGCTGTCAGCTCAGACTCCGGCACCTGCTAAACCTGCGACTGCGGCGCCGAAGCCGGCGGCCGCGAAACCCGCTGTGAGACCTGTTGTGAAACCTGCTGCGCCCGCGGCTGTGAAGCCTCCGACGACCGATGACGAGAAGGCGATTTATGCGATCGGCGTCTCGATGTTCGAACGAATTTCGCAGCAATTCGATTTATCACCGCAAGAACTCGAGCTGTGTAAGAAGGGCTTCAGCGATGCGGCGAGCAAGAAGCAGATTGCGACGCTGGACCAATGGGGACCGCTGATCAATAATCTTGCGCAGGAGCGGCAGAAGAGAGTCGTCGAGCGTAAAAAGGCCGAATCAGTGGCTTTTTTGGCGAAAGCGGCGACGGAGCCGTTGGCTGTGAAGATGCCGTCGGGCATTATTTATCGCGAACTCACGCCGGGAAGCGGGCGATCGCCGAGTGCGACCGATACGGTGAAGGTCAACTATCGGGGCACGCTCGTCGACGGGACGGAGTTCGACAGCAGCTACAAACGGAACGAGCCTGCGACGTTCCCACTCGATCACGTCATACGGTGCTGGACCGAGGGGTTGCAGAAGATGAAGGTCGGGGGGAAGGCGAAGTTGGTATGTCCTTCGGATCTGGCGTACGGGGATCAGGGGCGTCCTGGGATTCCGCCGGCGTCGGTGTTGATTTTCGAGATTGAGTTGTTGGAGATCGGCGGGCCGGCGCCTGGTGCGGGTAGCGGCGCAGGCGCGCAGTAGGGCCTCGTGGCCAATAAACCGAATCCGCGGATCCAGCGGCCTGTCGCCAAACGAACGTCGAAGGGACGATCGTCGTCACCGTTCAAACGAATGATGATGCGGGTGGTGCTATGGGCCGTCATCATCGCGGGCGGGTACATTCTTCTTTGTTCCATTAGCCTATTTTGCATGCGGTGGGTGAATCCTTGGTTCACGACTGTGCAGGTGCAGCGGCGGGTCGAGTCGTGGTTCAAGAAGGGTCATTATCAGAAGCGGCGGACGCAGGTTCCGATTGGGCGAATCTCGATCTATTTGCAGCATGCGGCCGTTGCGAGTGAGGACGCGCGGTTCTATCAGCATCACGGGATCGATTGGCAGACGATTGAACAACTCGTGCAGGAGGACGTTGGGGAGGGAAAGATTTCGCGCGGGGGATCGACCATCACACAGCAGCTCATTAAGAATCTGTTTGCGACTACGCATCGCAATTTTTTGCGCAAGGGACTGGAGTTCACGCTCGCGCCGGTCGCGGAGTTCCTGTTGTCGAAGCAGAGGATCCTCGAGTTGTATTTGAACAATATTGAGTGGGGTCCGGGCGTGTATGGGGCCGAGGCGGCAGCGCAGTTTTACTATCGCGTGCCGGCGGCCAATCTTTCGAGGGACCAATCGGCGCGGTTGGCCGTCTGTATACCGAGTCCATTGCATCGCAGGCCAGCACAGATGGAATACGCGGCTGGGATCATTCTGGAGCGCATGCAACACATGGGCTGGTGATCCAATACAATCAACCGTGGGAGGGTTTTAAACCAATGTCAATCAGCCAAGCGCTGCTGCCTGAATTCGACCAAGAGGTCGCCACGACGAGGAAAGTTCTGGATCGTCTTCCGGACGATAAATATGGATGGAAGCCGCATGAGAAATCCATGGCGGCGGGACGTCTAGCGTCGCATATCGCCGAGATGGGTGGTTGGGGATCGATGACGATGACGACGGAATTCTACGATTTTGCGCCGGGCGGGGTGAATGCGATTCCACCAGCGAATTATGCAACGAAAGCCGAGTTGCTCGAGAACTACGACAAGGCGATGGGCGAGACGCGGGCGGCGCTCGCGGCGGCGAGCGATGGGGATTTCATGTCGATGTGGTCGCTGCAGAACAACGGAAAGGTCATGATGACCATGCCGAGAGTAGCGGTGATTCGGGGGTTCGTGATGAACCACATCGTGCATCATCGGGGGCAGTTGTCGGTGTATCTGCGACTGCTGGATATTCCGGTTCCGTCGATTTATGGGCCGTCCGCAGATGAGCGTCCGTTTTAGTTTTCCGCGATGCGTCTGATTGAGATCGACCTTCCTGATTTCGGCGGGGCTGCGGCTCCGCCGAAGCTCACTTTAGATGAATGCGAACGGCGGCTGCGGTCGACGCATGATGCCATGGAGCGGCATGGACTCACGCATCTCGTCGTCTACGGGGATCGCGAACATTTTGCGAATCTCGCGTGGTTGACGGGGCTCGATCCGCGGTTTGAAGAGGGGTTGGCGATTGTTGGGCTGCACGGGGATCCGCTGATTGTGGTGGGGACGGAGTGCGAGACGTACTTGCCGATCAGTCCGCTGTTTCGGGCGGGGCGCTTGCGGCATGAGCGATTCGAGCCGTTTTCGCTGCTTGATATTTCGAGAGATGAATCGCGGCAGCTCGATGAGATTTTTCGCGATGAGGGGATTGGTGATTGGTCGTGCGTGGGATGCGCGGGTTGGAAGTATTATGCGGCGCGGGAGCATCCGCTGGGGGAACGGGCGATCGAGTTGCCGGCATATATCGTCGACACACTGCGTGGCCTGACTTCGAATGTCGTCAATTCGACGGCGATTTTCCAACATCCGGATACAGGATTGCGGTCGTTCTGCTCGGCGCAGGAGATCGCGGCGTTCGAATATTCGAATGCGGTCGTGTCGAACGGGATGTGGCGGATGACGCGGGCGATCCGATTGGGGATGACGGATTTCGAACTCGCGGCGCATATGGGTTACAACGGATTGCCGCACTCGTGTCACTGGACGTTGAAGACGGGTCCGCATCGGATCAGTCTTGCGAGCGCGAGTGGGGCGGTAGTCGAACGAGGGCAGCCTTTGTCGGCGAATATTGCGTTGTGGGGCGCGAATTGCTGCCGCTGTGCGTGGGTCGCGGAGGATGAACGCGATGCTCCGGCGGGTTATGTCGAGCGGTTCGTGGGTCCGTATGTAGAGGCGATGGGCGCGTGGTTTTCGATGTTGCGGATCGGTGCGCGCGCGGGTGCGATCGATCAGAGAATGCGGGAATTGCTGCCATTTGACGTGTTTCACGTCAAACTGAATCCGGGGCATTTGATCCATCTCGATGAATGGATGAGCTCGCCGTTTCGACCGGAGTCAATGATTGAGCTGCATGCGGGGATGGCGATCCAATCGGATGTGATCCCGTCGCATCCGGAGTTCGTGTCGACGCGCATGGAAGATACGTACGTGTTGGCGGATGCGGAGTTGCGCCGGCAACTTGGCCGCGAGTTTCCGGAGTGTCTCACGCGGTGCGAGGCCCGGCGGAAGTTTATGCGGCGTGTTCTGGGATTCGAGGTTGGGGACGAAGTGTTGCCACTGTCGAATCTGCCGGGCGTTGTGTCGCCGTACTTGCTGAAGCCGAATCGGGTTGTGGCGTTATAGAAGATTGGCGATGCAGCGGATGCCGATTGTGTCGCTGCTGACGGACGGATCGAGGGAATCGCGCCGCCAGACTTCAAGCTGCGTGGGGTGGCTGAAGTAGCTGTGGCCGCGGAGGGATTTGACGCCGCCGCCGGGATCCGATGCGGTCCATACGCGGACGTTGCCGATGGTGTCGTAGAGTCCAAATGCATTGGGCAACTTCTGCCCGACCTCGTGGGTTCTTTGACTGCTATTGAGGCTGTGCCATGCGATTTCGTCGGGCTTGCCATAGAGGGGACCGGGATCGCCGGCGCGGGCGGCGTACTCCCACTCAGCTTCCGTCGGAAGGCGTCCGCCGATGGCGCGGCAGTAGTCGACGGCTTGTTGCCAATTGATCGATTCAACGGGGAGATCGGGGCTGCCTGCGAAACGGCTCGGATTCTGACCGGTCACGTGTTGGTAGGCGGCTTGGGTGACGGGATCCTGAGTGAGCCAAAATCCTGTGGTGGTGGAGCTGGGCGGGATGAAGACGTAGAGCTGGCCGTCGCGGAGGTTGCGCTTCGTGACGCCTTTCCATGGCGGGCGCGCAGCGATGGGCGTTCGATCCCAAGCATGTTTGTGAGTGAACGGGAGCTTGCCGGCGATGGCGAGCGGGCCTGCGGGATCGGCGAGATCCGCGAGCTTTGAATAGGGGATGTAGATGTTGGCATCGCCGCTTGAATAGGGGCCGAGGATGTAGGGGCGATAGTGGAGGGCGAGTCCGCCGGGGATGAGATGGAAGAGGTCGGTGGGCGGACCGGCGAGTCCGCGAGCGACCCACTCGTCGTCGTATTGCCACTCGCCGTGTTTCCAACTTGTGCGGAGTTCGTCATCGACGAGCGCCGCGAGGCGTTCGGGGAATTTGGAGCCGCGGCGGAAGAGGGCGTCGAGGGCGATTTCTTTTCCGGTTTCTAGATCCAGAGTGAGGGACGCGCGGACGGGAGCGCCGTGGGCGGCGCCGGGCTCGTAGTCCTCGATTCCGAGATACGCGGAGACGTAGCGGTTGGCGACGATTTCGACTTCATCGAAATAGTAGGTTGCGGAGGGATGATCGGCGAGAGTCGAGCGTTGCCACGCGTTGAACGTTTCAATCACGGGATGCGGAGGGACGCTGCGGATCTGGGTGAATTTGCTGTATTCATCGCGGCTGTAGTGGAGCGCTGTGAATTGTGGGTTGGCGGGGGCGGCGGTTGGGTGCACGGCGAATTCGAGCGTCGCGATGCGAGCGGCGTAGGCTTCGCGCATGGCGGCCGCGTCGCGGCAGGTTGCGAGGACGTACTTGAGCCAGGCTTGCTGATCGGTGCGGACTTTCGATTCGGAGGTCGCGAGGGCTGCATGATAGGCGGCCGCGGATTTGTCATCGAGGTCCGAGAGTTCGGGGGTTGAGCAGATGAGCTTCTCGCTGGGTGTGTTGGCCTTGGCGCAGTTGAAGCTCGCGGCGTGAGCGGCGGCGGCGAGGGTTAACGCGGTGATGACGACGCACCGGTGAGTGGGCACGTCTTGAGTGTGGGATTCAGTCGTGGAGTGTGACCGAAAAGTTTGTGGCGTCGGGTTCGAGGAAGCGGGCGAGTTCGAGGCCCTCACGTTCGAGTTCCTTCCGGACTTTGGGTGCGACCTTTTCAAAGGGTTCGAGTTTGAGGATCGCTTCCTTCTTCTTGCGTTCGCATTTCCAGATGCCGGCGACGAAGCCGTCGATGAGGAAGGTTCCTAAAACCAGCAGATTTTTCGTTACTACGCGAGGGCGATGGAGTTCGGAGACGATGCGGGTGCGATCGGCGTGGCCGAGGACGAGGTTGTCGAACTCGGCGATGAAGCGCACTGGGGCGGGCGTGTCCTCGGATGGGCGCGGGGCTTCCGGGATGTCGAACAGGATGCGCTTTTTGGGATCTTGGAACTTCAGCAGTTTCGATTGCAGGGCTTCGAATACGGGCTTTGCTTGCTTGATGCCGGACCAGGCTTGGAAATCCGCGATCGAGGCGGGTCCGAAAGCAGCGAGGTAGCGGAGGACGAGCGATTGCGCGTCTCCTTCGGTATCGTGCGCGTCGGCGTCGAGATTGAACTCGGCATCGGAGCTGAATCCCCATGGGGCGTTCGCATCGGCAAGGGAGGCGAGCGGGAGATGCATGCGTACGAAGTAGCCCATGGCGCGCTCATCGCCATCGGGGAACGATGCGACCAGTTCATCGCGCAGGCTAGTGAAGGTGCGGGCGCGGGCTCCGAAAGACTTGCGGGCGGCTTCCAAAACGAGCGCGGGATCGAAGGTCGTCAAACGATCGCGGAGGATCGATTGTGCGCCGGCGGAGAACATGGGCTGCAGGACTGGCCGCCAGGCGGCGAAGTCGCGAGGAGTGATCAGGTGCAGCGTTCCGCGGAGGGTGGTCGCGCGCAGGACTTTGCGGGCGTGGACGGGTTTGAGGAGTTGCTCGCGTTTGAAGGATTCGAGGCGGGTCCACAAGCCGACGAAGGGTGGGCGTGCTTGTTGGGCTTGGAGTCCACCGAGCTTTTCGATGACGGTGATGGGATCCGAAATCTCGCGCTTCAGGAGCATCTGGCGGGCCAGTAAGGCACGATTCAAGGCGCGGAGGGAGAGGGGTTCCAAGGTTCGATTTTATCAGGAGATAATGTCTTGGAATGCCGGAACTGCCCGATATTGCGGTGTACATCGAAGCGTTGGAGTCGCGGATTCTCGGGGAAATTTATGAGCGGACGCGATTGGCGAGTCCGTTTCTGCTGCGCACCGTCGATCCGCAGTTGGAGGAGCTCGAGAACCGGCGCGTGCTTTCGCTGCGGCGCATCGGCAAGAGGATCGCGGTGCAGCTCGATGGGGATCTGTGGTTCGTGCTGCACCTGATGATCGCGGGGCGGTTGCATTGGAAGAAGCACGGAACGGCACTGCCGAAGAAGCGGGCTCCGGCGGCGTTCGATTTTTCGAATGGCACACTGTTGTTGACCGAGGCGGGGACCGAACGTCGGGCGTCGCTGCATTTGGTGCGGGGGACGGCGGGGCTCGAGGCGCTCGATCCTGGAGGGATCGATCCGCTGAAGGTGACGGCGAAGGCGTTTCGCGAGGCGCTGACGGCGGGCAATCATACTTTGAAACGGACGCTCACTGATCCGCGGATTTTGAGCGGAATCGGGAATGCTTATTCCGATGAGATTTTGCATCGGGCACAGTTGTCGCCGATTCTGATGACGCAGAAGATGACAACGGAGCAACTTGAGGAGCTGCGTGGCGCGGTGAAGGACGTGCTGGTCGAATGGACGGTGCGGTTGCGCGATGAGGCGAAGGGCGGATTCCCTGAGAAAGTCACGGCATTCCGGCCGGAAATGGCGGTGCATGGCAAGTATGGAGAGCCGTGTCCGCGGTGCGGCGATCCGGTGCAGAGGATCCGCTATGCGAGCAATGAGACCAACTACTGCGCGCGCTGCCAGACCGGCGGCAAGCTGCTGGCGGATCGCGCGTTGTCGCGATTGCTCGGTTCCGACTGGCCGCGAAGTCTCGAAGAATTAGAGAATCTCAAACGCAAATAGACGCCCGGTAGAGATACACTATCCACTATGCCCTTGCAGGCCGGAGACAGGATTGGACGCTACGTGATTGGCCCGCTCATCGGGTCGGGAGGCATGGGCGAAGTCTATCGCGCTAACGATCCGCAGCTCAATCGGGACGTCGCGATCAAGATGTTGACCGGCGAAACGGCTGACGATCCGGGATTGCGGCAACGGTTCGAGGTCGAGGCCCGCGCGGCGAGCACGATCAATCATCCGAACATTGTTGCCGTGTATGATTTCGGCGAGCAGTACGGCTTGCTGTATATCGTTTGGGAACTGGTGAACGGCAAGACTCTGCGAGGGATTAAATTTTCTCCAAGGCAGACGGCGGAGATCGGCGCGCAGATCGCGGAAGGTTTGGCGGCGGCGCATGCGGCGGGGATCATCCATCGAGATCTCAAGCCGGAGAACATTCTGATCACGGAAGACGGGCGCGCGAAGATTCTCGATTTCGGGCTCGCGAAGCGCACGGGCGCTGCATTGGGCATGGGCGGCGACCTGGCGAATACGCAGGCGCAGCCGGGGATGCTGATGGGCACGATCGGTTACATGTCGCCGGAACAGATCCGCTCGAAGGATGTCGATGCGCGGTCGGATATCTTCACGATGGGGCTGGTGCTGTATGAAATGGTCGCGGGGCATCGGGCGTTTCAAGGCGATTCCGCGATTACCGTCCTCAATGGATTGCTGTCGTTGGAGCCGCCGGAGTTAGGTCCTGAAGTGCCGGTGTCGCTGCGGCAGGTGATTGCGCATTGCCTTGAGAAGAATCCGGATCTGCGGTTTCAATCGGCGAGGGATCTGGCGTTTTCATTGCAGTCGATGTCGTCAACGGGCGTATATCCGACGGGCGTTCATCTGTCATTCGATCGGCCGCCGAAGCCGTTGTACAAACGGCGTGGATTCTTCGCGGCGATCGCAGGCGGGGCGGCGGCCGCGGTAGGAGGATTTTTCGCGGGGCGACTGTTGCCGGGCGGTGGCGGAGCAGGTTCTTCCGCGATATTTCGTCCGCTGACGATTGAGCATGGGTTTGTATCGAGCGCGCGATTTGCGCCGAGTGGACGCACGGCTGTTTATAACGCTGGCTGGAGAGGCGCGCCATCCGATATTTTTACGGCTCCGATTGCAGGGGGCGATTCGACGTCGTCGGGTCTGCAGAATGTGGAGTTGTTTTCCGTGTCATCGAAGGGCGAACTGGCGGTAGCGACGAGCTCGCATTTCGAACGGGGAGGCGCGATTGGATCGCTGGCGCGAATGCCGATGGCGGGTGGCTCGCCGCAGTCGGTGGCGGACAATGTCGCGGCGGCGGAGTGGGATCCGAAGGGTGCGCAACTGGCGGTGGTGCGAGTGGCGAGAGGGAACGTACGGCAGCTTGAATATCCGCCAGGGAAGGTTTTGTACTCGTCGCCGGGATGGATCCGGCGTCCACGATTCTCGCCGGATGGGACGAAGATCGCGTTCCTCGAAATTCCAGTTGCTGGCGAGGACCAGGGCAGCGTGGCAATCGTCGATGTGGCGAGCGCGAAGAAAAGCGAACTTGCGAGCCGCGCGGCGGTGCATGGATTGGCATGGACTCCGGATGGGAAGGAGATCTGGTTCGGCAGCGCGGGGCGCGGAGTGGCGGGCAATATTGAAGCCGTCGGATCAGGCGGCGGCTCGACGCGAACGGTGTTGGCGTCGCCGGTGGGATTGTCGCTCGAGGACATCTTCAGCGATGGACGCGTGCTGATTCTGCGGATCGACGAGAGTGTCGAGATGATCGGGTTCAAGAGCAACGATCCGCATTCCGAACCTTTGTCGTGGCTCGAATTCTCGTCGCCACGCGCGTTGTCATCGGATGGGTCCACGTTGTTGTTCACGGAGGCGGGGGCGGAGTCGACGGTGTGGATCCGCAAGACCGCGGGCGGACCGGCAGTGAAGCTTGGAGACGGCGAGGCGTTGAGTTTATCGGACGATGGGCAGCACGTGTTGGCGCTACTGCATACGCCTCCGGCGCAGTTTGTAGTTTATTCGACGAATGGGTCGGGGAGTCCGATGAAGATGCCTGTGGCAGTGACGCATCCGGCTGGGGCGTCGTTCCATCCGGATGGCAAACGAATTGTTTATGAAGGCGGAGCTGGAGAAGGGAATCAGCTTTGGATTCAGGATGTGGGGAGCAGGCAGGCGCGTCCGCTGGGCTCCGCGGGGATGCCGGCCGGTGGACGGATCGTATCGCCGGATGGGCAGTTCGCGGCGGCGATGGGGATGGATGGAAAGATGTCGCTCTATCCTATTGAAGGCGGCGCGGCGCGGGCCGTGCCGGGAACGCAGCCGAATGATCGGCTGATCCAATGGAGCCAGGATTCGAAGTCGTTGTTCGTCTACAATCCGTATCAACTGCCGGCGAAAATCGAACGTCTCGATAAGGCGACGGGAGCTCGCGAGCCGGTTCGGGAAGTGACGCCTGCGGATGCGTCGGGCGTCCGCAATTATGACCTGGTGATGAGCGCGGACCTGGCGACGATCGTCGTCGGGCTGCATCGAAGGTTAGCAGTATTGGAAGTCGTCGAAGGTCTACGGTAACGATACCGGAACCCTCGGAGAGTACTGGAACCACCCGGACTCGCGTACAGGAGTAAGATCCAAATGGCGCGTTCAACATCGGGTTATGAAAGTAACTCTAATGACTCTCGTGCTAACGGCAGTTGGGTTTGCTCAATTCCCGCCGCCTCTCTGTCCACCTCACTGTCCTGATAAACCACCGACCGATCAGACTGAAAAACAGTCGAAGTCGAAGGTGGCGAAAAAGCCGGTTCGCAAGAACTAGCGAATCGGTTGGGATAGTCTAACGGACCGGCATCACTCAAGAGCGCTCACATCTTGTAAGCTATTGAAGGTGGTGCCGCTCTTATTACCAGTCGTGCTGTTATGCGCGCAGGTAGCCGCGTTGGTGGTTTCGCTCCGGCGGGGACTTTGGCGAACAGTCCCGGCATGGACCGCCTACCTGATCGTAGCGACGATTCACGTCATTATCGGTGTTGTTTTGTCAATGGACATCGGACGGCAATACCCGATGTCGATGTTGTATTTAGAGCCGGCCATTATTCTGGGCCAAATTGCCTTTAGTTTTGAATCGAGCGTACGGTTCCTGGGGATCGAATGGAAGGGACGTCCGCTCGAGGGAAAACTGCTGATCTGGTTGATTCCGCTGGTACCGGCGGGGATCGTGTTGCCGATCGAGTTCGGATTCGTACGCGATGCGCTGTCTAGTTGGAGCGGGCACGAGGGCGAATCATTACGGCTGGTCTATACAGTACGACTGTTCCTCGCGGTCACGCTGCTATTCGTTTTGGCGGCGATGATGGTGGCGGCGAAGATCGGCAAGAGGGTGACTCCGAGGCTCGCGTTGGTTCATCACCGAATCATTGCTGCGTACTTGGGCTGCGCGGTGTGCGGGTATTTCGGGAAGTCCTACGTTAGCGATACCGTTGATACGGCGTTCACGATTGTGTTCTTCATTATTGGTCCGCTGCTGTGTTTTGCAATCTGGTCCCAAGCGATGTGGAACGCGAGTCCGGCGGATCTGGAACCGGCGCGCGCTGGCGCGGGCGGCAACGAAGATATCAATCTATTCGAAAGCCGTCGTGGGGTTTCAGCCGAATACAGCCATGAGTGAACGTCTCACACGGCGGCAGGCGATCGAGGCTGCGAGCGTCGCGGGAGCATCGTTACTTGCGGGTGCGGAGACGGGGGCGGATTCGGAATTGGTTTCGAAGTCCGCGGTTGAATTGGTGGCGATGATTCGTCGGCGGGCAGTGTCGTCGGTCGAAGTGCTCGAGGCGCATTTGAAACGGATCGAGCAGATCAATCCGAAAGTGAATGCGATCGTCACGCTCGAGCCGGAGATGGCGCGGGAAGCGGCGCATCGCGCGGATGAGGCTGTGCGGAAGGGCGCGGCGCTGGGTCCGCTGCATGGACTTCCGATCGCGCACAAGGATCTGCAGGAGACGCGAGGGATCCGCACGACGTTCGGCTCGCGGATTTTCAAGGACAATGTGCCTGTCGAGGATTCGCTCACGGTCGAGCGGCTCAAGCGCGCGGGTGCGATTACGATCGGTAAGACTAATACGCCGGAGTTTGGCGCGGGGTCGCAGACGTTCAACGCGATTTTCGGGGCGACGAAGAACCCATATAATTTGGCGAAGACATGCGGAGGATCGAGCGGAGGGGCGGCGGTCTCGCTCGCGACGCTGATGATGCCGATCGCCGATGGCAGTGATTTTGGTGGATCGCTGCGAAATCCGGCGGGGTGGTGCAACGTGGTGGGCTTCCGCACCTGCGCGGGACGAGTGCCAAGGTATCCGGTGGCGCAGGGATGGTTCAGCGGATCGGTGGATGGTCCGATGGCGCGATCGGTGGCGGATGTCGCACTGATGTTGAGCGCGATGGCGGGACCGGATCCACGATCGCCGATTTCGATTACGGAGCCGGGATCGGTGTTCGCGCGTCCGCTGGGGGCGAATGTGAAGGGGCGGCGCGTGGCGTGGTTCAAGGACATGGGAGGGCTGCCGTTCGAGAAGGAAGTCGCCGATGCTGTCAATCGCCAGCGCGCAACGTTCGAGTCGTTGGGATTCATTGTCGAAGAAGCAGAGCCGGATTTCCGCGATGCGGACTTCGTGTTCAAGACGCTGCGCGGATGGTTGTCGTACGCGTCGCATGCGGAGCACTTGCGGCAATATCCGCAGTTCTATAAAAACACGCTGCGGGGCGAGATCGAGGGTGGGGCGAAGGTCACGGCTGCCGATCTGGCGCGGGCGGAGATTTTGCGTACGGCTTTGTATCACAGGGTCCGGGTGTTCTTCGAACGGTACGATTATTTCGTCGCGCCGGTGTCGCAGGTGGCGCCGTTTGATATTGCGCAGGAATATCCGACGTCGATCAATGGCGTGGCGATGGAGAGCTACATCGACTGGATGAAGTCCTGCTATTTTATTTCGGCGACGGGCTTGCCTTCGATTTCCGTGCCGGCTGGATTCACGGAGTCGGGATTGCCCACGGGCTTGCAGATCGTGGGGCGGCAGTGGGGCGAGTGGAGCGTCCTCGAGGCGGCGCATGCGTATGAGCAGGCGACGCAATTCGGGCGCAAACGGCCGGTATTGAGTTGACACGGGCCGCTATAATGAAGTTGGATGCACACGCGATTGAGTGTCGTTGCAGCGGATTCCCTCCTTCTTTTGGTTCCAAACGTACATGAGCGCTAACGCGATTCGCCTGGATGGCCGTCCGGCCCGGTTCTGGACATCGACCAACGGCAAGAAGGCCGTTATGGCTTTGAGCGGAATTGTGTTGGTAGGATTCGTTGTCGTTCATCTGCTGGGAAATTTGCAAGTGTTCGCGGGTGCGGACAAATTCAATGCGTATGCGCATGCGTTGAAGGGGATGGCTCCGCTGTTGTGGACGGTGCGGCTGATGTTGTTGGCGGCGGTTTGCCTGCATATCTGGTCGGCGTTCAGTTTGTGGCGGATCAAGGCGGAGGCGCGTCCGATTGGATACGTCACGAAGAAAACCATTGCGTCCACTTACGCGTCGCGGACGATGTATTGGAGCGGGCCGATTTTACTGCTGTTCATCATCTATCACCTGATGCAGTTCACGATTGGTATTGGCGGCACGCGGTTCATTCAGGATGAGGCGTACGACAATCTTGTCGCGGGATTCGAAGTGCCGGCGGTGTCGGTGTTCTACATTATCGCGATGGGGTGTTTGTGCCTGCACCTTTATCACGGGGTGTGGAGCATGCTGCAGACGCTGGGGATCCAACATCCGAAATATACGCCGGTATTGCGGGTACTTGCGAAAGTGTTGGCGGTGGCGGTTTTCCTGGGCTTTACATCGATTCCGCTGGGCGTGATGCTTGGAAGAATTCAACCGTCGGGAATATTCTGATCCGAAATGAGACTAGATTCCAAAGTCCCAAGTGGACCCATCGAGAACCGCTGGGACAAAGCCAAGTTCGAGTATAAGCTCGTCAATCCGGCGAACAAGCGGAAGCATACGCTGATTGTTGTCGGAACGGGGTTGGCGGGCGGATCCGCGGCGGCGTCGCTGGGGGAACTCGGCTATGACGTCCGCTGCTTTTGCTTTCAGGATTCACCGCGGCGGGCGCATTCGATCGCGGCGCAGGGCGGCATCAATGCCGCGAAGAATTATCAGAACGACGGCGACAGCGTGTACCGGCTGTTCTACGACACGGTCAAGGGCGGCGACTTCCGGGCGCGGGAATCGAACGTCTATCGGCTCGCGCAGAACAGCGTCAACATCATCGACCAGTGCGTCGCGCAGGGCGTGCCATTCGCGCGTGAATACGGCGGCATGTTGTCGAACCGTTCGTTCGGCGGCGCGCAGGTATCGCGGACGTTTTATGCGCGCGGGCAGACGGGGCAGCAGTTACTGCTCGGGGCTTATTCTGCATTGAGCAGGCAGATTGCGGCGGGTTCGGTGAAGATGTTCCCGCGAACGGAGATGCTCGATCTGATCGTGATCGACGGACGCGCGCGAGGGATCGTGACGCGCGATTTGGCGACGGGCACGATTGCATCGCATATCGGAGATGCGGTGATTCTCGCGACGGGCGGCTATGGGAACGTCTACTTCCTTTCGACTAATGCCAAGGGATCGAATGCAACGGCGATCTGGCGGGCTTATAAGCGCGGGGCGCTGTTTGGGAATCCTTGTTTTACGCAGATCCATCCGACTTGCATTCCGGTGTCGGGAGATTATCAATCGAAGTTGACGCTGATGTCGGAGTCGCTGCGCAACGATGGCCGCATATGGGTTCCGGCGAAGCAAGGCGACAAGCGATCGCCGTCGCTGATTCCGGAGGCGGAGCGGGATTATTATCTCGAGCGCAAGTATCCGAGCTTCGGCAATCTGGTTCCGCGTGATGTTGCTTCGCGCAATGCCAAGGCGGTTTGCGATGAAGGCCGTGGAGTGGGCGAGACCGGGCTCGGCGTGTACCTGGATTTTTCGGATTCGATCAAGCGGCTGGGGGAACACACAATCCGCGAGCGGTACGGCAATCTGTTCGATATGTATGAGCGGATCACGGCGGATAATCCTTATAAAACTCCGATGCGGATCTATCCGGCGATCCATTACACGATGGGCGGATTGTGGGTCGACTACAATCTCGAGACGACGATCCCGGGATTGTTCGCGCTCGGCGAGGCAAATTTTTCCGATCATGGCGCGAACCGTTTGGGCGCGAGCGCACTGATGCAGGGGCTGTCGGACGGCTATTTCATCATTCCTTATACGATCGGCAATTACCTGGCGCAATCGAAGCTTGCGAAGGTTTCGGCGGATCAGGCGGAAGTGAGCGCGACCGTGCGCGGAGTGATGGAAGCATCGAAGCGGCTGCTGGAGATAAACGGCAGACGTTCGGTCGATTCGTTCCATCGCGAACTCGGCAAGATTGTCTGGGACCATTGCGGGATGTCGCGTAATGCGGCGTCGCTTGAACAGGCGATTGGGCAGATCCGCGAATTGCGGGAAGAATATTGGAAAGATGTACGAGTGCTCGGCGATAGCGGGGAATTGAATCAATCGCTCGAGAAGGCGGGGCGGGTTGCGGACTTCTTTGAACTCGGCGAGCTGATGTGCCGCGATGCGCTGCATCGGAATGAAAGCTGTGGCGGGCATTTCCGCGAGGAGTATCAAACGGAGGAAGGCGAAGCGAAGCGCGACGACGTCGATTTTCAATACGCGGCGGCGTGGGAGTGGACGGGCGCGGATCAGTTGCCAATCCTGCACGAGGAGCCGCTCGATTTCGAATACGTGCATCCGAGTCAACGGAGCTACAAGTAAATGCGGTTGATTCTCCATATCTGGCGGCAGAAGAATTCATCCTCGACGGGGCGCATGGTGCGGTATGAGATGAACGGCATCAACGAAGACATGTCGATGCTCGAGGCGCTCGATGTGTTGAATGAGGATTTGATCGCGAAGAACGAAGAGCCGGTGGCGTTCGAGCATGACTGCCGCGAGGGAATTTGCGGATCGTGCGGCTTCATGATCAACGGTGTCGCGCACGGGCCGCTGCCGGCGACGACGGCTTGCCAGTTGACGATGCGTCATTTTAAAGACGGTGATGAGTTGTTCCTCGAGCCGTGGCGGGCGCTGGCGTTTCCGGTGATTAAGGATCTCGTGGTCGATCGCGCGGCTTTCGATCGGATTATCCAGGCGGGCGGATATGTGTCGGTTTCGACCGGCAGCGCGCAGGATGGCAATACGATCGCGATTCCAAAGACGGATGCCGATCGGGCCATGGATGCGGCGACGTGCATTGGCTGTGGAGCATGTGTGGCGGCGTGTCCGAATGCGGCGGCGGCGCTGTTTACGGGCGCGAAGATCGAACATCTCGGGTTGTTGCCGCAAGGACAGCCGGAGCGGCACGAGCGTGTATTGAAGATGGTGGCGCAGATGAATTCCGAAAAATTCGGAGGCTGCACCAACATTGGCGAGTGCTCGGCGGTGTGTCCAAAGGAAATTCCGCTGGAGGTAATCGCGTGGACGAATCGCGATTTTCTAAAAGCGTGCTGGGTGGATCGTCCGGCCTCCGATTAAATCGCGCGACTGCGCGAGTTAAAACATTTTCCCCTTCAACCGTGTATCATGTGGACACGGAGCCCGACCATGGCATTACCTGTCAACGAGCTCAAGTCACGCCTTGTCACAGAGCGCGATTTGACGAAACTCTGGCACAGTTTCATGGATATGACTCAAATGAAGGAGTTTCAGGAAACGCAGCGGCCCTGCAAGGACCTGGCGCTGTGCGAACGAATCGGAGAAATTTCAGGAAAAATCGGCAATCGGTTGCCGTTGAAAGGTTCGATTACACTGGCCCTGTTTGAATTACCGCCTTACGATTTGGTGCACGGACCGGTCACGTTGCCGACCGGACTTGGAAATGTGTTTTATTTTCGGGGAATTGATGCGGGTTTATTCGCGATTCCCAATGGAGCGTCCACACATCCGGTGCATCAGTGGACGATGGTGAGGTTTTCGATCGGCAAGCCGCTCGCGAGAGCGGCCGGAGCATCGGGCTTTCGTTAGTCCTCGACGACGATCGTCGTTTTCTTTCGCGAACGTTCCTCGCCCGCGCAGGCGATCAGGTCGCGGGCGAGGGCCTCGAATTCGGGGCTGCCGGCGGCGGCGACTGGACTTCCGGTATCTCCGCCGATCCGCACGCGGGGATCAAGGGGAAGCTCGCCCATGAAATGTAAGCCCATCGCTTCGGCCGTGCGGCGTCCGCCACCGTGGCCGAACGGATCGATCCGCTCACTGCAATGCGGGCATTGCATGAAGCTCATATTCTCTATGAAACCGAGGATCGGCACGCGCACCTGGCTGAACATGTCGACGGCCTTGCGCGCGTCCTCGAGTGAGACATCCGATGGAGTCGTCACGACGATGGCGCCGGTGATGGCGGCGGTTTGGATGAGCGAGAGTTGTACGTCGCCGGTGCCGGGCGGGAGGTCGATCAGCAGGTAGTCGAGCTCGCCCCATTCGACGCCGAAGAGGAATTGCTGCATGACGCCGTGCAGGCGAGGTCCGCGCCAGACGAGCGCGCCGTCGCCGGGGTTGAGAAACCCCATGGACATCAGACTGACGCCGTGGCCGGTGAGCGGGATGATGCGCTCGCCGCGCGCGCTTGGGGTCCGGTTGACGCCCATCATGAGAGGGACGTTCGGGCCGTAGACGTCGGCGTCGAGCAGTCCGACTTTGTGGCCGAGCTTCGCGAGCGAGATGGCGAGGTTCACGGAGACGGTGGTCTTGCCGACGCCGCCTTTGCCGGAACCGATCGCGATCAGATTCTGTACGCCGGGAATCGGCATGCGCTGCTGCGGCATGCCGCCTTGAGGATGGGGACCCATTTCTTCAATTGTACCGTCCTACTGTTGCATCACCCAATCCCAGCGCTGTGCGGCTTGATCCCTGATGAGAGGGATGTCGGCGGCGAGGATCAGGCGGTGGTCGGCGAGGGCTTGTGCTGCGGTTGTGATTTTTGCGAGGTAATCGTCCTTGTCCTTATATCGTTCTTCGATCGAGGGACGCGGATCGCCGGATTTTTCACGATCGGCCTTCGTCTTCGCGAAGGGGAGGAACGAGCCGATCATGTTGGCGAGATACTGGGGCGCGCCGACATCCACTGAGCGGAGATTCCATCCAGTGTAGGTGCCGAGCGGCACGGCGAGTTCAGGGCTGTGTACACCGGCGATTTCGTTGCCGTCGGAATTTGTTTGAGGCAAGAGAATCGGGAACGGCTTGCCAAGCTTGGGCGGCTCATAGGCGACGATCCCTTTCGATTTGAAATCGGGACCGTAGTCGACGTGCATCGCGGCGACGAGGGACTTGGGAACGGCGACGCCGGGGATAGCGGGGAAATGAAGAGCGGCGAGAGGGACCAGTTGATCCTTGCCGGCTTGCGGATACTGCGACGGTGGCGGCTCGGTGCCGTCTTTCACCCAGGCATTCATGTCGGCGAGCAGGGCGTGCATCATCCAGCGGTAGTCCATGGGATTCGCGAGGTTCTGTGTGCCGTTGCGGTGCAGTTGAGCGTTGGGGCCGTGCTGCGTGCCGGCGAGATAGTAGATGCGCGTTTCGGGCGCGAGTGGAGCGTCGGTCATGCCGTCAGGCAGTGCGTGAATCAGTGCGGCGGAGCGTCCCCAATATTCGTAGGATCCGTTGGTGTAGAAGATTTTGGGAACGACGTTCGCGGCGCGCGCTTTGTCGAGGAGTCCTTCATTTAAGCCGGTTTCGGGATCTTTTTCGGGGAGGTCGGTGAAGGGAAAGATGTCGGTCGGATAGAAGAAGTTCAACATCGGATGGGCATCGCGCGAGGGCTGTGCGAAGCGGTGATTGAAGCTGCCGCGGCCGCCGCCGGCAATGTGTGCCATGATTCCGTCGAACACTTTGCGATCCTGTTCATCGGCGTTGAATCCGTAGTAGAGGAACGTGCGGAGGAAGCGTCCGCTTTGGGATGCGCCGTAGCCTATGGCGCGTTTCATGTGCTCGCTCAGGATCGATGGTCCGCCGCCGTATTTGAAGAACGAAATCAAGTCGCGGATACCGGCGGGGCCGAGGCCGACGATGCTGGGGTTTTCAGATTGATAGATGACTTCGTAGAGGCGTCCTGGTTCGAATCCGGCATTGAGTTTGACGTGTTGGCCGTCGGCGGTGAAGCTCCATTTGTTGTGCGCGATTGATTGGCGGGGGCCGGTGGGCGAGTCGCGTACGGTCATGGTTGCGGCTTCGGGATTGATGACCTCGTAGGCAATGTGATTGCGGTCGCCGAGGGCTTGGGTATCTGTCTCCTTGTCGACCAGGATGTCGGAGCGAACCAATCCGTGAATGCCTTCGGCCGAAGGAGCGTGCATGCGCAGGCCTTTGGGCACGTCGTTCTGCCAACCGAGCCAGACGAGCGTGTAGCCTTGCTCGAGGAGCGTGTTGCTGTTGGCGGACTGGAACATGTTGAGGAGTCCCATGCCGCCGCGGTTTGAGACTTCGAAGAGGATCGTGCCGTTCGCGGCCTTCTCGTCGCGGGGACGGATGACGACGAGGTCGGCGGTCCATTCGACGCGGCCGTGCGCGTTCAAGGGTGCCTTGTCGAGGTCGGTGATGATGCGATTCGCTGGCAATTTGGGATCGATTTCGAAGGTTGCGATGGCGGTGATGCGCTCGTAAGGTCCGGTGGGGACGCGTTCGGTGACGTTGATACGAGTGACGGCCGGGTAGCAAAGGACGGCGGCAGCGAAGAAGATCCATGAGGCGCGCAGCATCCCGTTATTATCCGCTACCAGGGAGGAGATGAGCAGTGGCGCGTAGCGTGTAGTCGGCGAAGTCGTGCTGGCGGAGTTTAGGGAAGGCGGCGGCGGCGATCATGGCGGCGTTGTCGGTCGAGAGACTCGGACGCGGGAAGTAGACTGGGATTTTCCAATTGCGCTCGGCGACGGCTTTGCGGAGGCCAGCGTTGGAGGCGACGCCGCCGGAGACGATGATGGCTTTCGCATTAATTTCACCGGCTGAGCGCGCGGCGCGCGTCAAGAGTTCCTCGATGACGGTGCGTTGAAATGAGGCGATCAGGTCGCGCGTCGGCTGCGGTGTGAGCGCGAGCCAGTCCTCAACAGAAGTGTCAGGTTTTGTTTTAGCGATGGCCCGGCGGGTGGCGATTTCGCTCGAGAGATCCTGCGATTCGACCCAGCGCAGGACGGCGGTTTTAAGTCCGCTGAAGCTGAAGTCGAGGGTGTTGCCTTTCATCTTTGGAGATGTGAAGCGAACGGCGCGCGGGTTGCCGAACGGGGCGAGTTTGTCGAGAACGGGTCCGCCAGGATAGGGGAAGCCGAGGAGCTTGGCGACCTTGTCGTACGCTTCGCCGGCGGCGTCGTCGCGGGTGCGTCCGGCGAGGCGATAGTCGCGATCGGCGCGCATTTCAAAGAGGTGCGTGTGGCCTCCGCTGACGACGAGGGCGAGCAGGGGGAATTCGACTTCGATGTTCGCGAGGCGCGTTTCAAGCAGAACTGCGTGGATGTGCCCTTCGAGATGATTGACGCCGATCAAGGGCAAGTGGTGGACCATGCTGAGCGTCTTTGCGTAGGTGATGCCGACCAGGAGGGAGCCGGTCAAGCCGGGACCTTCGGCGACGGCGACGGCGCTCAATTCTTTTGGATGGATGTGAGCGGCGGCGAGCGATTCGCGCACGACCGGAACGATCGCGCGCAGATGTTCGCGGGAGGCTAGCTCGGGGACGACTCCGCCGTATTTGAGGTGCGTGTCGAGTTGCGAGGCGACGACGGACGAGCGGACGATGGTGGCGTCCTCAACGATAGCGGCCGCGGTTTCATCGCATGAGGATTCGATGCCGAGAATGAGAGCTGCCACTAGAAGTGTTCTCGCAGAGCTTCGAAATTCTCGATCTTGAGGAGGCGGCCGGGGACTTCGCGGATCTCGGTTTTTTCGAGGATCCAAGTGCGGGGATGCGGGATGTAGACGGCGTTCAGGCCGGCTTCGAGAGCGGGGTTGATGTCGGATTTGGGCGAGTTGCCGACCATCCAGGTGCAATCGGGATCGAAGGCGCGGGCTTCAGTGAGGGAGCGATAGGCGGTCGCAGTTTTTTCCTTGACGATCTCCGCATGAGCGAAGAAGCGCCCGATGCCGGAGCGTTCGATCTTCAGTTTCTGTTCCTCAAAATGGCCCTTGGTGCAGATGGTCAGTTCGTGGCGCGAGGCGAGATATTCGAGGGTTTGCTCGACGCCGGACATGAGTTCGATGGGCTGTTCGAGGATGCGTTCGGCGAAGCCCATCACGGTTTTTAGATCCGATTCAGAGATGTGGCGCTCGCTCAGATGTTCGAAGACCTGCTGAAGATTTCGGCCGAATTGCATGGATCCGTAGCCGTGGATGCGTGTGTTGACCAGTTCGAGTTCGTCGAGGACGGCGCGGACTTCCTCTGGGGTCAGCGTCGAATGGTCGAGGTAGACGACGAATTCGTCGAAGGCGCGCTCGAAGTAAATGTTGTTTTCCCAGAGCGTGTCGTCAGCGTCGAAGATGAGATGGACGGGTGTCATTTCCGGTCATCCAACTGGATGTGATGCTTGGCGTGGCCGTTGCGAGGAGCGACCCTTTGAATGTGCTCGGCGTTGATGCGCTTGATGGCGTACTCAGGAAGGAAATCGGCGAGGTGACGCATACGCTCTTGCTCGGAGCGCATCATGAGCAGCACTTGACGGAATTGCAGATCGGCGATGCGTTGGGCGAGTTGGAAGCTCAGTTGAGCGTCGTTCCATTCGGGGGAGGCAACGGGATCGTCGCCTGGGGGCAGGGCGTTGTAGGCTTCGACGATTTTCGATTTTAGGTCGGAGGAGACGGTGCCTTCCTGCTCTTCGCCTTCGTCGTCAAAGAACTCGACGGCGCCGCGCAGATATGATTTTTCCTGATCGAGGGATTGAATTTCGAAACGGCGGCGGCCGGAGGAAATGAGATCGAGGCGTCCGTCGTCGTGACGCTGGATCACGCGGTCGACGATGGCGGTGCAGCCGATGTTGGCGATGCCCTTTTCGCCGGCCAGAACGACGCCGAATTCCGTGTTTGAATGGATCGCCTCGCCAATCATCTCCTTATAACGATCCTCGAAAATGTGGAGGGGCAGCGGCGTCCGGGGAAACAGTACGACCTGCAAAGGAAACAACGGCAACAAGTCTTGTTGCATGATACTATTATCACTTTTGAAGGGCCAACTCCGAATGGACCGCCTCCGAAACCTTCATGACAATCGCGGATAGTGTGATCATTGTGACCGGCGCATCGGATGGAATCGGAGCCGAATTGGCGCGAATTCTTTCGAAGCTCGGAGCGAGGCTGGCACTCAATGCGCGCAACGAAACGAAATTGCGCGCGGTGGTTCCCGAGGCAGCCGATCCGCTGATCGTCGCCGGCGACATCACCGATGACACTGTGCGGAAGCGGATCATCGAGGAGTCGATCGCACGATTCGGACGGATCGATGCAGTGATCAACAATGCGGGCGCGGGATTGTACGCTCCGGCGTGGGAAGTTCCGCTCGATGCGGCGCGAATGCTGATGGAATTGAATTTTTTCGCTCCGCTTGCGCTTGCGCAACTGGCGGCGCCGCACATGCGGAGGCGGAAATCGGGGATGATCGTGAACGTGGGTTCGATCGCCGGCAAGATCACGCTTCCTTGGTTCACGCTGTATTCGGTTTCGAAGTACGCGCTGGGCTCGCTGACCGAGGGCTTGCGGATGGAACTGAAGCGCGACGGCATACACGCGATGATCGTTTGTCCGGGGTACGTCGCGACGGGGTTTCAGCAGCATATCCTGGGAGGGAAGGTGCCGGAGAGTATCGCGCGGGCGCGGGGCCTGGCGATTACGGCCGAGCGGTGCGCGCGCGATATCGTGCGCGGCATGGAGGCGGAGAAGCGGACGGTATTGACTCCGAAGCTGGGCTGGTTGATGGTGGCGGCGAGCCGGATGGTTCCCGCCGTGATGCAGGCGCAGCTTACGAAGATCCACGATCGGCAACATCCTCAAGCATGATTCTCAAGTTGAAACGAACTCCGGGTATTTATCTGGTCGGCTTCATGGGCTCGGGCAAGTCGACGATCGGGGCGAAGCTGGCGGATGAGCTGGGCTGGCACTTCGGCGACCTCGATGAAGACATCGTGCGAACGCAGAAGACTCCGATTTCGGAGATCTTCGATACGCATGGCGAGGCCGGATTCAGGGAGATCGAGCGGGTGGCGCTGCGGCAGCGCGTGCGGGCGGTGCAGTCGGGACGTCCGCTGGTGCTGGCGCTGGGCGGTGGGACGTTCGTCGATCCGGAGAATAATCGGCTGCTCGCGGAGAACGGCGTTACGGTGTGGCTCGATTGCCCGTTCGAGAGGATTCGGGAGCGGATCGGCGAGACGCAGACGAGGCCGTTGGCGAGGGATCCGAAGCGATTCGAAGAACTGTTTCACGCGAGGCGTAATGAATATTCGCGCTGTGATTATCGGGTCGAAGTGGATTCGGATGATGCTGCGCTCGTGACAGCGGCGGTGCTCGAACTGCCGTTATTCAAATGAAGAATCCTGTGGCGACGCCGAGCCGGAAGCAGGCGCTCGAGATTTTCGAGGCGGCACTGAAGGCCGCAAATCCGGGCGAGGCGATTGATCGGCATGTGCGGATCGAGGGCGGCAAGCTGATCGCGGGTGGGGTCGAATATCCGCTTGATCGCTATCGCAGAATCTTCGTCGTCGGCGCGGGTAAGGCGACTGCGGCGATGGCCGTCGAGATCGAGCGGCTGCTCGGCGAGCGGGTAAGCGGCGGGCTGATCAACGTCAAATACGGTCACACGGCGGAGCTCGAGCGGATCGAAATCAATGAGTGCGCGCACCCGGTTCCGGATGCGGCGGGGGTTGCGGGAGCGAAGAAAATCGCGGCGATCGCGGCCGAGGCTCGCAAGGACGATCTGCTGCTGTGCCTGATCTCAGGAGGAGCGTCCGCGCTATTGACGCTGCCCGATACGGGGATCACGCTCGAGGCGATGCAGAAGTTGACGCAACGGCTGTTGCAGGCTGGGGCGACGATCCAACAGATGAACGCGGTGCGGAAACATCTGTCGGCGATCAAGGGTGGAAGGCTGGCGGCGACGGCTTATCCGGCGACTGTGTTGACGCTGATTCTGTCGGACGTGATTGGCGACGATCCGAGTACGATTGGATCCGGTCCGACCGCGCCTGATCCGACGTCGGTGATTGAGGCGCAGGGGATCCTCGACCACTTCAAAATCAAAACGAAATTGCCGTTGCGTGAGACTCCGAAGCCGGGAGACGCGCTGTTCCGGAGAGTGCGGAATGTGGTGGTCGGAAGCAATCGGCTGGCGATCGATGCCGCGGCGGCGAAGGCGCGGGAGTTGGGATTGACGCCGCTGGTGCTCTCGTCGTACATCGAGGGCGAGACGCGTGAGATCGCGTCGATGCATGCGGCGATCGCGCGTGAGATTGTGGCGACGGGGCAACCGGCGCGGGCTCCGGTGTGTGTGATTTCTGGCGGTGAGACGACGGTTACGGTGCGAGGCACAGGCAAGGGCGGACGGAATCAGGAGTTCGTTCTGGCGGCGGTGTTGGCGTTGAACGGACTGCCGCACCTGACAGTGCTGAGCGGGGGGACGGATGGGACGGATGGTCCGACGGACGCGGCTGGTGCGATCGGCGACGGGTTGACGCTGACGCGCGCGCGGACGCAGGGATTGAATGCGGCCGAGTTCCTCGAGAACAACGATTCCTATCATTTTTTCGAGCGTTTGCACGATTTGATCAAGACGGGTCCGACGAATACGAACGTCATGGACTTGCGGTTGATGATCGTTCGTTAGATCATTCGGAGAGTTTGCCGAGGATGTGCACGAGGGCGAGATCGATCCGGCAGTTTTCCGGAACGCTCTTCCAAACACTGAGCGCCGAGGCCATCTTTTGATCGGCGGCATCGATGCTCGCCGCGGGTTTTTTCGCGAGGAGCTTGGCCTTTTCAATATCAGGTGAGGAGGATCCGCAAGCGGTGGCGGCGGTGATCACGCGGTCGAGCACCTGATCCCAACGGTGTGCGCGTTCACGGACGGGGAGTCCGCGGCGCATGGGATCGAGACTGAGAACTTCTTCGGAGCGAGCGACGGCGGCGCGGGCCTCCTGATTGACGGGACTGATTTTCAGGGCGCGCCGATAGGCATCGAGAGCGGGCTGCGCCTTGTCTTCGGCGAAGCGTACGTCACCGAGCCGAATCCACGCGGCGGTGTCGGCGGGGAAGTGATTGACGAGCCCGGAGTAGGCTTCCTCGGCCTGCTCGAGAGTACCGATCGCCTTGACGGCGTCGGCGGCGCGCGTAGCGGAGGCGGCATCGTCGCCGTGCTGATCGACCATCGCGAGAAGCAGAGAGACCGCTTCGTTCTTCCGTCCTCCGGTCGCCAACATCATCGCGTATTCGAGTTGAATCTTGCGGCGCTCGGGCTCGTCGGCCGCGGGCCAATCTTCAGAGAGGGCCTGACGGAAGTTCGCGAGCGCGGTCTTGTTGTCGTTTGAGGCGAGCGCTACTTCGGCGAGGCCGGACCAGACAGGACCGTTGTGAATGTCCTTCTTGATGACTTCGTTCAAGTAGTCCGCGGCCTCGGCGGGATGACCCGATTCGACGAGCGCGAGTCCGAGAGCGGCGCGTGCTTTCACATTCTGGGAGTTGTGGGCGAGGGCGTTTCGGAACGCGGAAACGGCGGCTTCGGTTTGCCCCTGGGCGAGCAGTTTCTGGCCATTCTCATACGCCGCGATGCCCTGCCCGAGCTGGCGGGAGCGTTGCAGGAAGACAAGTCCGGAGACGATCAGAACGGCAGCGACGATGATGGCGAGCAGCGCGGGCAGCCAACTCTGAACGGAGGGAGCTTCCACTTGCTTGAGCGCGGAGGCCTTGTAGGCTTCGATGGCGTCCTGCTCGCTGAGGACGCCGACACGGATTCCGCCATCGCGACGGATGACGGCGATTTCGTTGACGCCGGCCTTGGCGATGCGCTGGAGGGCGGAGTCGAGCGGGTCGTCCGGATAGGCGAAGGGACTGGAAGGCAGTTCTCCTGAGGCGTCGGCGAGGGGGCGCATGGCGCGTCCGACGGCGAGGGGCTCGAGTTGCGAATGGGAGGGAAGAGTGATTCCCTCCTGCTTCGACAATGCTTCGTAAATCGGCAGCTTTTGCAGCCTTTTTGCGAGGACGTAGCTCACCATGTTCGCGATCATGAGGGGCACGATGATGGTGTAGTCGCGCGTCACTTCGAAGATCATGATGACGCTCGTCATGGGGGTCCGCACGATGCCGGCGAAGGCGGCGCCCATGCCGACCAGGGCGTACGCGCCTGCGTTGCCAGTGTAGTCGGGGAACAGCGTGTGGGCCGTTTGTCCGACGGCTCCGCCGAGCATGGCGCCGATGAACAGGCTGGGTCCGAAGATGCCGCCGGCGTTGCCTGAGCTGTAGCAAGTGGCGGTCCCGATCAGCTTCAAGACCATCAGGAGCACCATCATCTTGAGAGCCATCTGGCCGTTCAGAGCATCACCAACGAGGTTGTAGCCGACGCCGAGGACGCCGGGTGCGAAGAGGGCCATGAGTCCGACGAGGAGTCCGCCGGCGGCGGGTGCAAAGGGTTTCCACGCTTTGGGTACTTTGAGAAAGAACTCGCGCTGCCACAGGAGCAGCTTGACGAAGGCTGTCGAGACGAGGCCGCCGAGGATGCCGAGGATAGCGTAAATCAGGAATTCGACGGGATGGACCAATTGATAGGCGGGGACGTGGAAGAGAGGCTCGTCGCCGAGGATCAAACGGAGGACGATCCACGAGGTGGCGGCGCCGATGACGACCGATCCGACGACGCGAGCGTGCAGGTCGGCGAGGATCTCCTCGAGGGTGAAGAGGACGGCCGCGAGCGGAGTGTTGAACGCGGCTGCCACTGCCGCGGCGGTTCCGACGGGGACGAGCGAGCGAACATGGAGACTGCTGAGGCCGAGGCGCCGTCCGAAGGTCGATGCGATACCGGCGCCGATTTGGACCGAGGGTCCTTCGCGGCCGAGAGCGACGCCGCTGCCGAGGGAAATCGCCGAGCAGATGAACTTACCGACAATCGTGCGGAGGCTGATGATGCCGTTATTGAGAATCAGGGCGACGCGGGTTTGCGGGATTCCGCTGCCGCGGGCATCCGGGAAAAATTTAAAGAGCAGCCAACCGCCGATTAAGGAACCAATCAACGGGCTCAGCAGGCGCGCAATGCCGCCGGAGGAGAGGAGAAGGCTGCCTAAGCGCTCAGTGAGCGCGACGAAGGCAACAACCAACAAACCCACCAATGAACTGATGACCAGGGCGAGCAGCAAGAGGATCTTATCTTCGTGCTCGCGAAGATCGATGCGCGCCAGACGGCTTTGGAGCGGCCCCAGGAGTTTGGTGAGTCCAGTGGAACTGGAACTCATTCTTTTATTATGTCAGCTTTCAGCCGAGGACCTTTAATGCGGCTGCCGCGGGAGCTTCGATGGGGTCACGCCGGGGAACTTTCAAGTCCGGCATGGGACGCGCCTGGAACAGGCGCAGCGTGGGTTTGGCGAGCCATCGGGCCCAACGCGTGGCGTTGTTTCTGCGGGCGCTGTCGGTGGCGATACCGGTGCTTGCGTACATCTGCCGGTAGAGTTTCGAGACGAATACGAAGGCGAGGCGCGCCTTCAAATTCGGCGTGCAGCGCGAGCGTTTCCAGACATTCGAAAAGCTGTAGAAACGATCCCACACGCCTTGCGTGCGTCCGCGCATTTCCTCCGAGCCCATGGTCGGATGCGGCATGAACATTTTGGGGCGCTTCTCGGCGGGAATCAGCCAATAGCGAGTCAGCGGGATTCCGTCGACAGCGGGCGGATTTTCGCCCTGTCCTTTTTCCCAGCGCTCGAAATCGACGGTGCCGCAGAAGGGCGTCAGCATGACGAATTGAGCGAAGGTCAGGCCGGATTTTTCGGCGAGGTCACAAGTGGCGGCGAAGGTTTCGGCGCGATCGGTGGGGAGCCCGAAGATGAAGGATCCGAGGACGTGTACACCGTGATCGCGGAACGTCTGCAGGCGTTCGATGAGTTTGTCGCCGGAGAGATTGAAATCCTTATAAACAGCCTTCAGGCCTTCCGGCGTGACGGCTTCGATGCCGACCAGCGCGCCCTTGATGCGGGCCTTCTTCATGGCGTCGAGGAACTCGGTGTCTTCGGCCGATTCCATCGTGATTTGGGTGAAGAAGTTCATGTCGCCCGGCAGTTCGGCGAGGCGCGCCATGAGTTCAAAACGGTCCGCACGCAAGGCTTGCAATTCGGCTACGCGCGTCATGTTTTTCTGACGCTCGGCGAGCTTCAGGTCGGTGAGAGTGACCGGATAGAAGTTGTCGTCGGCGAGGGCGATGAAGCGGAAGCCTTGACGGCGAAGCTCGACGATTTCCTCAATAACAGCATCGTAAGGGCGCTGGCGGGGCTTCTGGCCATCGGTGCGCCAGACCGAGCAGAACGAGCAGTGCTTGGCGCATCCGCGCACGGTTTGCACGGAGGCCCACATGTATTTGTCTTTGGGAAGAAGATCCCAACGGGCGGCTTTAAACTGGCTCGCGTCGACGCGACCGCCTTCGTAGATTCGCTCGGGCGCGCCTTTGGCGCAATCGTCGAGCACGCGCTGCCATGCGACGTCGCCGTCGCCTTTGACGACGGCATGCGCCCCTCCGCGTTCGAAGGCTTCCTCGGGATAGAGCGTCGAGTGGATACCGCCAAACACGACCCAGGCGCCGCGCTCGCGCAGCAGGCGTCCTACGGCATAGCCGCGAAGAGCGTTGCCGGTGTGGATGCCGATGCCGCAGATATCGCCAGCCTCGATGCGGCTGAGGTCGATCTGCTCCAGAGTTTCATCGCAGATCTCTGGATCCCCGTGCCGGGCAGGCGTTGCCGCCGCCAACACGAAGAGCCAACGGGGGGTGATTACAGCAGTTCCAAACGATTCGTCGCTGGGGTTGATGAGATGTACAATCGGGTTTCGAATTAGCTTAGCCTCTCGATCAGGTCTTAGTCCGCCCATCCGAGGCTTCTGTAACGCCTGTATCCGTTCACCTCAGTGCGGTCCTAGTCTACCACGTCTAAAGTGAATCGAGAATCAGGAAAAATTGCACAGATGAGAGGGCGCTACTCGTTCTCTTCGGCATCGTCAACGACCTTGTAGAGGCGCTCCTCGTCGGCGTCGTACTCGAACAACTGCGCGTAGCGGCCCCAGTCGACGAGGGTCTGGAACTGGCGTTCGGATTCGGTTTCGGAGAAGTGTTCGTCGAGAATGTCGAGGATGAATTCCTTGCCGATGCGGCCGTCCTTCTTGTGGTTGATCGCCTGGACGACGGTCGAGATGAAGGGGACGCGCTCGAGGACTTGCTGCTGAAAAATCTCGTGGCTGCGGTGGACGCCGGCGGTCGCGAACTCGGTTCCGGACGCGGTGAGGGAGACGTCGCCTTGCGCGACTTCAGCAAAGCCGAGCATCGCGGCGGCGTCGACGGCGGGGAGCAGATCGTCGATTTCAAGGCGCAGGCTTTCGGCGAGCTTGGGAAGATCCTCGCGTCCGCCGCGGTCGTGGACGATTTCGATGAGTCCGCTGATTCCTCCGACGCGGGCGTGCGGGAGCATGGGGAAGCGGGGCTCGGGCTTGCTCGAGGGGAGTTCGCCTACGGGCGCGGTGGGATTGGTCATCACGGTGTAGATGTAGTCGACGAGCGCGACGAAGCGCGGACCCTTCTTGTCGCGCGGACGCGGGAGGTCGACGCGGACTTCGCCGCGAATGCTGCCGGGATTTGCGCCGAGCACGACAATGCGATCCGCAAGCAGAACGGCTTCTTCGATGTTGTGGGTGACGATCAGGATGCTCTTCGCGGGGAACGTTCCCTTTTCCCAGAGGTCGCTGATTTCACCGCGCAGGTTTTCCGCAGTGAGGACGTCGAGGGCGCTGAAGGGTTCGTCCATCATGAGGACGTCCGGCTTCATGACGAAGGCGCGAGCGAAGCCGACACGCTGGCGCATGCCGCCGGAGAGTTCCTTTGGATAGGCACCTTCAAAGCCTTCGAGTCCGACCATGGTGAGGGCGGTGACGGCTTCGCGTTCGCAATCTTCCTTAGAGACTCCGCGGGCGAAGAGGCCGAGTTCCGCATTTTCCTGCACAGTCAGCCAGGGGAGCAGAGCGAAACTTTGGAACACCATCGCGACGTCTGGATTGGGGCCGGAGAGGGGGACGCCCTTGTTGAGGACGCGTCCGGAACTGGGCGGGATTAGGCCGGCGAGGATGCGCAGGAGCGTGCTCTTGCCGGATCCGCTGCGGCCGAGAAGCGCGACCATTTCACCGGGCGCAACGGTGACGCTGACCTGCTCGAGGACGGTCTGCTCGCCGCCCGCGGGGAGCGGGAATGTTTTCGCGACGCGCTCGGCGGTGAGGAGAGTTGCGGTGGTTGGTTGCATAGCGGTGCGTTCCTTATCGTTGGTTAACCTACCCCAGTCGATATTTGTTTTCGGCCAAGGCGTAGAGGGGCCGCCAGATGATGCGATTCAATCCGACGACGAAGATGCTCATCAGGCCGACACCGAGGACGATGCGAGGCCAGTCGCCTTGCGTGGTGGCTTCGGAAATATAGGCGCCGAGGCCGTCCGCTTTGAGAGTCGTGCCGCCCCAGGAGACCAGTTCGGAGACGATACTCGCGTTCCATGCTCCGCCGGATGCGGTGATGGCTCCTGTGACCCAAGAGGCGAAGATGCCGGGGCCGATCAAGGCGCGCCATTGGCGGATTCCGCGCAGGCCGATGCTCGAAGCCATTTCGCGCAGATCGTTGGGGATCGATTGTGCGCCACCGATCACGTTGAACAACAGATACCATTGCGATCCGAGAGCCATCAGCAGCATGCTGCCCCAATTCAGGCTGAGACCCATTTTGATGAAGCCGAGAGTCGCGAAGGGGAACAGGAAATTCGCAGGGAACGATGCGAGGATCTGGACGATCGGTTGCGACAGACGCGCGAGTTTCGGATTGAATCCGATGGCGACTCCGATGGGCGTCCACACGACGGTGCTGAAGATGAGGAGGGCGATTACGCGCAAGCCCGTTTCGATGCCGAGGACTGCTGCGTGTCCGACTTCGGCGAGTCCGACGCGCGCCAGGACGAAACGAACGGCGGCAATGATCAGGCTAGCGGTGACGAGCACCAGGATTGCGTTGTAGATGAGATCGCCGGCCTTCGAAGGCTTGCGATCGGGCAGGGCAGGACGCGAGGCGGTCGAGGCCGACAGCGCACGGTCGATGCGATTAAAGAACGGGGCCACGAGCCGTTCGGCGTGGCGAGGCAGTGACGCGGAGCGCCAAAGGTCCACGAGCCAGAAGTGGGGCTCCTCAGCGGCGCTGAGTTCGAGCTTGTAGCGATCCGCGATGGTGACGAGCGGCTTCCAGAAGAACTGGTCGATGATGAGGATCAGGACGATCATCACGACGATCGCCCAGGCGAGGGCGCGGAAGTCCTGGGCTTGAATCGCCGCGGCGACGTATGAGCCGAGGCCAGGGAGTGTGTAGGGATGATTCAGGACGCTGATCGCCTCGCTGGCCGCGAGAAAGAACCAGCCGCCTCCGAAGCTCATCATGCCGTTCCATACGAGTCCGATCATCGAAGTGGGAAGTTCGAGACGGGTGAAGCGTTCCCAACGAGAGAGGCGATAGAGCGTGGCCATTTCGTCGAGTTCCGCAGGGACGGAGCGCAAAGATTGATAGAACGAAAACGTCATGTTCCACGCTTGTCCAGTGAAGATTGCGAAGATCGACGCGGCTTCGAGACCGAGCAGGCTGCCGCGGAAGAGAGCGATGAAAGCGGTGACGGTGACGGAGAGGAAGCCGAGTACGGGGATCGATTGTAGGATGTCGAGCAGCGGGATGAGTACGCGTTCCGCACGGCGGCTGCGGGCGGCTGTGTAGCCGTAGACGAACGCGAATGCTGTGGATGCGCCGAGCGCGAGGAACATACGCAGAGTCGAGCGGGCGGCGTAGTTCGGAAGGTTGCGCGGATCGAGATCGACCGAGGGAATAATGTCAGGCGGATTGAATTTGACGAACGATTCGGCTCCGACGCGCGCGATTGCGTAGAGCAGTGCGAGCATGCCGATTCCGACCGCTAAATCGGCGAGTCCGATGGTGGAGCGGTTGATGCCGGGCTGCGGCGCGGCGGCGGCGAAACCTTTGGGCCAAATATTCAAAGGCATTTTGGAAGTGCCAGAGTAACATCCGAACTTTTCAATGCTTCGGATGCGAAGCGAACGTTTCTTTCGAGAACTCCATGTGGACGCGGGCCGAGGGAACGACTAGCGGTCCACGATCACGGTTGTACGCCGGATTGGCGATGTGCTGAACGTCGAAGGTGATAAATAGCCAGGGCGTCAGGCGGGCGTTGTAATACGATTCCCAAATGGATTCGAGTCCATAGTTGAGTGCGCCGTCGCCGAGCAGGAAGTCGTGGCCGCCGAGCGCAAGGTATTGGCGGTGGACGGCGGAAAGTCCATTGACGGTCATCTCGGAAGCCACGACGTCGAACTTGCGATGCCAACGCTCGCCGCCGACAGAGACCCCGATCGTGGCGAGGCGATCGATGGCGGTGAAGGCGAAGCTTTCCGTCTTGCCATCGTTCCAGCCGAGGCGTCCGAAGACTCCGATATCCTTGGCGATTTCCTGCTCGGCGTTCAGGCCGAAGCCGTATTTAAACGTTCCATTGCGGCGGGTCGAGATGACGTCGGGGACCGATTTGGTTTGCGCGACATCGTTGATGGCCTGTTGATAGGTGCCTGCGTTGGCATGATTTTCGAAATTCAAGGCGCGGAGGGTTCCGGCGTGACCACCGATCGTGTAGCGGCGTTCCGCTTCGAATACATCGCCACGGTTGACGAAGAGGCGGCGGTCGAAGCGCAGTCCGTTCGCGACGCGAGGCATCGCTGCACTCGCGTAGCGGAACGACCAGTGGCGGGTGTGGATCTCGTGCATCCATCCCCACGTGTAGCCGCGGACGTCTGCCGGATAATCCCAGGCGCCGTTAAACATGACGGCCCAGCCGATGAACTGGCTGCGCGGATCGTGCGAGTACTTGTTGTTGTCGAAGAAGTCGGTGAGCGTGAAACGTCCGGCGGTGATGGTGTAGCGGTTGACGGGGCGCTGACCGCCGAGCTGATTTTCGTCGCTCTCGACCGATTCCATTTCGTCGCCGCCAAAGCCGAAGTCCTGCGAGATGTAGAGGCGCGCCAGATAAGGTTTCGGCGTGGCTGAGGCGACGCGGGGCAGTTCGCCGTTCGATGAATTGGCGAGTCCGTTGACGCCGCTGAAGCCGCGGCCTCCGGCGATTTCCGGATCGAAATAGAGCGTCGTGTTCTTGGCGAGACGAAGGCCGAGGAACAGGGTCGTCGTCAGCGAAGCGTCGCGTTCGGGGTACGCCTGCAGACTGTATGGACTCGAATAGGGCGAGGAGAACGTGCCGTGATACTGGCCGATGGAGGTCGCCTGATAGAAGACATTCCAGCGCTCGGGATCGGGAGCGGGAGGGTCTTGAGTCCACGCAACTGTGCTGAGCGCGGCGAAGAGGCAAGCGATCCGGATTGTGTGGCGGAACCGGTGAGGCATCGTCATTTTGGGAGTGCGATTCGAGGCTGCGCAAGCGAACCAAGGAGAGTTCCTTGGTTCGAAGAGAGCCCAAATGATCAGGAGAGCAGACGACTTTTACAGTTCGATGAACGGCGCAGAAAGGCGGGAAATGCTACGCGCGCCGGACGTCGCGTGTAGACGGAGGCTCCGCTGAATCGGACATAAATCGGGCCTCCTTTCCGTGGGAATCAGG